>VGCA01000113.1 GCA_016870245.1 Actinomycetota bacterium | reverse complement strand
CGGCCGACCGCCATGCCCCGTCCGGCCTTGAGCGGCATCACGCCGTAGCGCCCGGCCTCCTCGAACCAGCGCTCCTGGAGCGCGCGCAGCATCTCGGGCTCCGCCTCGGCGAGGTCGTGGCACTCCGACGGGTCGACGGCCGTGTGGTACAGCTCCCAGCGGTCCTCGCTGTGCGGAGCGTTCGGGTCCTCCCCCGGCATGTAGGGGAAGAACGGGTGGAAGGTCACCGCCTTCCACCCGTCGTGGTAGATCGCGCGACACGCGAACTGCTCGTAGTACTGCGTGCGCCGATGCTCGGGCGCGTCGCCGACCATGAGCGACTCCACGAAGCTCGCTCCCGCCACGGGCTCCTGCGGGTGCCCGTCGAGCACGGTGGGCATGGTGACGCCCGTGTAGTCGAGGATCGTCGCGGCGACGTCGATCGCGTGCGTGTACTGGTCGCGCACGGCCCCGCGGTCGGCGGTCTCGGGGGCCCGCACGATCAGCGGATCGCCGATCCCGCCTTCGTGGGTCTCGCGCTTCCACCGCTGGAACGGCGTGTTGCCGGCATAGGCCCAGCCCCACGGGTAGTGGCCGTAGCTCATCGGGCCGCCCAGCTCGGGGAGCAGCTCCATCGTGCGCGCCTGGTCGTGGGGCAGACCGCTGAAGATGAAGTTCTCGTTGAACGTGCCGTACTTGCCGCCCTCGGCCGACGCGCCGTTGTCGGACAGCACGACGACGAGCGTGGCGTCGAGCTCTCCGGTGGCGCGCAGGAAGTCGAGCAGGCGGCCGAGGTGGTGGTCGGTGTGGGTGAGGAACCCGGCGAAGACCTCCATCATGCGGGCGGCGCCCCGGCGCTCGTCGTCGGTGAGCGACTCCCACTCCGGCACCCAAGGCGGCCGGGGGGCGAGGTCGGTGCCCCCCGGCATGATGCCCTCGGCGATCTGGCGGGCGTGGGTGCGGGCGCGGTAGGCGTCCCAGCCGTCGTCGAATCGGCCGGCGTACGCGTCGATGAACTCCGGGGGTGCCTGGTGCGGAGCGTGGCACGCGCCGAGCGCGAGGTACAGGAAGAACGGCTTGTCGGGGTCGGTGCCCCGCAGGTCGTTCACGGCGTCGATCGACTTGTCGACCAGGTCCTCGGTGAGGTGGTATCCCTCCGGCGGCTCGAACCGGATCGGGGTGTTGTCGATCACGAGCTCGGGGAAGTACTGGTTGGTCTCTGCCCCGATGAAGCCGTAGTAGCGCTCGAAGCCCTGGCCGAGCGGCCAGCGATCGCGGGGCGCGGCCGTGTGCGTCTCGTCGGACGGGGTGAGGTGCCACTTGCCGACGGCGAAGGTGGCCCAGCCCTGCTGACGGAGCACCGCGGGCACGAAGCCGCACGACTTCGGGATGCGGCCGTTGTAGCCCGGGAACCCGAGCGCGAGGTCGGTGATCCCGCCGATCGCACAGGTGTGGTGGTTGCGCCCCGTGAGGATGCACGCGCGGGTGGGCGAGCACATCGCGGTGGTGTGGAAGTTGCGGTACCGGAGCCCGTCGGCGGCGAGCGCATCGAGGTTCGGCGTGTCGATCGGCGATCCGAAACAGCCGAGCTGTCCGAAGCCGACGTCGTCGAGCACGATCATCACGACGTTGGGCGCACCCTCGGGCGCCCGCCGGGCCTGGGGCCACGCGGGCACCGACTCGTCGAAGGTGAGCCCGACCCGGCCGGGGAACGGCTCGTCGTCGAAGTAGGTGAGTGCGTCGTCGGTCATCAGACGACCACCGTCGCCCGGGTGAGGTACTCGTCGATCGTCCGGTGCATGTGCAAGAGGTTGATCTCCTGTCGGGGGTTGAGGCGAAGCCCGCGGAAGGCGGCCGACTTCATGCCGCGCTGCACGCGTTCGACGTTCTCGTAGTCCTGCATGGTCAGCGTGCCCCAGTCGCGCTCACGCCAGCGCGGGAAGTCGCGCCGCTTCGGTGGCGCGGGCGGGACATCGGGGTCGGGCCATTGGAGCACGAACGTGTCGTGGTAGGTGTGGTCGGGGTCGCCGGGGACGGGCCGGGCACGGAAGAGGATCGCGCTGCCGGGGTACACCGGACCCACGACGTTGGGGAACAGGTAGAGGTCCTCGACGCTCGTCATCTGGTCGGGCCCCAGCCCGGACACGTCGAGCCCGCGACGCGCGAGGAGCGTCATGCGCCGTTCCTGGTAGGCGCCGAGGAGCGTCTGGCCGGGCGGGGGACCGGTCGCGATCAGGTCGTCGACGAGGTCGCGCTCCTCCCCGAGGAACGCGCCGCCCAGGCCCGAGACCAGGGCCCGGAGGATGGTGGCCTCGTCGACCTCGGCGTCGGGGATCCCGAGCCGCGGGCTCGGGCGCAGGACCCGACGGGCGCCGGGGAGCCGCCCGTAGTGCGCATGCTTGCCGAGCAGCTCGTACACGATCGACACGTCGTCGACGAACGGCAGGGTCTGCCGGTGGCCGCTCTGCACGTGGTACGCCTCGTTGAACGCGTCGACCGCGGCCTTCCAGTTGGTGGGCAGCACGGTGGTGAGCACCGACCGCAGCCGCATCTGCTCCAGGTGGAAGGGGGCGAGCACGGCCGGCAGGGGGTCGAGGAACTCGAGCAGTGGCTCGGCATCGGGGTCGAGGTTGACGAACACGAATCCGCCCCAGGACTCGACCCGCACGGGCGGGATGCGCAGCGGCCGGGGGAGTGCGGTGAAGTCGTCGGCGTCGACCACCTCGATGCACGTCCCGTCGAGCGCGTAGCGCCAGCCGTGGAACGGGCAGCGCAGCCCCCCGTCGGGGGCACTGGTGCAGCCGTCGACGAGGCGGGCGCCCCGGTGCAGGCAGACGTTGTGGAACGCGTGGAGCGCACCGTCCTCGGCGCGGGTGACGAGCACCGACTGGTCCCCGATCCCGTACTCCACGACGTCACCGGGATGCTCGACCTCTTCCACCCGGCAGGCGATCTGCCACACCCGCCCGAAGAGGTGGTCCTCCTCGAGCTCGAGGAAGCGGGGGTGGGTGTAGCGCTCCTTCGGGACGAAGCCGTCGGCACCCACGAGCCACTCGGCCGGCACACCGTTGGACCGCGAATGTGCACCCCCCACGCCCGGAATGTAGCGGCGGGGCCGGAGCCCCCGCCGGTGGGCTCAAGTCGAGGGCCGATTCGGCCGTTTCCACTGGGTGCACCGGCGGGTCACCCGGCCCCCACCCGGTGTCGACGCCGCCATGCCCGAGCCCTCCCGTCCCGTCACCGGCACCGCCTGCCGCATCGCCGTCGTCGCCCTGCTGGCCGCGGCCCTGGGCCTCGTGGCCGCGCCGGCGGCGGCTGCCCCGGCGGCGACCTCCGACACCGCACCGCCCGCCGGGGTGGACACCCCGACGACCACGACCGTCGCCCGCGAGCGGACGCTGCAGGAGCAGGCCCTCGTCGACGCGACGATCCAGCTCTATCGGATCCGGGCCGACCTGGCCGACCTCGACCGCACCGCCGCCGACGTGGCGGCCCGGCTCGCCGCGGCCGAGAAGGCGGTGGCCGAGACCGACGCCAAGCTCGTCGACGCCCGCGAGCGCCTCGACGATGTCCGCAGCACGCTGCAGGCACGTGCCGCCATCGTCTACCAGCGCCACAGCGACAAGCTCGGCATGGCGCTGTCGGTGCGCCGCGTCGTCGACCTGTCGGCGGGCACCCACTACGCCGACTCGGTGGCCGTCGTCGACAACGCCGAGATCAGCCGCATCCAGGGGGAGATCGCCGCGCTCCAGGCCCAGCGGGCCCAGCAGGAGGCGACGCGGCGCGAGCTCGCCGACCAGCAGGCCCGCCTCGCCGGGAGCCGGGTCGCGCTCCAGGCCGAGGTCGACCGTCGCCAGGCCGAGATCGACGCGCAGGGCGGGGTTCCCATCATGGGGCAGTCGATCCTGACCGCGGCGGAGGTCGCCGCGTGGTTCAAGTCGACGGGACAGCGGGCCCGCCTCATGAACGACACCCCGATCGACGACCTCGCCGACATGTACGTCACGGAAGGCAACGTCGAGAACGTGCGGGGCGACATCGCATTCGCCCAGGCCGTGCTCGAGACCGGGAGCTTCGGGCGCGCGACCGACAACAACTTCGCCGGCATCGGCGCGTGCGACAGCTGCACGAGCCAGTACCTGTTCCCCACCCCGCGCGACGGCGTGCGGGCCCAGATCCAGCTCTTGCGCAACTACGCCGACCCGTTCAGCCGGGCGGTGATGCTGAAGAACCCGCTCGACGCCACCCTCCACGGCACCGACCCGGTGAAGGCCGCGGCGACCTTCGACTCCTTCTCGTTCAAGGGGCGGGCGCCGGTGTGGAACGTGATGGGCGCCGGGAACTGGGCCACCGATCCGCTCTACGCGGGCAAGGTGCTCGGCATCTACTCGCGGATGCTCTCCTTCAAGGCGTCGGGCGGCGCGCCCAAGTAGCGCGCCACCGTCGTCAGCGGTTGCGGCCGTACTGCTCGTGGCTCGACACCCAGTCGAGCGAGGAGATGGCCGACGCCAACGAGATCTCGCCCGCGAGCACCACGCCGGCCACGATCTCGGCGAGCTTGTTGACGGTGCCCTTGCCGGAGCACCCCAGGAGCTCGAGGCACTCGCGCTGGGTGGCGAGGCCGGTGCCGCCCCCGAACGTCGCGACGATCAGCGACGGGATCGTGATCGACAGGTACAGCGACTGGTCGGGGAGCAGGTCGACGTAGACGACCCCCGCCGACGACTCGGCCACGTTGGCGACGTCCTGGCCCGTGGCGATGAACATCGCGGTGATCCCGTTGGGCGAGTGCAGGCCGTTGTTGTTGACCCCGGCGAGGAACGAGCCGACGTTGGCCACCCCGGCGTGGAAGAACAGGCTCTCGGGCTCCACCCGCATGATCGACGTGAGCACCCGGCGGGGGATGGTGACCTCGGCCACGACCCGCTTGCCGCGCGTCCGCATGATGTTGACCTGCGACGCCTTCTTGTCGGTCGCGAAGTTCGACTCGAGGTAGAAGCGGCGGACGGTGTCGACCTGCTCGAGGATCCACGAGCACGCGGCGAACGTGGCCCGGCCGACCATGTTCTGGCCGGCCGCGTCGCCCGTCGAGAAGTTGAAGCGCAAGAACGCGAACTTCGAGGCCAGGTAGGTGTCGATGTACAGCAGCTTGCCGACACTGGTGGTCGCCTCGGCCGCGACGGCGATCTCGGCGAAGTGGTCGTCGATCCACTGCTTGAAGTCGCGGGCGCCCCGTGCGTCCTCGAAGATGAACACGGGGGCACGCTGCATGCAGTCCTCGACGACCGTGCAGATCGCGCCGCCCGACTCGTTGATCACCTTCATGCCCCGGTTGTACGACGCGACGAGGGTGCCCTCGGCGGTCGCGAGCGGGATGAGGAACTGGCCCTGGGCATGCTCGCCCCGGATGTGCAGGGGACCGGCGAGGCCGATCGGCACCTGTGCCACCCCCACGAAGCTCTCGACGTTGCCCTGCGTGATGTGCGGGTCGAACGAGTACTTGGTGATGTGCTCCAGGGTGGTGCCCGTGTGCTCCGCCAGGTAGCGCTGACGCTCGGCGATGATCTCGGGTGCGTAGTCGTCGTCGCGATCGCGGGGGATCCCGTCGCGGGGCGCGGTCGGGGTCGCCGCCGTGTCGCGCACCGACAGCTCCAGCGCGCCGAAGGGCTCGCTGTGGAAGTGCACGTGGATGGCGTGCTCACCGTCGGCGAGGGGCGCGCCGGCGACGTGCACCGCCACGACGGCGCGCAGCGGGAACGGCACGCCGTCGGCCAGGCCCGACGCGGGCAGCTCCTGCTGGTCGAACCGCAGGGTGACCCGATCGAGGTCGATCTCGTCGTCGTCGACCTCGATGTGGTCGACGGCCACGAGCCGCGCGTCGAACACCCGGTTCTTCACCTCGAAGCAGAACCCGTCGTCGAGGTTGCGGAGGCTGCCCACCGTGTAGAGGTGGGACAGCAGCGGTGCGTCGCTCATGCTTCCCGCTCCTGGCGCTTCGCGCCGGGCCGCTCGGGCCCCGCTCGCCAATGGTGTCGGTCCGGCGGTGCTGTCGGCTCGCTCACGACTCCCCTTCCGTGGTGGCAGGCGTCATGGTGACCGGGAGCGTCTGCGGCCCGTAGGCCCAGAACACCGGCACCTTCTCGAATGCGAAATCGTCGGGCAGCCTCATCGAGCCCACCCGTGCGAGCAGCGTCTCGACCGCGACCCGGGCCTCGAGCCGGGCCAGCGTCGCCCCCGGGCACACGTGCGGCCCGCCGCCGAAGCCGAAGTGCCCGCGCGGGTCGGGGCGGTCGAGGCGGAACTCCTGCGGCTCGGCGAAATGGGTCTCGTCGCGGTTGGCCGACGCCACGCCGAAGGCGATCTTGTCGTCGGTCTGCATGGCGGTGCCGTCGACCTCGGTGGCGTGGGTGCAGGTCCGCATCAGGAACTGGATCGGGGGCAGCAGCCGCAGGGTCTCCTCGATGAGGTTCTGCACGAGGTCGCCGTCGGCCTTGCACGCCGCGAACACCTCGGGGCGGGTGGCGAGCACGTAGGTCATGTTGGAGATCAGGTGCCGGGTGGTCTCGTTGCCCGAGATGAAGAGGAACACCAGCTGGGTGCGGGCCTCCACGTCGGTCAGACGCCGGCCGTCGACCTCGGTCTCGATCAGCCGGGTGACGAAGTCGTCGGGTGGGACCGTGGCCTCGCGGCGAACCCGGATCATGTCGTCGACGTAGGCCGTGAACTCGGGGTGCGCACCGGCGAGGCCCGACCCGCGCTCGTTCCGGTACTGCGTGGGGTAGGTGCCCTGCACCACGTCGTCGGACCACTCTGCCCAGAGGTGGTGGTCCTCGACCGGTGCCCCGAGGAGATGGCCGATGACGGTGGTGGGGATCGGCACGGAGTAGCGCGCCACCATGTCGCCGCCGCCGGTGGCGAGGAGGTCGTCGAGGAGGCGGCCGCACAGCTCGCGGGCGATCGGCTCGACCCGACCGATGCGGTGCTGCGCGATCGCCGAGTTGATGATGCGGCGGACGTGGCCGTGGCGCGGCTCGGGGATCTCGTTGACGAACTGCTCCTCTTCGGGGACCACGACCCCGGCCTCGCGGAAGCTGGCGCGGAACGTCTCGACGTCCTTCGCCGCGGCGAGCACGTCGTCGAAGCGGGCGAGGAACCAGGCGCCGTTGGGGCAGCGGGACACCGGGGCCTCGGCCCGCAGTCGGGCGAGGCCCGCGTGCACGTCGGGAGCCGTCGTGTCGAGCGGATCGAAGTCGGCCGTGGCGTCACGGCCGGCGGTCGTCGTCATCATGGGTCCCCCTTCGCGCGCGGCCGTCGGCACGTCAGGGCCGCGCGAAGCCGCAGCGTAGGTCACCCGACACGGGTGGTGCGCGGCCGGCTCCATTACCCTTTCGCGCCATGAGCACCCCGCCCGTGAGCCCCAACGTCGTGTGGCACGAGGCCGGCACCGCCCGCGAGGCGCGCTGGGCCGTGCTCGGCGGGCGGGGGGCGACGGTGTGGCTGACCGGTCTCTCGGGCTCGGGCAAGTCGACGGTGGCGGTGGAGCTGCTGCGGCGGCTCACCGACCTCGGGGTGGCCGCCTACAGCCTCGACGGCGACAACCTGCGCCACGGGCTCAACGGCGACCTCGGCTTCTCCGCCGACGACCGCGAGGAGAACATCCGCCGGGTCGGTGAGGTGGCCCGGCTGTTCGCCGATGCCGGCCTGGTGGCGGTCGTGCCGGTGATCAGCCCCTACGCCGCCGGTCGGGCCCACGCCCGGGAGGTCCACGAGGCCGTCGATCTCCCGTTCGTGGAGGTCTTCGTCGACACCCCGATCGAGGTGTGCGAGGCGCGCGACGTGAAGGGCCTCTACGCGAAGGCCCGGGCCGGTGAGCTCACCGGCATGACGGGCGTCGACGATCCCTACGAGGCACCCGACGCGGCCGACCTCGTCCTGGCCGGCGGCCGCGTGCCGGTGGCCGAAGCCGCCGACGCGATCGTCGAAGTCCTGATCGGGCGGGGTGTCGTGCCAGAATCGGCCCGCCGAACCGAGCCGGACCGGGAGGGCTGACGGTGAGCGAGGACGTGGAACCCAACACCGAGGTGGAGCTGGCGGGCAGCGAGGTCGCCGTCGCCGGCGACGAGGAGACCGCCGAGGAGATCGACGCCGAGAAGTCGGTGTGGCGGGCCGTGGCATGGGGGACCCTGATCGCCACGCCGATCTGCATCGTCATCTGGTGTCTGATCGTCGTCCTGGCCGTGGGGCCCGAGGAACCCGAGGACTGGGCGGCGTGGCTGGGCATCGGCGTGATCGTGGGCGTCTTGGCCGGCGCCTTCTTCGGCGGTTGGGCCGGGTTCATCGCGAAGTCCCACCTCCTCGACGAGATCGACCGCTCCGACGCCCGGGCCGGACACGCCCACTGAGCCGCAGCCGTCCCCCGGGGCGGCCGTCGCCGGCGGCGCACGCGATCGGGCCCGGCCGTGAGGCCGGGCCCGATGACGTGTGGGGGGATCGCGCGGGGCGCTACTTGTGCCGGCCGAAGTTCTCGGTGGCGAAGATCCGGCCGCCGCCGTCGCGGGCCCAGCCGAAGCCGATGCTGTCGTAGTTGCCCATGATGTTGTTCTGGTGGGGCGGCGAGTTCATCCACGCGGTGTGGATCGCGTTGCCGTCGACGGAGGGAGGACCGACGAAGACGTTCTCGGCCAGACCGGCGTAGGCGCCGAACCCGGGGCTGTTGATGACGGCGCCGAGGTTGCGGTGGGACAAGGCTCCGTTGCCGGCCTGGATCTCGCTCCACTCCTGGGCCAGGCAGGCCAGGCGGGCGTTCCATTCCAGGGCACCGAGGCCGCGGGCCGCCCGGTCGGCGTTGGTCCGGTTGAGGATCGTCGACGCGGCCGCGTCGGGCGGCGCCGTCGGGCAGCCGGGCGGCGGCGGGTCCTCCGCCGGTCCGCAGGCCGCCACGATCAGTCCTGCGGCGAGCACGCCGGCCGCAGCCAGCGCCCGCATCCGGCGCGTTCTTCCGGTCGCCCCCACGTCACCCTCCGTCGGTCGAACTTCCCTCCCCAGGGGGATCGGCTCGTCGGGGGGTCCAACTTGAGGGGAAATACCACGAAGAGTGAGATTGCCTACCGCGGTGGGTGACGGGGCCGTACGGCCGGCGGGCGCCTCCGGCCCGGGGCCCGTCAGGCCCGGGGCCGGTAGTGGTCCAGCAGGCCGTCGACCCCCGCACCGTGGAGGGTCATCCCGCCGTCGACCACCAGGTTCTGGCCGGTCACGAATCGGGCATCGTCGCCCACGAGGAACGTCACCACGGCGGCGATGTCGTCGGGGGCGCCGATCCGGGCGAGCGGGGTCTTGGCGATCATGTGGGGCGGCGCCCACGGGTCGGACATGAGCGGGTCGGTGAGGCCGGTGTGGATCATCCCCGGCGAGACCGCGTTGACCCGCACGGTCGGGGCGTACTCGAGGGCCGCCGTGGCGGTGAGCGCCGCGACGGCCGCCTTCGCCGCGGCGTAGGGCGCCTCGCCGGCCGACGGCCGGGTGCCGCTGATCGACGCCGTGCTGACGATGGCCCCGCCGCCGTTGGCCAGGATCCGGGGTGCGCCCGCCTTGAACCCGTGGAACACCCCGGTGAGGTTGACCCGGACGATGCGGTCCCACTCGCGCGCGTCGTAGCCGTGGACGGGCGCGAGGTTGCTCGAGCCGGCGTTGTTGAACAGGGTCGTGAGCCCACCGAGGCGTGCGTCGGCGTCGGCGAACGCGGCCTCCATGGCATC
>VGCA01000112.1 GCA_016870245.1 Actinomycetota bacterium | reverse complement strand
CGCCTCGTAGACCTTGACCCGGCCGAGGACGTCGTCGGACTTGATGGTGAGGATCTCCTGGAGCGCGTAGGCGGCGCCGTAGGCCTCGAGGGCCCACACCTCCATCTCACCGAAGCGCTGGCCACCGAACTGCGCCTTGCCACCCAGCGGCTGCTGCGTGATCATCGAGTACGGGCCGGTCGACCGGGCGTGGATCTTGTCGTCCACGAGGTGCGACAGCTTCAGGATGTACATGTAGCCCACGGTCACCGGGTTGTCGTACGCCTCGCCGGTGCGGCCGTCGTAGAGCTGGGCCTTGCCGTCGTTGCCCACGAGCCGGTCGCCGTTCGCGCCGTCGGGGTTGAGCTGCTCGAACAGCGCCTCGATGGTGCCCTCGGCCCCCGACGCCTCGGCCTCGTCCCAGTGGGCGCCGTCGAACACCGGGCTCGACACCCACACCGCGGGGCGGGTCACCGGACGGGTCTTGCGGCCGTCGGAGGCGGGACGCGCCTTGTCGTCCCAGCCGTGCATGGCCGCGTAGCCGAGGTGCGCCTCGAGCACCTGGCCGACGTTCATCCGGGACGGGACGCCGAGCGGGTTCAGCACGATGTCGACCGGGGTGCCGTCGGCGAGGAACGGCATGTCCTCGACCGGGAGGATCTTCGAGATGACGCCCTTGTTGCCGTGGCGACCGGCGAGCTTGTCGCCCTCGCTGATCTTGCGCTTCTGGGCGACGTAGACCCGCACGAGCTGGTTGACGCCCGGCGGCAGCTCGTGGCCCTCCTCGCGGGAGAACACCCGGACGTCGATGACCTTGCCGGTCTCGCCGTGGGGGACCTTCAGCGAGGTGTCGCGGACCTCACGGGCTTTCTCGCCGAAGATGGCCCGGAGCAGGCGCTCCTCCGGGGTGAGCTCGGTCTCGCCCTTCGGCGTGACCTTGCCCACGAGGATGTCGCCCGGGCCGACCTCGGCGCCGATGCGGATGATGCCGCGCTCGTCGAGGTCCTTGAGGATGTCCTCGGAGAGGTTCGGGATGTCGCGGGTGATCTCCTCGGCGCCCAGCTTGGTGTCGCGGGCGTCGATCTCGTGCTCCTCGATGTGGATCGACGTGAGCACGTCGTCCTTCACGAGCCGCTCCGACAGGACGATCGCGTCCTCGAAGTTGTGGCCCTTCCACGGCATGAACGCCACGAGGAGGTTCTTGCCGAGGGCGAGCTCGCCCTCGTGGGTGGACGGACCGTCGGCGAGCACATCGCCCTCGACCACCTCGTCGCCGATGCGGACCAGGGGCTTCTGGTTGATGCAGGTGCCCTGGTTCGAGCGGCGGAACTTGTCGAGGCGGTGGGTGACCTTCTTCTTCGGGCCGGTCGCGTAGTCGACCGTGATCGACGTGCCGTCGACGTCGACGACCGTCCCGTCGCCCTTGGCGAGGATCAGGTCGCCGGCGTCACGCGCCGCGCGGGCCTCGACACCCGTGCCGATGAACGGCGCGGTGGCGCGCACCAGGGGCACGGCCTGGCGCTGCATGTTGGCGCCCATGAGCGCCCGGTTGGCGTCGTCGTGCTCGAGGAACGGGATCAGCGCCGTGGCGACCGAGACGATCTGCTTCGGCGAGACGTCCATGTAGTCGACCGCATGGGCGTCGACGAACTCGACCTCGCCACCTCGGGTGCGCACCAGCACCTTCTCGTTGACGAACTTGCCCGACGGGTCGAGCTGGGCGTTGGCCTGGGCGATGACGTAGCGGTCCTCGTCGTCGGCCGCGAGGTAGTCGATCTGCGCGGTGGCCTTGCCGTTGACGACCTTGCGGTACGGCGTCTCGATGAAGCCGAACCGGTTGATCCGGGCGAACGACGACAGGTAGCCGATCAGGCCGATGTTCGGGCCTTCGGGCGTCTCGATCGGGCACATCCGGCCGTAGTGGCTGGGGTGCACGTCACGGACCTCGAAGCCCGCCCGCTCCCGCGAGAGACCACCCGGACCCAGCGCCGAGAGCCGGCGCTTGTGGGTGAGCCCGGCGAGCGGGTTGGTCTGGTCCATGAACTGGCTGAGCTGCGAGGAGCCGAAGAACTCCTTGATCGCCGCGACCACCGGACGGATGTTGATCAGGGTCTGGGGCGTGATGGCCTCGACGTCCTGGGTGGTCATGCGCTCGCGCACCACCCGCTCCATCCGGGACAGGCCCACCCGGACCTGGTTCTGGATGAGCTCGCCCACCGACCGCACCCGGCGGTTGCCGAAGTGGTCGATGTCGTCGCGGTAGTAGTCGGGGTCGTTGTTGTGCAGCTTCACCAGGTACGAGACCGTGGCCAGGATGTCGGCCTTGGTGAGCTGGAAGTCGAGCGGGCCGGCCTCGGGGTCGGCGTTGGGGATGTCGAGGCCGAGCTGCTTGAGCGGGAGCTTGGCGTACTCGTCGCGCAGCTTCTTCGACACCTTGTGGCGCCCGACCTTGGCCATGTCGTAGCGCTTGGGGTTGAAGAAGAGGTTCTCGAGCAGCTGGCGGGCCGAGTCGGGGGTGGGGGGCTCGCCCGGGCGCAGCTTCCGGTAGATGTCGATGAACGCCTCGTCGACGGTGGTCGTGTTGTCCTTCTCGAGCGTGTTGCGGATCGACTCGTACGGGTTGCCGTTGGGGTCGAGGATCAGGTGCAGCAGCTCGTCGTCGGACTCACCGAAGCCGAGGGCCTTGAGCAGGATCGTCACCGGCTGCTTGCGCTTGCGGTCGATGCGGACGTACGCGATGTCCTTCTTGTCGACCTCGAACTCGAGCCACGCGCCCCGGCCCGGGATCATCTTGGCGTCGACGACGTCCTTCTCGGGCTGGGTCTTGTCGGGGGTGATCCCGAAGTAGACGCCCGGGGAGCGGACCAGCTGCGACACGACGATGCGCTCGGTGCCGTTGATGATGAAGGTGCCACGGTCGGTCATCATGGGGAAGTCCCCCATGAACACCGTCTGCTCCTTGATCTCACCGGTGGTCGCGTTCATGAACCGGGCGGTCACGAACAGCGGCCGGGCATAGGTCATGTCCCGCTGGCGGCACTCGTCCTCCGAGTGCTTGGGCGGGTCGAAGACGTGGTCGGACAGCTCGAGCTTGAGCGTGCCGGTGAAGTCCTCGATCGGGGAGATGTCGCTGAGGACCTCGGCGATCCCCTCGTCGATGAACCACTGGAACGAGTCACGCTGGACCGCGATCAGGTCCGGGAGCGGGAGCACCTCGGGAAGGTTGGAGAAGGACAGACGTTCGCGGGACGCGAGACGGGGCACAGCGGCTCCTCAGGCAGCGAGGGAAGCGGATGGGCGCGCGCGAACCAAGGCCGGGGTGATCAGCAGTCGCACGAAAGGGCAGACACGGCTCGCCCGATCATAGCCGCGGCTATGACCGGCGAGCAACGACGCGTCTGCACGAGCCCCGAGGGGCCCGAGATTTTCGTGGCCGGAGGATACGGCGTGTGCTGATCCAGGTCAAGGATCGCCGGAGCGGAGATGTCGGGCTACTTGAGCTCGACGGTGGCGCCGGCCTCTTCGAGCTGGGCCTTGGCCTTCTCGGCGTCCTCCTTGGCGACCTTCTCGAGGACGGGCTTCGGAGCGCCGTCGACGAGGTCCTTGGCCTCCTTGAGGCCGAGGCTCGTGAGGGCCCGGACTTCCTTGATCACGTTGATCTTCTTCTCGCCGGCCGCGACCAGGACGACGTCGAACTCGTCCTGCTCCTCAGCGCCGCCCGCCGCGGCCTCGCCGCCACCGGCCGGGGCGCCGACGGCCGCCACGGCCACCGGGGCCGCCGCGGTCACGCCGAACTCCTCCTCGAACGCCTTCAGGAAGTCGTTGAGCTCGAGGACGGTCATGTTCTTGAAGACGTCGAGAAGCTCTTCAGTGCTCATCGCCATTGTGGTGTCTCTCCCGTGTTGTGTGAGATCTAGAGAACTGGTGGGTGGGTCAGTCGGCCTCGGCGTCGGCCGCCGGGGCCTCGTCGGCGGCGTCGGCCGCTGCGGCGGGGGTCTCCTCGGCATCGGCCGCCGGAGCCTCCTCGGTCGCCTCCGCCGCCGGAGCGTCGGTGGACTCCGCCGCGGGAGCGTCGGTGTCCTCGGCGGGCGGGTCGTCGGTCGCCTCCGGGGCCGCGGCCACCGGGAGCGCCTCGCCGGCCTCCACCCGCTGGTCGACGTACGCCTTGAGGCCGTAGGCGAAGTTGCGGGTGAACGCCTGGAACAGGCCGGCCGCCTTGACCAGGGGCGCCTGGAACCCGCCGGCGAGCCGGGCGAGCAGCACCTCGCGCGGCTCGATGTCGGCGAGGGCCTCGATGTCCTTGGGGCTGAGGATGCGGGTGCCGAGGAGGCCGCCCTTCACCACCAGCGCCGGGGCGGCCTTGCCGAACTCCCGGATGGCCTTGGCCGCGGCGACGGCGTCGCCCTTCACGAAGGCGATCGCCGTGGGCCCCTCGAGCAGGTCCGACAGGTCGGCGAGGCCGGCCTCGTCGGCGGCCCGTCGGGCCAGGGTGTTCTTGAAGACCTTGTACTCGGTCGAGGCCGGGCGCAGCGCGCCGCGGAGCTGGGCCAGCTCGGTGACGGTCAGGCCGCGGTACTCGGTGAGGATCGCGGCGTCGGCCTCGCCGAGCTTGGCGCGGATCTCGTCGACGACGGCGACTTTCTCGGGTCTCGCCATGTGCGTGCTCCGAACTGCGAATCGAGAGAACTCGGGTGAACGTGGGACGGGGCGCCGCCGACCTCCGGGTGGAGTGCGAGGCGCCCCGACGTCACCGAGTCCGCGCCGGCCGGCAGGCGGCGGCGGTTCGGTTCGCGAGCACGGCCTCGTCCGGCGGGGCGGGCCCCATTACCCCCGGACAGCTCTTCTCGGAGTCGCCCGGTGACCGGAGGTCTTCGGCAGGTGTGCGATCTTGGACGGGAGATGCTAGCCGGTGACCGCGGCCGCCTTCTCAGTGGGGTCGATCTTGATGCCGGGGCCCATGGTGGAGGACGTGCTCACACCCTTCAGGTACCGGCCCTTGGCGGCCGCGGGCTTGGCCCGGTTGAGCTCGTCGAGGACCGACTGGTAGTTGGCGGTGAGCTGCTCGGCCGAGAAGCTCACCTTGCCCACCGGCACGTGGACGTTGCCGTAGCGGTCGGTGCGGTACTCCACCCGGCCGGCCTTGTACTCCTCGACCGTCCGGCCGACGTCGGTGGTCACCGTGCCGGTCTTGGGGTTGGGCATCAGGCCGCGGGGGCCGAGCACCCGGCCCAGCTTCCCGACGAGGGGCATCATGTCGGGCGTGGCGATGGTCACGTCGAAGTCGAGGAAGCCGCCCTCGACCCGGGCGACGAGGTCGTCGGCCCCCACCACGTCGGCCCCGGCGGCCTCGGCCTCCCGGGCCTGGTCACCGGCGGCGAACACCGCCACCCGCACCGACTTGCCGGTGCCGTGGGGCAGCGAGACCGTGCCGCGGATCATCTGGTCGGCCTTGCGGGGGTCGACGCCGAGGCGGAACGCGACCTCGACGGTCTCGTCGAACTTCTTCGTCGCGAGCGACTTCACGAGCCCGAACGCCTCATCGGGGGCGTGCAGCTTCTCGCGGTCGTAGCGGGCGGTCGCGTCCTTGTAGCTCTTGCCGTGCGGGGCCATGGTGGGTCCTCCCTCGGGTCGTACGGGTCCGGAGCCGGCGGCGAGGTCCTCCGCCGGGGGACGTGAACGGTGCGATCGATCCCGGCAGGGTCGATCAGTCGGTGACCTCGATGCCCATCGAGCGGGCGGTGCCGGCCACCTGGGCCAGCGCGCCGTCGAGGTCGACGGCGTTGAGGTCGGGCATCTTGGTCTCCGCGATCTCGCGGAGCTGCGCCTGGCTGATGCTGCCGACCTTCTCGGTGCGGGCGTTCTGGGCGCCCTTCGGCACCCCGGCGGCCTGACGGATCAGGAACGGCGTGGGCGGGGTCTTGGTGACGAAGGTGAACGACCGGTCCTCGTAGATCGTGATCTCGGCCGGGATCACCATCCCGCGCTGGTTCTCCGTCGCGGCGTTGTACGCCTTGCAGAAGTCCATGATCTGGATGCCGTGCGGACCGAGCGCGGTACCGACCGGCGGCGCGGGCGTCGCGCCCCCCGCCTCGATCTGGATCCGCACGATGGCAGCGACCTTCTTCTTGGCCATGAGTGTTCTCTCGCTTCGTTTCGTCTAGAGCTTGGCGACTTGGCCGAACTCGAGCTCGACCGGGGTCTCGCGACCGAAGATGTTGACCAGCACCTTGAGCTTCGAGCGGTCGACGTCGATCTCGGAGATGGTGCCGTTGAAGTCGGCGAAGGGACCGGTGACGACCCGCACCTGCTCGCCGACCTCGTGGTCGATCTTGGGCTTGGCCTTCTTCTCCACCGCCGGGCCCTCGGCCGTCTCGACGCCGAGGATGTCCTCGACCTCCTTGCGGGAGAGCGGGGTGGGCTTGGCGCCCGAGGGACCGACGAAGCCGGTGACCCCGGGGGTGTTGCGGACGATGCCCCACGAGTTGTCGTCGAGCTCCATCCGGACGAGCACGTAGCCCGGGTACATCTTCTTCTGCACCACGCGCCGCTGGCCGCCCTTGAACTCGATGACGTCCTCCATGGGGATGACGACCTCGAAGATCTGGTCCTCCGAGTGGTACGAGCGCACCCGGTTGGCCAGGTTGGACTTCACCTTGTTCTCGTAGCCCGCGTACGAGTGGACCACGTACCACCGGCCCGGTCGGTCGTAGGGGCTGGGCTCGGTCGGGACGAGCTCGACCTCGTCGTCGATCCCGACGACGTCGGTGAGCTCGGCGGACTCGTCGAGATCGATCGCGATGACGACCTCCTCGACGTCGCCGTCGGCATCGATCGCCACGGCATCGATGATCTCGACGAGGTCTCCATCACCGTCGACGACCAGGGCGTCGAGGACCTCGACCACCTCCCCGTCGTCGCCCACGACGACCTCATCGACCGCGTCGATGATCTCGACGTCGGCGGCGGGCGCGTCGGTGTACTCGTCGTTCTGCTCGAGCGTCATGGTGTCCCGATCAATCGAAGAGGAAGAGGACGAACTTGCCCGACAGGTAGTCGAACCCGAAGATCAGGGTGGTCATCACCACGACGGCGATCAGCACGATCAGCGTCGAGTTGACGACCTCCTTCTTCGTGGGCCAGGCGACCTTCTTGAGCTCACCCTTGACCTCGGAGAGGTACTGCTTGGCCCCGACCCGCTCCCTGGTGCCCTCCTTCTGGGGGGCCGCCGCCTTGCGCTCGGGCGCGCGCGGCTTGTCGGAGCCCTGCTTCGCCATCATGCGCTTGGTCTGTCGATTCACCGCCGAGCCGTTCCTCGTCCGCGGGTGGGATTGCGTGCAGCAGCGCTGCGAGCAGGGCAGGAGGGACTCGAACCCGCAACCGCCGGTTTTGGAGACCGGTGCTCTACCAATTGAGCTACTGCCCTCTGGGGCCTGACCACGGACCCGGACACGCCCGCGAGCGCGCCGGACCAGAAGCCGGGGTGACACAGGTTAGCAGCGGGACCCGGAGCATCTCCGGGCGAGCCGCGGGCAGGTCGGCGGCTCAGACCGGGAGGGCGCGGCGCTTGGCCCGGGCGACGACGAGGGCCACCGTGGTGGTGCCGGCGGCCGCCACGGCCCCCGCGACGGCGCCCGCGTAGGCGAGGCGCTTCTTCGTGAGCACCGAGGTGACCGCCCGCCGCTCCCCCGCCGCCGTGATGGTGGCCAGGGTGCCCGCGAGCAGCCCCGGGGTGGGCTCGAAGTACTGGGTCCGCAGGAGCTGGAGACCCCGCAGCATCCGCCGGTACCGGGCCAGCTCGGCCTGGCAGCGCAGGCACGACTCGACGTGGCGCTGGACCGGGAGGGCCACCGGCTCGGCGGAGTCGACCACCTGCGGCAGCAGGACTGCGATCTCGTCACACTGCGTCGGCATGGCTGGCCTCCTCGTACAACAGGTCACGCATCCGCTTGCGGCCCCGGTGGAGACGAACCTTGGCGGCCGCCACCGAGATTCCCAGCTCCTCGGCGATGTCCTCGTGGGACAGGCCGTAGACGTCCTTCAGCACGACGAGGGCCCGGAGCCGGGGCGGCAGCTCGTCGAGGGCCGCCGAGAGGCGGACCATCAGCTCGGAGTTCTCCGTCGCCAGCTCGGGATGCAGCGCCACCTCGGTCTCGACCGGGTCGGCCACGTCGTCGAGGTGGACCGTGCGCTGGCGGCGCCGCTTCCCGCTCACCGTCGCGGCCGTGTTGGCCGTGATCCGGTACATCCAGGTGGAGAACTGGGCGTCGCCCCGGAAGCGGCGGATCCCCTTCCAGGCTCGCAGGTAGGCGTCTTGCACCACGTCCCGGGCGTCCTCTTCGGTGGCGGTGAGGCGCACCGCCAGCGTGTAGGTGTCGACGTACGTCCGGCGGACGATCTCGTCGAACGCGCCACGGTCGCCCTCTCGGGCGGCCGCGACGAGATCGGCAAGGTCGGCGGGGCCGGTTGCTCCGAGGTCGGAAGCCATCGTCAGACTCTGCCCCACACGAGAGGGTTACTCGCGGGTATTACCGGGTCTCCTTGTGGAGGGTGTGCCGGCGGTCCCAGCGGCAGTACTTCTTCATCTCGATCCGCTCACGGTCGTTGATCTTGTTCTTGATCGTGATGTAGTTGCGCCGCTTGCACTCTTCGCAGGCGAGGGTCACCTTGACCCGCTTGTCACTGGCCATCTGCTCTACTGCCTCGCTCGCTCGGTGGGCCCGAACCTTCGGACCCGTGTACTTCGTGTCCGCTCACTCGGCGGAGGACCGCTCGTTCGGCTGGGCTACTTGAGGATCTTGGTGACGCGGCCCGCACCCACGGTCCGGCCACCCTCACGGATCGCGAACCGCAACCCCTCTTCCATCGCGATCGGCGCGATCAACTCCACCACCATCTCGGTGTTGTCACCCGGCATCACCATCTCCGTCCCACCCGGCAACTCGATCGCCCCCGTGATGTCCGTCGTCCGGAAATAGAACTGCGGCCGATAATTCGCGAAGAACGGCGTATGCCGACCACCCTCATCCTTGGTCAACACATACACCTGCGCCTCGAAGTTCGTGTGCGGAGTGATGCTCCCCGGCTTCGCCAACACCTGACCCCGCTCCACCTCCTCCTTCTTCGTCCCCCGCAACAACGCACCGATGTTGTCGCCCGCCTGCCCCTGATCCAACAGCTTGCGGAACATCTCCACACCCGTACACACCGTCTTCGTGGTCGCCTTGATCCCCACGATCTCGATCTCATCGTTCACATGAACGATCCCACGCTCCACACGACCCGTCACCACCGTCCCCCGACCCGTGATCGAGAACACATCCTCGATCGGCATCAAGAACGGCTTGTCGATGTCACGCGGCGGCTCCACGATGAAATCATCCACCGCCGCCATCAACTCCAAGATCTTCCCCGACCACTCCGGATCCCCCTCCAGAGCCTTCAACGCGCTGACCCGCACCACCGGCGTGTCATCACCCGGGAACTCGTACTCGTTCAACAACTCCCGAACCTCGAGCTCCACCAACTCGAGGATCTCCTCGTCATCCACCATGTCGGCCTTGTTCAACGCCACCACGATGTTCGGCACACCCACCTGACGCGCCAACAACACATGCTCACGCGTCTGCGGCATCGGCCCATCCGTCGCCGCCACCACCAAGATCGCACCATCCATCTGCGCCGCACCCGTGATCATGTTCTTGATGTAATCCGCATGACCCGGACAATCCACATGCGCGTAATGACGATTCTCCGTCTCATACTCCACATGCGCAATCGAGATCGTGATCCCCCGCTGACGCTCCTCCGGCGCCTTATCGATCATGTCGAACGCCGTAA
>VGCA01000111.1 GCA_016870245.1 Actinomycetota bacterium | reverse complement strand
GCGTCTTCGCCCAGGTGGGCATGGAGTACCTCAGCTCGCACCCGTACGAGGGCAACGACTTCGAGCTCTTCGCGCGGATCAGCGAGAAGAACCACGCGCACTCCACGCTCAACCCCCTCGCGGCGTACACCAAGCGGATGACGCTCGAGGAGATCATGGGCGACGTCATGATCGCCTACCCCAACACCCGCCCGATGTGCTCGGCCAACTGCGACGGCGCGGCCGCCGCGGTGGTCGTGAGCGGCTCGGTGCTCAAGACCCTCTCGCTGGAGCAGCAGAAGCGCGCGGTGAAGGTGTCGGCGTCGATCCTCACGACCGACCCGTGGGAGGAGGCGTGCCAGATCCTCCCCAACGTCAACACGCTCACCCGGTTGGCGGCCACGCAGGCGTACGAGCAGGCCGGCGTCGGCCCCGAGGACCTCGACCTCGTGGAGCTCCACGACTGCTTCGCCACCGCCGAGCTGGTGCACTACGACAACCTCATGCTGTGCGAGCCCGGCGGCGCGGTCGAGTTCTTCGAGAGCGGCGCCACCTGGCGCGACGGGTCCACCCCGGTCAACGTGTCGGGCGGCCTCGAGTCGAAGGGCCACCCGATCGCGGCCACCGGCATCGCCAACGTGTGGGAGGTCTGCCACCACCTGCGGGGCGAGGCCGGCGACCGTCAGATCGAGGGCGCCCAGGTGGGTCTCGCCCACGTCATCGGCCTCGGCTCGGCGTGCGGCGTGCACATCCTCGAGAAGGCCGCCTAGCCGAGCGAGCGTCCGCGGAGTGCCTGCACGTGGTCATGCCTGCGTCGAGGTGCGTTCGAGGCTCGGCAGTCGGCGCCCCGCAGCGAGCAAGGCAATGGTGATGGTGCGAGCGGGGAGACTCGAACTCCCACGGACTCTCGTCCACCGGGACCTAAACCCGGCGTGTCTGCCAGTTCCACCACGCTCGCGCGCCCACATCCTCGCACGCCGGTGCCGCGGCGTCGCAGCCCCGACCGAGGTGCGATGAGCCACGACGAGCTGGAAGCGCTGGAGGAGGTCCGCCGGAACCACCGCGGGCCCACGCTCGAGGCGGTGATCGACTCCCTCACCCTCACCCCCGAGGGCGACGGCGTGTACGCCGCGCCCAGCGTCGGCATCGGGACCGGACGGATCTTCGGTGGGCAGGTGCTCGGCCAGGTCCTGGTGGCTGCCGCGGCCGCGGTGCCGACCAAGCAGGTGAAGTCCGTCTACGTGCAGTTCGCCCGTGACGGCGTGGCGCCCGACCCCGTGCACATCGAGGTCGCGGTGCTCCACGACGGCGGTACCTACGCGACCTGCGACGTGCGGGTGCACCAGGAGGGGCGGGTGCTCGCCGACGCGACCGCGAGCCTGCACGTGCCCGGGGAGGGCCCCGAGCAGCAGACCGCCGTGCTGCTCGACCACGACCCCGAGGGCGCGCCGCTCCAGGACCTGCACATGATCCCGTGCGAGACCCGGGTGGTGGGGGATGTGCTCCTGCGCGACGAGGCGGTCGGACCGGCGGAGTTCTCGTTCTGGATGCGCGAGCCGGGCGTGGCCGGTCAGCCGCTCGCGGTGCACCAGGCGCTCGTGGCCTTCTCGTCCGACCTCACGCCGATCGCCACCGCACTGCGGGCGCTGCCGGGGATGTCGCAGATGTCGTCGCACCGCACCGTGCAGACCGCGACCACGAGCCACACCGTGTGGTTCCACGCCGACTTCGACCTCACCGACTGGGTGTGCTTCCAGCAGACCGCGCCGGTCACGGGGGAGGGCCGCAGCTTCGGCTGGGGCCACGTCTTCACCCGCGACGGCCGGGCCGTGGCCTCCTACGCCCAGGACGCCATGGTCCGCTGGCTCAAGGCCAACCCCGGCCGGGTCGCCCGCACCACCGCCTGACCCCGTTGATGCGTCCCTCAGCGACGCTCCGCGTCGGTTGAGGGACGCATGGTCGCGCCGTGCGTCTTTCAGCGATAGAGCGCGGTGTCGAGCCCAGGGATCAGACCGCGGTCCAGCCCCCGTCGACGGGGAGCGTCACGCCGGTGACGTAGCTGCTGGCGTCGGACGCGAGGAAGAGCAGCGCGCCGTCGAGCTCGTGCTCCTCGCCGGTGCGGCCCATCGGCGTGCTGCGCTGCATCCAGGCGACCGACGACTCGTCGGAGAACATCGAGTCGGCGGTCATCTCGCTGAGGAACCAGGCGGGCGCGATCGCGTTGACCCGCACGCCCTTGCGGGCCCACTCGGCCGCGAGCTGGCGGGTGAGGTTGATCACCCCACCCTTCGACGCGGCATAGCCCGCGTCGCGGATCACGCCGATGCCGGCCATCCCCCAGATCGACGCGATGTTGACGATCGAGCCGCCGGTGCCCTGGCCGATCATCGAGCGCGCCGCCTCCCGGGCGAGCTCGAACGGCGCCTCGAGGTTGACGGTGACGACCCGGCGGAACTCGTCCATCGGCACGTCGAGGGCAGGCGCGCTGTACTGCACGCCCGCGTTGTTCACCACGACGTCGATCCGGCCGTACCGCTCCAGCGTGGCCTCCACGAGCGCGGTCGGGGCGCCGGGCTCGCCGAGATCGCAGGCCACGGCGTGGGCGTCGGTCAGCTCGTCGGCGAGCGCCGCGAGGCGGTCGACCCGACGGGCGGCGAGGACCACGCGCGCACCGGCACCGTCGAGCACGCGGGCGAAGCGGGCACCGAGGCCGGCGCTCGCACCGGTGACGATCGCGACGCGACCGTCGAGGCGGAACTGGGAGAGGGGATCACGCACGGCGGCGATGCTACGACGCCCGCCGCTGCGGGAGTCGGGGTGACGCGGTGGCGCAGTGCCGCGGCGGATGGCGCGGCGGCCAGGCGTCCGCCGGAAGGAGATCGCCCGGTCGGAATTCGCGGCCGGTGAGCGCCGCGGCCTGTCACACTCCCGGGCATGACCTCCCCGCCGACCGACTCCGGGCCGCCGAGCGACCGCACGAAGGTGCGGCGCCTTCCCGACCGGGGCCGGTACGACGCCGACACCGTGCACGCGATCCTCGACGAGGGGCTCGTGGCCCACGTGGGGTTCGCCGCCGAGCACGGTCCGGTGGTGCTTCCGATGGCCTACGGGCGGGTCGACGACCGGCTGTACCTGCACGGCGCCACGGGCAACGCGATGCTGCGGGCGCTCGACGGCGGCGCGGTGTGCGTGACCGTCACGCTGCTCGACGGCCTCGTGCTGTCCCGGTCCGCGTTCCACCACTCGATGAACTACCGGTCGGTCGTGGTCTTCGGCACCGCCGAGACCGTCACCGACCCGGCCGAGCGCGACGACGCGCTCCGGGCCGTCGTCGACCAGATGGTCGCGGGGCGCTCGGCCGAGTGCCGCCCGCCCTCACCCGAGGAGCTGCGGGCCACCCGGGTCGTGCGGGTGTCGCTCACCGAGGCGTCGGCCAAGGTGCGCAGCGGCCCACCCAAGGAGGACCCCGTCGACCTCGACCCGCCCGTCTGGTGGGGTGGCGTGATCCCGGTCTCGCTCGTGCGCGGTGCCCCCGAGCCCGACGAGTTCGTCACGTAGGTCGCTTGTTTGGACACCTCGTCGTGCCAGGGGCCTTCGAAGCGTCCACACCCGGACGTGGCAGCATCGGGACGATGGGAGCACTCGACGACCTGGAGCACGTGCCGGTGGAGACCCGGGCGCAGTGGCGCCGGTGGCTGCAGCGTCACCACGCGACGTCACCCGGGATCTGGCTCGTCACTTGGCGCACGGGGTCGGGGAAGCCGGTCGTCGACTACGAGGCGATCTGCGAGGAGGCGATCTGCTTCGGTTGGGTCGACTCCCGGCCCGGCAAGGTCGACGCAGAGCGCACCAAGATCCTGGTGACCCCGCGCAAGCGGGGGGCCAAGTGGTCGCGCCCCAACAAGGAGCGGGTCGCCCGGCTGGAGGCGGCGGGACGGCTCGCCCCCGCGGGCGTCGCCGTGATCGACCAGGCCAAGGCCGACGGGTCGTGGACCGCGCTCGACGCGGTGGAGGACCTCGTCGTGCCCGACGACCTCGCCGCCGCGTTCGCCGCCCACCTCGGCAGCGCCGGGCATTGGGAGGCGTTCCCCCGCTCGGTGAAGCGGGGGATCCTCGAGTGGATCGTCAGCGCGAAGAAGCCCGAGACCCGCGCCGCGCGCGTCGACCAGACCGCGGAGATGGCGGCCCGCAACGAGCGCGCCAACCAGTGGCGCAAGTAGCGGTGCTCGACGCGGACGCCCCGCCGGCCCCGGCGACCGAACGTCCGAGCGGGCGCCTCAGCGTGTCTGGCGACGTGACAGGGCGAGGCCGTTGTCGCGCATGACGAGGCGGGCGTCGTCCATCGAGAAGCCGTTGTTCTCGAGGTCCTTGATGAACGACGCCGGCTCGGCGAGGCCCTCCGCGTGCGGCCAGTCGGACCCGAGGAGCAGGCGGTCGGCACCGAGCAGGTCGCGCAGCTCGGCGAGGTCGTCCTCGTAGTAGGGCGACACCCACACGTGACGCTTGAACGTCTCGCGCGGGTCCTCGGGGTACGCGAACGGGGTCTGGCCGAACGACTTCTTCATCTTCGGGAACAGGCTGGCGACCCACTCGGACCCGGTCTCCACCGCGGCGATCCGCAGGTTGGGGTACTTCTCGAAGTGACGGTTGGCGATGAGGTTCGCGAAGAAGTCGTGCACGCCGCTCCACGACGCGATCGCGCGGAACGGCGTGGACCGGAACGCCTGGAATTCGGCCGGCTCGCCCCAGTCCTCGACGTAGGTGTTGTAGTAGCCGTAGCCGCCGTGCACGAGGAAGGTGAGCCCGGCCTCGTCGACCATCGACCAGAACCGGTCGTAGATCGGGTCGGCAGGGGAGCGACCGCCCGACGGCGTCATCACCGGCCCGGGCACCGTCACGAGGAACCGGGCGTCGCGCTCGATGGCCCACTCGGTGGTCTCGATCAGCGCGTCCTCGTCGATGAACGAGATCAGCGGCGCGGCGAAGATGCGGTCCTGGTACGCGAAGCCCCAGTCCTCGTCGAGCCACTTGTTGAACGCGCGGAACGCGGCGACCAGCGCGGGCACGTCGGTGCGCAGCGCCTGCTCCATGCCCACACCGAGGGTGGGCAGGAAGATCGCGGCCTGCATGTGCTGGTCGTCCATCACCTTCAGGCGGGCGTCGCGGTCGCGGTACTCGGGGTGGTCGTCCATCGCGTCGAGCTCGCCGAACAGCTCGCCCACGCCCTGGCCCTTCGGGTTCCTTCCCCGGAAGTACTCGTCGAGCGCGCCCGGCTTCGAGATCGGGTCGAACGTGGGGTTGGGGATGAAGCGGTTCACCTTGCCGCCCACGAGGAAGCGCAGCTTGCCGTCGACCTCGCCCCACTGCATGCACCGCGACCGGAACTCGGGCTCGATGTGGCGGGTGAAGGCGTCGGTGGCCTCGTAGTAGTGGTTGTCGCCGTCGAAGATGTCGAAGTCGACGTAGCGGGGTGCGGGGGTGTCAGCCATGGTGTGATCCTGTCAGCGGGGGGTGCGGCCGGTCCAGGCGACGAACGCCTCGGTGGGGGTGGCGTCTTCCGGCGGGGCGACCTCCGGCCCGAAGGCGCCGTTGTCCCCCCGCACCACCTCCTCGGGGAACGGGTCGATGTAGGAGTGGGCGAAGGCGATCACCGGCTCGGGGATCTCCACCTCGAGGCCGGCCGCGGCGGCGATGTCCCAGCCGTGCACGTAGAGGTCGATCGCGGGAAAGGCCAGCCGGTCGGCCACGGTGCGCGGGCCCATGGGGGTGTCCATCACCAGGTCGAGGTCGGCGCCCTCGAGGGCCGCCGTGGCCTCGCCGGCGATGGCGCCCCACCAGTCGACGGGGTCGCCCTCCACGAGGTCGCCCGGACGCTCGGCGTCGGGCCACGTGGGCTGCTCACCCCGGAGCAGGCTGATGCCCATCTGCATCGACGTGCCCAGGTGGCCGAGGGTGTCGCGGGCGGTCCACCCGGCGTTGGGGCTGGGGTTGTCCCAGTCGTCGGGCCCGAGGCGGGCCACGATCGACCCGAAGAAGTCCATCCCGGCGTCGAAGAGCTCGTCGGACCGGGGAGTGGGGTCTGCTGTCATTCCGGGACCGTACCCGGGACCTTCTTGCGTCACCCAGGGCGCGGAATCGGGTCCGAGGTGACGCAAGAAGGGGAGCGTGGAGCGGTGCCCGTCATACCGGGCGGGTACCGTTCGGCCCGTGCCCATCACGCTGGAGAACGTCGGCATCGCCGTGCGCGACCTCGAGGCCGCCATCGCCTTCTTCACCGACCTCGGCCTCGCGGTCATCGGCCGTGACGAGGTGAGGGGGGAGTGGACCGACACCGCCGTCGGCCTCGACGGCAACCACGCCCGGATCGCCATGCTGCAGACCCCCGACGGTACCGGTGTCCTCGAGCTCTTCGAGTACCTCCACCCCGAGGCGGTCGATGTCGGGCCCACGCAGCCCAACCAGATCGGCATGCACCGGGTGGCGTTCTCGGTCGACGACATCGACGAGGCCCTCGCGATCGCCGCGCGCCACGGGTGTCACCCGCTGCGCGGCGTGGCGCAGTACGAGGACGCCTACAGGCTCACCTACGTCCGAGGTCCGAGCGGCATCCTCGTCATGCTCGCCGAGGCGCTGCAGCCGACTCCCCCGTCACCACCACCGATGATGCGTACCTGAGCGCCGGAATCGATCGGGGGGCGTTCCGGCCGGTGACCGTCATCGGCGGCGGGGGACGCGGGCTCGGGGTCGAAATCGCCGACGTGGGCGCGCAGTCCGATGGCAGGATCACCAAGTGATCGTGCCGGACGACAAGAGCTGGACCTGGGTCCTCGACCGGCCATGCCCGGACTGCGGCTTCGACGCCAGCACGTGCCCGGCCGAGTCGGTGTCCGCGCTCGTCGTCGACAACGCGACCACCTGGGAGCGATTGCTCGGCGACGGGAGGATCCATGCGGGTCGGCCCAACCCCGTGACGTGGTCGTCGCTCGAGTACGCATGCCACGTCCGCGACGTCTATCGGCGCTACGACCAGCGGATCGAGCTCATGCAGACGCACGACGATCCGCGGTTCCCGAACTGGGATCAGGACGCGTCGGCGACCGACGACCGCTACGACGAACAGGATCCCGAACGCGTGGTCGTCGAGCTCGGCGCCGCGGCAGGACTCCTGGCCTCACGACTCGCGTCGATCACCGGCGAGATGTGGAACCGGCCGGGTCGGCGCGGCGACGGAGCCTCGTTCACGATCGCAACGATCGCCCGCTACATGGTCCACGACCCGATCCACCACGTCTGGGACGTGCAACGCAACGCCTGATCTCCCGCAAGGATCAGCGGTCACCGCGCCGAAGTGTTCGGCCGTTCGCCAGCGCTGTGCGCGTGTCGCTGCCTCGGCCGCGCACCGGCGATGGGGGACGGTGCACGGCCGCGGAGCCGGTCGACGGCTTCAGTCTCCTGCGAAAGCGAGCCGCTCGAGTCCCAGGCCGCTGATCATCAGACGTTCCTTCTTGCTGGCGACGAGGTGCTGGGTCCAATCGACCATTCCTCCGTCGGCGACCTCGACCTCGACGCCGTCATGCGTGACGAAGAGCTTGAAGCAGATACCCGGGTAGTACCCGCGCGCCGCGGTCCGTTCAGGCCACTCCTCGGCCCTCGCTGCCGATCCGATGCGCTCGATGACCGTTTGGAGCACGTTGGCGTCGCGGCCGTCGAAGTCGGTCAGGCGAATCGTGACCGAGCCGCCGTGGACACGCTCGATCGCGCCCAGCAGGGTGGTCAAGTGCTCCACACACGCCTCGATCTCGAAGGCGTTGTCTCCGATGTCGCGTCCGGCCGAGACCATGCCGAGGAGGCTGAAGTGCGGAAACGCGTTCGGCGCATCGAACTGCTGAGCACGTACCACCCTGGAGACGGCAGCGAGGCGCTCCGTTCTCGGAGATCGTGGATCCGAGCGGCGCCGAACGGCCGCCTCGAGCGCGAGGACGTTCGTCGGGTCGGCAACGACATCGCTTCCCCGCACCGTGGTCACCACGCGGTGCTGGTTGACGCCCGCGACCACGGCGTGAGCCCCGAACGGCGCCAGAGGGGCCAGCTGGACGGGCTCGAACGGCGGCACGACCGCAGCGAGAGCCCGCATCTCGACCTCCATGAGCCGCAGGGGATCCAGCGCAGCGGGTCGAACGAAGCGATCACGCTCGTACTGGTGGAGCACGTCGGCCGCAGTCCTCAGCCCGACGCGCTGCCGCATCGCCTCCAGCAGCAGAGATGTGAGATCCGCTCCCGTGATCCCGGCCGAGAGGAGTCCCAGCAGGTCGGGGTCGTGGGTCCGCCTCAGACGCGCGACCGCAGGATGCTCTTCGCTCCCAACCACACACCCAGCGTACGAACCCGGACCACGTGACCGCGATGCAATTGGACTGATACCACGTCCCGGCGTCAGGTGGCGCGGACGGCCGCAATGAGCCGGTCGAGCACACCCGTCGGATCATGCAGTGGCCGGCAACCGCCTCTCACGACCCGCGCGGTTCCTGCATCCAGGATCTCGGTGCGGGCCCAGGTCGGCGCGACGAAGCCGAACTCGACCTCGAATCCCGACTGCAGCACAGCCCGGCGCTCGGTCAGCGGCCCCCATTCCTGTGTTCGGACGATCTCCGCCGGCTTGCCCACCGCCCCCAGCAGCCAGCCGTCATCCCTGAGGTACCGCTGCTTCTCGGCGGTGAGGACGACGAGATCGAGGTCGGAATCCATCCGCGGTTCGCCGCGTGCCCAGGAGCCGACGACAGCCATGCCGGTGATGTCTCGCTGACCGCCAGCCCACGCGGTCACGGACTCCACGATCTCGAGATACTCAGCAGCCCGCTCCGGCGTGACCATCGACTACATGATGGGCTGCAGTCCCGGCGGTCTGGGGCATGCGAAGTTTCTCGCGATGAGGCATCCTGCGGATGTGTCCGCTGAAGCCTTCGAGTCGGTGTCGTCATGGCGCCAACCGTTGCCCCCTGCGACATCGGTGGTTCGTACGCGGCTGATCGAGCGCGTTGCCGCTCGGGTCACGGCGATTCGTCCAGCCAGGGTCCGGGTCGTCGTGGATGGCTACACGGCGAGCGGCAAGACCAGCTTCGCTCACGAATTGGCGGCCGCGGTGCGGGCGCTGGGGCGTCCAACGATGAGGGCAACATTCGACGACTTCAAGATGCCCTGGGCAGATGCCCGTGAGCGGGGCTATGACCGAGTCACGGGCGACGGCTACTACCGCAACGCACCCGACTTCGATGCAGCGCGCGGGCTGCTTCTCGAGCCGGCTGGACCAGATGGGTCGGGGCGGGTCGTGTTGTGCGCGTACGATCCCCTCACGGGCGAGGACCACCGCGATGCTGCAATCCAGGCGCCGTCGGACGCGGTGCTGATCGTCGATTCGGTGTTCGGGATGCGGCCTGAGTACGACGCCTATTGGGACCTCAGGATCTGGCTCGACGTGCCGGCCGAGCTCGCGCTGGCACGCGGCATCGAACGTGACACTGCGATGGAGGGGAGCGTCGACGCTGAGCGCATCCATCGGGACCGCTACCACGTCGCCGAAATGATCTACGTGAGCGAAGTCGACCCAAAGGGCAAGACGGACGTGATCATCGAGAACACCGACTTCGCGAACCCAGTTGTAACCCGATGGTGACGAGCATCGGTTGGGCCAGCCCCAGAGCCGGCGTTCGGGGGCAGTCGCGGCCGAACAAGTGACGCTCCAACCCAACATGTGTGTTCAAACGTCACTTGGTCCCGTTGACAGAACGGGAGGGGCTGGCTGTGCCCCCGACGTGCCGTTCGGGGACGGGCTCTCGTAGCTGTCATACCCGGCTGTCATGATCGACTCATGACCGAACGTCAGTTCGATGCA
>VGCA01000110.1 GCA_016870245.1 Actinomycetota bacterium | reverse complement strand
GGCATTCCGCACGCCGTCGACGACGACGGGTCGCTGTGGGCCGGCTTCGGCGTTCGCGGCCAGCCGGCCTGGGTGTTCATCGCCCCGGACGGCACCAAGGAGGTCGTCTTCGGCGCCTTGTCCGAGGCCCAGCTCACCCAGCGGCTCGACGCCCTGGCCGACGCCTGAGCGCCCCCCGGGTCAGATGCGGAGGTCGGCGACGACGCCGCAGTGGTCCGACGGCCACACGCCGCCGACCGGTGCGTCGCCCACCAGGCGGGCGTCGACCACCTGGCCGATGCCGGCCGTACGCGGGTAGCCCACGAGCACGTAGTCGATCCGGCGGTCGGGTTCGAAGTCGGCCGCCGCATGGCGGTTGCGGTTGTCCCAGGTGGACCCCACGCCGGTGCCGCCGGCGCGCCAACCGTCGATGAAGACGAGCCCGGGCACGGGCACGGCCGTCAGCCCGGTCATCATCCGGATCTCCTCGGAGTCCGGGTCGGCGTTGAAGTCGCCGCAGACGATCGGTGGGTAGGTGCGCCGATCGGTGGTCTCGTCGACGAACGCACAGAGCTCGCGCACCTGTGCCTGGCGCACGTGGCTCTGGTCGAGGCGGTAGTTGAGGTGGGTGCTGAACACCTCGACGGTGTGCCCCGGCGCGTCGATGTCGGCCCGCACCACCATTCGCAGCTCGTCGAGGCCGGGAGGCGCCGACAGCGGGCGCGTCTCCGAGGCGCGGATCGGGTATCGGGAGAGCACGGCGTTGCCGATGCTCTCCCGGAACCGGCCGAGGTCGAACCGGCTCCCGTGCGCCACGTGGTACCCACCGAGCGCGTCGGCGAGCTCCTCCGCCTGATCGGGCGCGTCACGGCCGCGGAACACCTCCTGGAGGCACCACACGTCGGCGTCGACGGCCCGCATGGCCTCGCGGATGGCGGGCTGACGCTCCTCCCACGGACCGAAGTGCCACCAGAGGTTCCACGTCGCGACGCGGAGCCGGCCGGCTGCAGGCTCGACCGGGTCCTCGCCCTGCACCAACGACGCCATCCGCGGCACACTAACGGCCCTATGACCATCGACGTGAACCTGCTCGACGGCGCGTTCTACGCGGACGACCCGTACCCCGCGTACGCGCGCCTGCGCGACGAGGCGCCGGCGTACTGGGACCCGGTGAACCGGCTGTGGGGCATCAGCCGCTACGCCGACGTGGTCGAGGTGGAGAAGCTCACGGGGCGCTACTCGTCGGCGCAGGGCTCCCGGCCTCACATCGTCGGCGACACCTCGATGATCAACAACGACGACCCGCTGCACCAGAACAAGCGACGGCTCGTCGCCCGCCGCTTCACGCCGCGCGCGGTGAAGGACCACGAGGACCACGTGCGGGCGATCGTCACCGATCTGGTCGACGCCGTCGCCGCCCAGGGCGAGTGCGAGGTGGTGCAGGCGCTGGCCGCTCCCCTGCCTGCGCGCGTCATCGGCACGATGCTCGGGTTCGACGACGCGCTCTGGCCGAAGTGCCTCGAGTGGTCCGAGGTCACCATGTTCGAGGGCGGCCAGTACAACGCCGACGGCTCGGAGCGCCAGACCAGCGACCGCACCATCGGCGCGGTGCTCGAGTTCGCCGCCGCGGCCCTGGAGGTCATCGAGCGACGCCGGGCCGAGCCCGCCGACGACCTGATCTCGGCGTGGGTGCACTCGGAGGTGGTGTTCCCCGACGGCACCGTGCGCACGCTCACCGACGACGAGATCGTGTACGAGGCGCTGCTCGTGCTCGACGGCGGGGCCGAGACCACCCGCACCGTCATCGGCGCGATCGTCGTGGAGCTGGCCCGCCGGCCCGAGGAGCGGGCGAAGCTCCTCGCCGACCCGGCCGTCCTCGCCGACACCGGGGTGGAGGAGTTCATCCGCTGGGTCACGCCGATCCTCAACATGCGCCGCACCGCCACCCACGACCACGAGCTCCACGGTCGGACCATCGCGGCGGGCGACGAGCTGCTGCTCATGTACTCGTCGGCCAACCGCGACCCTCGCGTGTTCGCCGACCCCGAGACGTTCGACGTGACCCGCGCGCACAACCACCACGTCGCGTTCGGGTTCGGCACCCACTTCTGCCTCGGCGCGTCGCTCGCCCGGCTCGAGATCCGGGTCATGTTCGAGGAGCTGCTGCGGCGGATCCCCGACTGGCGCCTCGCACCCGGCGCGGAGCCCCGGGTGCTCCCGTCGGCGTTCGCCCGCGGCTACGACGCCGTCCCCATCGAGTTCACCCCCACCTGACGATCCCTCGCATCGGACCCCCTCCCCCGATGCGCTTCTCACCGTCGATCCCCGGCCCCCCGATGCGCTTCTCACCGTCGATCGGCGCCCAGGTCGGCAGGATCAGGTGTCGTCGGTGGCGATGGCCTCGAGGGTGCGGCGGATGGCGGAGATCGACTCGGCCCGCCAGCGGGCGACGACGCGCTCCGGGCCGGCGGCGGCCGCGGCCCGCTGCTCGAGGCCACCCGACACCGAGGCGAACCGGTCGAGCTGGCGCCGGGCGAGCGGCGCGAGGGGGCGGCCCCGGCGGGCCCGCAGGAGCAGCTTGACCAACAGCTCGGTGCGCACGTCACGGGGATGGTCGACGGGCCGGTCGAGCCAGCGGGCGACCCGGGCGGCCCCCGACCGGGTGGCCCGGTAGACGGTGCGGGTCGGCCCTTGGGCCCCGGCCTCGGTGCGGGCGGGCGCAACCAGCCCGCCGTCGCGCAGGTGGTCGAGGGCCCGGTAGACGAGGGGGCGGGGCACCGTCCACGCCTCGCCGAGCATCGCCTCGGGCGTCAGCTCCTTCGCGACCGCGAACCCGTGACGCGGCTCTTCGGCCACGAGGGCCAGCACCACCCAGTCGGTGAGCGACATCGACGGACGCGTCGGCGGCGGCACACCCCGAGGATGCCCGCCGGGCGCCCGACCGCGCCAGTCCCCATTAGTCTCGCTGTGACTATTCGCGTTCCCGCCTTCGGAGTCGCCGTGCGCCGTCGAACCCGGTCGCTCTCCACGGTCGTCCCGGCCGTCGCCGCGGTGATCCTCCTCGGCGCGACCCCGGCCACCGCGCGTCCGGCCGGCGGGACGACCCCGACAGGGTCGATCACCGTCTCGGCGGCCGCATCGCTCACCGAGGCGTTCACCGCGCTCGGCGATCGGTTCGAGCGGCGGAACCCGCGCGCCGACGTGACCTTCAACTTCGGCTCGTCGTCGAGCCTGGTCTCGCAGATCCAGGCCGGCGCGCCCGCCGACGTCTTCGCCGCCGCCGACCTCGCCACCATGGACCGCCTGGTCGCCGACGGCGAGGTCGCCACGACCCCCACGCCCTTCGCCCGCAACACGATGGTGATCGCGGTCAAGCCCGGCAACCCCGAGGAACTGACCGGCGTCGACGACCTCGCCGACGCCGGCACGATCTCCCTGTGCGGCGCCGCGGCGCCGTGTGGGGTGTACGCCGCGCGCGTGCTGGAGAGGGCCGGGGTGACGGTCCCCGAGCGCCGCATCACCCGGGGCGCCGACGCCAGGGCCACCGTCGGCGCGGTCGCCCGGGGCGATGCCGCCGCCGCCATCGTCTACGTCACCGACGTGGAGGCCGCCGGTCGATCGGTGGCCGCGGTGGCGATCCCCGCCGCGCAGAACGTGATCGCGGTGTATCCGATCGCGCCGCTCGCGGCGTCGTCCAACCGGCGTCTGGCCCGGGCCTTCGTCGACTTCGTCACCTCTCCTGCGGGACAGCGGACCCTTGCTGCGTACGGCTTCCTCCCCGCCTGACGCGGCGCGCCCCCGGCGCCGCCGCGACCCCGCGACCCGGGTCCCGTGGCCGGTCGTGGCGCTGGCATCGCTCGGGGTGCTGCTGTTCGCGCTGCCCCTGCTCGGCTTGCTCCAGCGCGCCGCCTGGAGCGACCTGTGGTCCGACCTGTCGGCCCCGGCGGCCCGCGACGCGCTGCGACTGTCGATCGAGTGCTCGCTGTGGGCCACCCTCCTCTCGGTGGTGCTCGGCGTGCCGCTGGCCTGGGTGCTCGCCCGGGGCGAGTTCCCGGGCCGGGCCCTGCTGCGCGCGCTCGTCCTCCTGCCCCTGGTGCTGCCCCCGGTGGTGGGCGGCGTCGCGCTCCTCTACGCGTTCGGCCGCAACAACGGGCTCGTGGGCCCCTGGCTGTACGACACCTTCGGCGTGCAGCTCACCTTCTCCAAGACCGGCGTGATCCTCGCGGAGACCTTCGTCGCGATGCCGTTCCTCGTGCTGACGGTCGAGGGGGGCCTGCGCGCCATCGACACTCGCTACGAGGACGCCGCGGCCACGCTCGGTGCCGGCCGCTGGACGGTCTTCCGACGCGTCACCCTGCGGTTCCTCGCCCCGTCGCTCGCGGCCGGCGCTGCGCTCGCGTGGGCCCGCGCTCTCGGCGAGTTCGGGGCGACGATCACCTTCGCCGGCAACATCGCGGGCCGCACGCAGACCACCCCGCTCGCCGTGTACCTCCTGCTCGAGACCGACCCCGGCCCGGCGGTGGCGATGAGCCTGGTGCTGCTCGCGGTGTCGGTGGTGGTGCTCGTCGCCCTCCGCGACCACCTCTTCCGGGGCCGTCGATGAGCCTCGAGTGCACGTTCACGGCCGGGATCGGCACGCTCGACCTCACGGTCGACCTCACGGTGGGCGACGAGATCGTCGCGGTGCTCGGGCCCAACGGGGCGGGCAAGACCACCCTGCTGCGGGCCGTCGCCGGACTGCACCCGATCGACACCGGGCGGATCGCCGTCGACGGCGCGGTGCTCGATGAGCCTGCATCCGACGTGCTCGTCGCGCCCGCCGACCGCCCGATCGGCGTGGTGTTCCAGGACTACCTCCTGTTCCCGTTCCTCACCGCCCGGGAGAACGTCGCGTTCGGGCTGCGCAGCCGCGGGATCGGCAAGGCGGAGGCCCGGCGCCGGGCCGACCAGTGGCTCGACCGCGTGGGCCTCGCCGACCGGGCCGACGCACGGCCCGGCGAGCTGTCGGGCGGACAGGCCCAACGGGTGGCGCTGGCCCGGGCCGTGGTGGGCGACCCGCGGGTGCTGCTCCTCGACGAGCCGCTCGCCGCGCTCGACGCCCGGGCCCGCTCGGAGATCCGCCGCGAGCTTCGCCGTCACCTGACCGCGGCCGGCGGTGCCCGGGTGCTGGTCACCCACGACCCCGTCGATGCGTCGGTGCTCGCCGACCGCGTCGTCGTGCTCGAGGCGGGGGCGGTCGTCCAGCAGGGCACGATGCAGGAGATCGCCCTCCACCCCCGCTCCCCGTACGTGGCCGACCTCGTGGGCCTGAACCTCTACCGCGGCACGGCGGCGGCCGGGGTGGTGACGCTCGACGGGGGCGGGCGCATCGTCGTCGCCGACCGGGCGGTGGCCGGCGAGGTCTTCGCGTCGGTACACCCCCGCAGCGTGGGGCTGCACGCGGAGGCGCCGGCCGGCAGTGCCCGCAACCACTTCGCCGGTACCGTCGCGGAGGTCGACGCACTCGGGGACCGGGTGCGGGTCAGGATCGAGGGCACCGTGGCGATCGTCGCCGAGATCACCAGCGCCGCCGCACGCGAGCTCGGGCTCGCCCCCGGCCGCGCCGTCGTCGCGAGCGTGAAGGCGACCGAGGTCGGGATCTACCCCGCGTGACGGCGAGCAGCCGGCGTCCACCGGGCGTGCGGGGGTTGGTCGTCGTGCTCGTCGTGCTCGCCGTGCTCGCTGCCGCGGTCGCGGCGGTGGCCGGCCCCGCCGGCGCGCACGGCGCCGCCGGCGTGATGGGCATCGAGGTCACCCCGGGTGGCGCGCCCCTCACGGCGAAGGTGCGGGTGCTGCTGGAGTACGCGAGCGACCGCCACGTGGTCCCCGGGGCGACCGTCACCGCCACGGCCACCGGTCCCGACGGCGCCACGGTCGGTCCCGTCGCCCTCGCCGACCGGGGCGCGGGCGTCTACGAGACGGTGCTCACCCTGCCCGCGGCCGGCGCCTGGACCGTCGCGGTGACGGCCGCCGATCCGGCCGCCACCGCGACCGCGGGGGTAACGGTGGCCGCGGGCTCGACGACGACCGGGCGCATCGGAGGAGACCTCGGGACCGCCCCGACCCCGACCGACGGCTCCGCCGACGACATCGCGATCTCGGCCGACCGCGCGGCCCGGGACTCACGCCAGGACGACGACGGCGGCACCAGCCCGGCCCTCATCGCCGCGATCGCGGTGGTGCTCGTCGCCGCGGCCGGCGTGGTCGTGGTGCTCGTCCGCGGCCGCCGCGCCCGCCCTTGACGCTCGGCGTTCGCGAAGCCGGGTCGGTGGTGCCGCACGAAGACGAGGTGGGGCGGGCTACAGCGCGGCGACCTGCGCGGCGATCCGGGCGTAGTCGCAGGAGCCGTAACCCTCGAGGAAGCCCTGGCGGAAGAAGCGCACCCGCACGAAGGTGAGGGGCACGTCGCCGCTCACGCCCCGGGCCCGGCTGTACGACAGGTAGGCCTGCACGAACTCGTCGAGGTCGCCCGCGGACAGCGACCCCGACAGGAAGCCGTTGTACAGCGCGGCGACCCATCCGCCCGTGTAGCAGTCGGCCTGCATCACGGCCTCGAGGGTGTTGTCCCTCGCCCCCGGGATCCGCTGGCCGATCTGCACGGAGGTGGCCACCGGGTTGGCGATCAGGGTGGCGACGCCGAAGTCGCCGATCTCGTCGTAGACGCTCTGGAGGAAGGGCTCGTCGAAGGCGAGATAGCCGTCCTCGATGCAGAAGTAGACCCGGTTCGCCACCACCTCGACGTCGGGCCGGGTACCCCCGCACCTCGGGATGGTGCGCACGCGGGTGCTGTCGAACGCCACGACGTCGGCGAGGGTGAGGGACCTGAACTCCGGCTCCACCCGGGAGTAGAACTCGTCGAGGAGCTCGACCGTCGTCGGGATGACGTCCTCGGCGGGGAGATTGCCGCCCGACGCCGCCTCGGCCCGACTCGAGAACGGGATCTGGACGACGAGCGGCGGCTCGTCGACGTAGGCGGCGCAGCGCTCCGGGCCGAGCAGGTAGCCGTCCTGGAACGCCGACAGCCGGTCGAACGCGCTCCCGTGCGCGTCGGAGTCGTCGGGCGACGAGCCGGGGGCGTCGCGCAGCTCGATCAGCGCGGCGACGGCGCCCTCGAGGTCGCCGGGGGCGTACGCGACCTGCTGGGGCTTGACGGCGACGTCGCCCGTCCACGCGCCGGCGAAGCAGTCGGCCTGGAGCTCCACGTAGACGGAGGGGAGACCCAGCTGCTCGACGTCGGCGCGGTCCTGGATGGCGTGCCCCCACTCGTGGGCCAGGATGAGACTCGGCGCGAACTGGCCGAAGGTCTCGAAGAACTGGGGCATCAGCCCGACGTCGTCGTAGGCGATGAAGTTGCTCTCGAGGCAGTAGAAGGCGTTGCCCCGCACATCGCGGTACGACACCTTGAAGCCCTGGCACTTCGGGATCGTCACCCCCGGACGGGCGGCGATCACCCGCGCCTGCGGGATCGGCTCGTAGCCCCGGCCGTACAGGGCGCGGTACTCGCGGGCCCAGAAGTCCTGGATGTCGGCGATCGCGGCCCGCATCGACTCGCGGTACGTGGGCCCGTCGGCACCGGCGCCGGTCCCCGACGCCGACCCCGACCCGGGACGGCTCGCGGCGCCGGCCGATCCGGTCGACCCCACGAGCGACCCGATGGTCGCCGCGACCACGAGCGCCACCATGACGACCCCGGCCCGACGACTGCGCACGGGGGAATGCTACGGACCGGTCCCTCCGGGAACGGGCACCGACCGGTATACCGACGCCATGGCCGGGACCGTGCGGCGCAGGCAGGTGCGATCGGCGCAGTGGCTCGCACTCGTCCTCGTGCTGGTGGTCGCGTGCGCAGTCGTCGTCACGATCGTCCTCACGAGCGGAGGCGACCGGTCAGGGGTGCGCACCGCGCCGCGCGATCGGCCCGCGACCGTCGACCCGACCCTCGCGGGGCCCGATGGTGCCGGGACCGACGGCGACGCGGCGACCGGGTCGGGCGAGACACGCGGCGGGGCGCGCGGCGAGCTGGCCGCCCTGCGGGTCGCCGCGCCCCGGACCGAGGGCTACGACCGCGACCTCTTCGGCGGCGACTGGACCGACGCCGATGGCGACTGTCGCGACACCCGCGCCGAGGTGCTCGCCGCGCAGTCGCGGGTCGCGGTCACCTACACCTCGGCCGCGGCGTGCACCGTGGCCACCGGCGAGTGGGTCGACCCGTGGTCGGGCGCCGTGAGCACCTCGGCCCGCGCGCTCGACGTCGATCACACGGTGCCCCTGGCCAACGCGTGGCGGTCCGGCGCGTGGGCGTGGACGGCCGAGCGGCGTCTCGCGTTCGCCAACGACCTCGCGGCCCCCGGCCACCTGCTCGCGATCCCTCTCGGGGAGAACCGGGCCAAGGGTGACGACGGTCCCGAGGGCTGGCGGCCCCCCGCACGCGCCTCGTGGTGCAACTACGCGCAGCTCTGGGCGTCGATCAAGGCCCGGTGGGACCTCAGCGCGACCCCGGCCGAGTGGGCCGCGCTGCAGGAGATGGCCGCGACCTGCTGACGAAGGCGCCCCCACGCGTCGGAGCGCCACACCTCGGGCGCTCGCAACCGTGGGAGGGGCGTCAGCCTCGGTCGTCGAGCAGGGTGGGGTCGGCCCGCAGCTCGGCGCGGGCCATGGCCTCCCAGAAGCCCAGGAACCGGGTGCCGTCGGAACCGGCCGCGCGCTCGAGGTACCACGCCGGCAGTGCTGTCTCCTTCTCCCCCGCCGCGGCCCGCACGTGCCACGCGTGCTTGCAGCGCTGCTCGAGCGCGACCGCGCGCTGGTGGACCGCGCGCACGTTGGCACCCAGCACGAACACGCCGTGGCCGGCGAGGAGGGCGAGGTCGGCGCCGCCCATCGCGACCACGGCGTCGCGCGCCGCGTTCGCGTCGCTCACACCACCGCCGTACTCGTCGACGAGCACGAGGGTGCCGCCGCCGAGCGACGAGCTCTGGTCGTAGACCGGGGGCAGCTCGCGCATGTCGCTCCACACCGTGCCGTAGAGGGGATGGCTGTGCATCGCGACCTGCACGTCGGGGCGGAGCCGGTGCAGCTCGAGGTGCAGCGGGATGCCGAGCGGCGCCGGCCAGTCGCCCTCCACCACGGCTCCGTCGAGGTCGATCCGGATGACGTCGCGCGCGCGGATCTCGTCCCAGGTCATCAGCCACGGGTTGCACAGGAGCGTGCCGTCGCCCTGGTTGATCGTGATGTGCCCGGCGAGGTGGTCGTTGTAGCCCTCCCGCCACAGCGTGCGGGCGAGCAGCACCAGCTCCTCGCGCGGCGTGAGGTCGGGCAGGAGCTTCTCGGCGGTCGGCGTGAACGACATGGATCCTCCCGGCGGCGACGGCGACGACATCTCACGACCGTAGACCGCCCGCGCCACGCCCGCACCGTGCACCGACGACCGCGTCGCCGTTGTCACTTCGTGAGCTGGACCGCCCCGCCGATGAGGATCAGGAGGGCCATGATCCCGACGACGAGCCCGAACGCGATCAGGTTGATCTTCGTGGAGCGGTCCATCCGCTCGCGGGGAACGGGCTGGCCGGTGCCGGGGTTCGCAGGGTCCACCGTGGGCTCCTCGTCGACGCCGGCGGCCGTCGACGCGACCCGACCGGCGCAAGATGGGTGGGCGATACAGGACTCGAACCTGTGACCTCCGCCGTGTGAAGGCGGCGCTCTAACCAACTGAGCCAATCGCCCGAGCGATGTGCGAGGTTACCCGTCGCGACCCGCCGACCCCCGAAGGTTCCGGCAGCCGCCCGCGGGCGCCGAGCCGTGGTGGGCGCGAGCGACGCGCGTCTGCGACGCTGGGGGGATGGCCAAGGGCAAGGACCGCCGGAAGGGCGACGGGCGGGGTGGCCGCGACGGCCGCACCCGCCGGTCGGTGCGCGCGCTCGAGCGGCGCCTCGAG
>VGCA01000109.1 GCA_016870245.1 Actinomycetota bacterium | reverse complement strand
GGGCCACCCGCGCCGCGACCGCGGCCGCCTGGGCCCGGCCGGCGTCGTTGAGGGGCGGGTCGGTGCGTCCGAGCAGCAAGCCGGCGGCGTTGGCGTCGGTCTGGCCGTGACGCACGAGGATCAGCTGGCCCATGCTCAGCAGTCTCCTCCGAGGCCGCCGTCGCTCTCCTTCAGTCGCCCGGTCCGCCAGAAGGTACGTCGCACATCGGGGACCCACAGGTCGAACTGGCCGACCACCCACCAGCACGCGACCAGTCCGGCGATCTCCTCGAGCAGCACCACCCACCACACCGGGAGCAAGGGCGAGTCGCCGAACGACGTGCCGAACAGTGGCCACCAGAACAGCTCGGTGTCGGTCCACGCGCCGGAGAGCACCAAGCCGGCGAAGATCCCGATGGGCAGGCACAGCCACCGGCGCCGGCCGAGCCGGGATCCCCGCATCGGCCACAGCATCACCACCACGAGCGCCGCCGCTGCGAACGCGAGGGTGTGCCCGAACGCCCGGTGCCCCACGGGGATGTCGATCAGCAGGGGCAGCATCGCCCCCAGTGCGATGAGCCGGTAGTCGAGCCCCACGCTCTTGAAGACGTTGGCGACCAGCAGCACCGACAGGCCGACGTACCAGAGGAACATGACGTCAGCGCGCGTCCAGCGCCGCGTTGACCAGCAGGTCGGCGTCGGCGTTCTCGGCCCGGGGCACGTGCGTGAGCGTGACCTGCTCGTACGGCTCGAGCAGCCGGCGGACGTCGTCGACGAACGGACGCAGGTGCGCCTGCTTGACCTTCCAGGCGCCGCGTACCTGCTCGATCACCAGCTTGGAGTCGCCCCGCACCTCGACCGCGCGCGCCGGGAAGGCCCGGGCGGCTTCGAGGCCGGCGATGAGCGCCCGGTACTCGGCCACGTTGTTGGTCGCCTCGCCGATGTGCTCGCTGACGGCGGCGAGGCGCGCCGGCGGGTCGGCGGCCGGGTCGGTGACGACGGCGCCGATTCCCGCCGGACCGGGATTGCCGCGCGAGCCGCCGTCGAAGTGGATCAGGAGCCGGTCGCGCACGAGCGCCGCGTCGGGCTCGGCCGCGGGGTTCGCCCACGACTCCGGGTCGAACAGGGTCACCGCGACCTCACGGGACGAGGATGGCGCCGCAGTTGTCGCAGTGCGCGATCGTCCCCGGCGGCGCCTTGCGCAGCGCGTCGACCTCGGTGGCCGGGATCGTGAGGTGACAGCCCTGGCAGGTGTGCCCCACCAGCCGCGCCGCGCCCACCCGGCTGCTCGAGTTGGCCCGGCACCGCTCGTAGAGAGCCACGATCGGCGCGTCGAGCCCCGCCGCCGACTCGTCGCGGACTACCTGCTCGGCGGCGATCTCGGCGTCGAAGGAGGCAACCGCGACCGCGAGCGTCGCCTCGGCCGCGGTGAGATCTTCGGACCGGGCCGCCCGCCGGGCCAGAAGCGCCGCCAGGTCGGCCTCGAGCGGCTCACGCTCCTCCATCACCGCGATCGCCTGCTCCTCGACCGCCGCCTGGTGGCGCCGCAGCTGGTCGACGTCGGCCTGCAGCGCCTGGAGCTCCTTCGGCGACGTGATCTCGCCGGAGTAGAGCTTCGCGTTGGCGGCATCGGCCTGCCCGGAGAGCTTCTGGGCCTCGTCCTCGTAGCGCGCTTCGTTGCGGGCCAGCTCGGCGAGCGGCGGCCGGCGCTGCTCGATCTCGGCATCGAGGGCACGCACGTCGGCCGCGGCGGCCGCGAACTGGTCGCGCTCGGGCAGCGTGGCGTGCCGGTGGCGCAGCCGGTCGAGCGCGAGGTCGTGTTCCTGGACCACCAGCAGCGGCTCGAGGCTCTCCACGCCCCGAACCTACCCGGCCCCGCGACGCCCGATCGTCGTCAGCCGCCGCCCGGGGACCCCGCGGCCGCGGGCAGGGTCGTCACCGTCGGCTTGGTGGTGGTCGTGGTCGCCGGAAGGGTGGGGGGCGTCGGACGGGGGGTGGTCACCGGCGGACGGGTGGTCGGCGGCGCGTTGATCACCGCCGTCGGCGGCGGGGTGGTGACCGGGGTGAAGCCCTCGGGTACCCGCGAACGGCCGGCCGTGGTCAGGAACTGTCCCGGCGCGTTGCACCACGCCGGCGGCGACTCCCAGCCCTCCGGCTCGACGCCGGCGAGCTGGGCAGTCATGAACCGCCGGAAGATCGACGCGGGCACCTGGCCGCCGAAGCCGGCTCCCGGGATCCGACCGTCGGGGTTGCCGTGCCACACGGCGGCGACGAGCTTCGGGGTCATGCCGAGGAACCAGGCGTCGGCCCGGTTGTCGGTGGTGCCCGTCTTCCCGGCCACCGCCCAGCCCGGCACCGCGGCCCCGGTCCCGGTGCCACTCGTGACGGTGCCGCGCAAGATGTCGACCTCGCACGCCGCGGCCTCGGCGTCGAAGGCCCGCACGCCGACCTTCGACGCGGTCTCCTCGTAGATCGCGATGCCCTCGGGGTTCACGATCCGCTCGATGAAGTACGGGTCGCGGCGCACGCCCATGGAGGCGATCGACGACCCGACCGTCGCCATCTCGAGCGGCGTCGCCTCGATGGAGCCGAGCGTGAGCGTGAGGATCGGCTGGAGGGTGCTCTGCGTGATGCCCAGCTTCTTCGCCATGTCGATCACGCCGGTGAAGCCGACCGCGAGCTCGATGCGGGCGTAGGCGCAGTTCACGGAGTTCTGGCTCGCGGCCCGGACGGTCATGATGCCTTCACCGCCCTCGGAGTTCTGCGTGCGGCCCAGCGCGCCGAACTCGCAGGGCGACGTCCCTTCGACGAGGTCGAGTGACGAGAAGCGCTTCTGCAGCGCCGCGGCCAGGGTGATCGTCTTCCAGGTGGACCCCGGCTGACGCCCAGGGGTGGACGTCGCGATGTTGTACTGGCTGTTCTCGAAGCCCGTGCCGGCCACCATGGCCCGCACCGCTCCGCTCGTCGGGTCGATGGCCACGATCGACGCGGTGAATCCGGGCTTCTCGCCGATCGATTCGTCGACCGCGTTCTGCGCGTTGGCCTGCGCGTCGGGGTCGAGCGTCGTGTACACCTTCAGTCCCCCGCGCAGGACTGCGTTCTCGCGCTCCTCCCGGGTGGCGCCGAGCGCGGAGAACCGCGGGTCGGTGAACAGGCGATCCTGCACCTCCTCCACCCAAGAGGTGGCAGGTCGGAGGTCGGGGTTGGGCACCACGGTCGGCAGCGGCACCTGATTGGCCGCGTCGGCGTCGGCCTGGGTGATGTAGCCCTCCTCCACCATCTGCGACAGCACGAACTCGCGGCGTGCGAGCGTCTTGCCGGGGTGGACGAACGGGTTGAACGCCTCGGGGCTCTGGATCAGGCCGGCCAGCATCGCGGCATCCGCGATCGAGAGGGTCTCGAGGGTCGCCCCGGTGCAGCCGCAAAGCGCGTTGTTCGGGTCGCTGCGCAAGGTGAGGCGCTCGACGGCGGACTTCACGCCGTACGAACCCTGCCCGAAGTAGACGGTGTTGAGGTACTGCTCCAGGATCTCGCGCTTCGAGTAGTCCTTGTTGAGCTCGATCGCGAGCAGGACCTCGCGGATCTTCCGGTTCAGGTCGCGCTTGGGCGACAGGATCCGGTTCTTCACGAGCTGCTGGGAGATCGTCGAGCCACCCTGCTCGATCTCGCCCGAGGTGAGGTTCTTCAGCGCCGCCCGGGCGACCGCCGGCAGGTCCACGCCGTCGTTCTCCCAGAACGTCTTGTCCTCGGTGGCGACGACTGCGTCGATGACCGTCTGCGGAACCTGGTCGAGGGTGACGTTCTGGCGGTTCTCGAGGCCGAGCACCCCCATCTCGTTGCCGGCCGCGTCGTAGACGGTCGACCGCTCCGACAGGTCGCGCAGGTCGGTGACCAGCTCGGTCTCGTACTCGGTGGCACTCGTGATGATGCCGAGACTGGGGAGCAGCGCGGCGAGGCAGACACCGATGACGATGCCGCCGACCACGATCGTGAAGAAGAGCCCGACGAGGGCTCGTGCGAAACGCTTCATGGGGTCCCCCAGGATGGCACGTGCGAAGGCCGAAACGGCTGCAGGGCACCCCCGGTTCCCGGAAACCCACCTCGGGGCAACGATGTCACACCCCGTCGATAGCCTCCGATCCATGGGTCCCCCCGCTCCCGACGCCCCCCGGCTGCTGGTCCGGCCGCACGGGCCGGCGTCGCGAGCGGCCTTGTGGGGCTGCGTCGCCGGTCTGCGTGCCGCGGATCCGCTCAGCCCCGTCACGGTGGCCGTGCCCTCGGCCTACGCCGGCCTCTCCCTGCGGAGAGAGGCCGGACGGCGCGCCGGTGGGCTCGTCAACGTCCGGTTCCTATCGCTCAACCGGGTGGCCGAGCTGCTCGGCGCCCCGTTCCTCGCCACGCCCGGCCGCGTCCCGCTCACCTCCACCCGGCAGGCCGGGGCGATCCGGGCGGCGCTCCACGGCGCCGGAGCTCCCCTCCGTGACCTCGCCAACCATCCCGCGACCACCCGCGCGTTCGCGGCCACGTGCGCCGAGGTCGACCACCTCACCGACGCCGAGCTCACGCGCCTCGCGACCGGAGGCCCGCGCGCGGCGTCGGTCGTGGCAGTCGTGCGCACGGTGCGCGCCCTCGTGGCCGGCACCTACACCGAAGAAGACCAGCTCCGCGCGGCAGCGGGCATGGTCGCCGATGACCGCGCGGTGCTGCGGGATCTCGGCCCGGTGGTGTGGTTCGCGCCCACGGCGCCGACGCCCGGTGCGCTCGCGCTGGTGGAGGCGCTCGCGTCGCGCGGCCTCGCGGCGGCGGTGCTGGCCACCACCGGCGACGCAGACGCCGACGCCGCCGTCGCCGACCTCGTCGACCGGCTGGTGCCCCACCTCGGCCCCGCCGACCCCGCCGACCCCGCCGCGGTCCCGCCCACCTCCGGCGCCCGCGGCGGGGTCCCACACGCGCACCACGTGCTGAGCTGCGCCGACGCCGACGACGAGGCGCGGGCCGTCGTGCGTGAGGTCGTGCGCCGGCTCGAGGCGGGCGTGCCCCTGCACCGCATGGCGGTCGGCTACCGCGCGGCCATCCCCTACGCACGGCTCCTGCACGAGCACTTCGCCGCCGCCGACATCCCCGTGCACGGGCCCCTCCCGGCCACCCTGCGCGAGACCGTGCCCGGCCGCACCCTCCTCGCCCTGCTCCGGATCCGCGACGGTGGCTACCGCCGCGACGACGTCACCGCGCTGTGCGCGGTCGCGCCCGTGCGCGAGCAGCCCGGCGGACCGGTCGTCCCCGGCGACCGGTGGGAGCGCATCTCCTGTCAGGCCAACGTGGTCGGCGGCCTCGACGAGTGGGAGGCCCGCCTCGCGCGCCTCCGCGCCGACCGGGAGGACCGGCTCGCCCGTCGGGCCCGGGAGGCCGGCACACTGTTCGCACCCGAGATCGTCGACCGCGCGGCCGACCACGCCGTCGAGCACGCCACCCGACTGTCCCGCTTCGTGCGCGAGCTCGCCGAGGCCACCGAGCCGCCGCCGGCGTCGTGGTCCGCGTTGGCCGAGTGGGCGCTGGGGCTGCTGCGGCGGTACCTCGTCCCCGACGGGCGCGACGGCGTGCAATGGCCCGATGCGGAGGTCGCCGCGTACGACCAGGTGACGGAGCGGGTCCGGGCCCTCGGCCAGCTCGAGGACCTCGGCGCGCCCGCGACCGTGGGTGCGTTCGTGCGCGCCGTCGACGACGAGCTCGACGCCTCGGTGGGCCACGGGGGGACCTTCGGCGACGGCGTCCTCGTCGCGCCGATCGGCACGCTGCGGGGCACCGACCACGACACCGTCTTCGTCGTCGGCCTCGTGGAGGGCGCGTTCCCTCCCCCACCGCGCGACGATCCACTGCTGCCCGACCGGGCCCGCGCCGCGATCGGTGGGCTGCCCCGCCGGGCCGACGCGGCGCGCCGCGAGCGCGACGACTACCTCGCGGCGCTGGCCACGGCACCGGAGCGGGTCCTCACCGCGCCCCGCGCCGACCGGCGCGCCGGACGGGCGGCCCGCCCCGCGCCGTGGCTCCTCGAGTCCGCGAGCGCGCTGGCGGGCCGGACGGTGCTCGCGGCGGAGCTCGACCCCGGGCACTCCACGGCCCGCACCAGCCCGTGGCTGGAGGTCGTCGCCTCGTTCGAGGCGGGGCTCGCCGCCGCGCCGACCGCCGGCTCCCTCCAGGAGCACCACCTGCGCTCGCTGCTGCACTGGAAGCACTCCGGGCTATCGCTCGTGCGCCACCCGCTGGCGCTCACCGAGCCCGCCCTCCGCACCGGGTTCACCGCGCTCAACGCGCGGCGCCGGCCGACCCTGGGCCCGTGGGAAGGGGTGATCGGCGAGAAGGCCGGCCTGGCCCTGGGCGCCGAGCGCCCGCTGTCGGCCACCTCGCTCGAGCAATGGGCGCAGTGCCCGTTCAAGTACTTCCTGTCGCGGGTGCTGCGGGTCGAGGAGCTCCAGCGCCCCGAGGCGCGGGAGCGCCTCGCCGGGACCGATCGCGGCACGATCATCCACGACGTGCTCCAGGAGTTCGTCGAGACCCATCCGCGGACCTCGCCCGAGCAGCCCTGGGCGCCCGAGGAGCGGGCCGAGCTGCGGGCGATCGCGGAGGCGAAGTGCCTGGCTGCGGAGGCCGACGGGCTCACCGGGCGCGCGGTCTGGTGGGAGCTCGACCGGGCCAAGATGCTCCGCGAGATCGACCACGTCCTCGACACCGACGAATGGGCCCGGACCCACGACCAGGCGGTGCCCTACGCGCTCGAGCTCGGCTTCGGCACCGCGGGCGACCCGCTCCCGCCGGTGACCGTGCAGGTCCCCGGGTCGGCGCCGGTGGCGTTCCGCGGCCGGATCGACCGCGTCGACCGCAGCCCCGACGGATCGCGGGTCTTCGTCTACGACTACAAGACCGGCATGCCCAACGATCTCGACGACCTCGCCGCCGACCCGGTGATGCGGGGCCGGCGACTCCAGCTGGCGCTCTACGCGACGGCGCTGCACCGCGCGTTCCCGACGGCCGAGGTGGGCGCCTACTACTGGTTCACCCGCGAGGAGGGTCCCGAAGCCTTCGCGGGGTTCACCCTCGACGACGACGTCTCCGCCCGGCTCGACGACGCGTTGGAGACGATCGTGGGCTCGGTGGCGCGCGGGCGCTTCCCCGCGTTCCCCGGCGCCGACGGCTGGTGGGGTCCCGACAACTGCCAGTGGTGCCCCTATGACCGGGTGTGCCCCCAGGACCGGGTGCGCCGGTTCGAGCGGCGCCGGGGCGATCCGGCGCTCGGTCCGATCCTCACCCTGGCCGAGGAGCCGTGGCCACCGGCCTCCGAACCCGTCGACGTCCCCGACGCGCCCGACGCCCCCGACCCCGTCGCGCCGCCGGAGGCAGGGCCGTGACCACCGCCAGCCTGTTCGACGACGCCGCCCGCACGGCGATCGCGACCGACCTCGACCACAACCTGTTCGTGGAGGCGGGCGCCGGCACCGGGAAGACGACCGCCCTCGTCGCGCGTCTCGTCGCCCTCGTCCGCCGGGGCACCCCGCTCGCCCAGGTCGCGGCCATCACGTTCACGGAGGCGGCCGCGGCCGAGCTGCGGGAGCGGGTGCGCGAGAAGCTCGGGGAGGCGGCGACCGCCGACGGTCCCGAAGCCGACGAGTGCCGGGCCGCGCTCGCCCGCTTCGACGACGCGACGCTCTCGACCTTGCACGCCTTCGCCCAGCGGGTGCTCGCCGAGTTCCCGGTGGAGGCCGGCCTGCCCCCGGGCTTCGAGGTCCTCGACGACATCCAGGCGTCGATCGACTTCTCGCAGCGGTGGGAGCGCTTCCTCGACCGCGTGTACGCCGACCCCGCACGACACCGGGCGCTCACCGTGGTCGGCGCGCTGGGCTTCCGGATGCGCCGCCTGGAGACGCTCGCGCGCCTCGTGCACGACGACTGGGACCGAATCGCCGACGACGCGGTCCGGCCCGTTCCGCCGCCCGAGGTCCCGCCCCTCGACTGCGCCGCCGCGCTCCACGCCCTCGACACCGCGACCGCCCTCGCCGCCGAGTGCCGCGCGGCCGACGACAAGCTCCTGCTCCACATCGAGGACCGGGTCGCACCGTTCCGGGACCTCCTGCGCGCCGCCCCCGACGAGGCGACCGCCCTGGAAGTGCTCGCCGAGCGCCCCGTGCTCACCCACCCGCACGGGCAGAAGAAGCACTGGCCCGACAAGGCGGCGGTGCAGGCCGCGCTCCAGGCCGCCGACGACGCGGTCGAAGCCGCGGTCGCCGAAGTCGTCGGGCCGGCGATCACCGGGCTCCTCGACGCCGTGCTGGGCTTCGTGCGCGCCTCCGTGGAGGAGCGCCGCCGGGCCGGACGCCTCGAGTTCCACGACCTCCTCGTGCTCGCCCGCGACCTCGTCCGCGACGATGCCTCCGTGCGCGCCGCGCTCCACGACCGCTACCGCCACCTGCTCCTCGACGAGTTCCAGGACACCGATCCGCTCCAGATCGAGCTGGCGGTCCTGATCGCGACCGACGACCCCGCAGCCGGTGAGCGCCCGTGGGCGGAGTGCACGATCCCACCCGGGCGCCTCTTCGTGGTGGGGGACCCGAAGCAGTCGATCTACCGGTTCCGGCGCGCCGACATCGAGCTGTACCACGCGGTGCGCGACCTCTTCGGGGAGCGGCTCACCCTCACCACCAACTTCCGGTCCCGCCCCACGGTCATCGAGTTCGTGAACCGCGTGTTCGCCCCGCTGTTCGACGCCGGGCCCGCCGGGCTCCAGGCGGCGTCGGAGGCCCTGCTCGCGATCCGCGAGCCCCACGGACCGTCGATCACCGTCGTGGGCGACACCCACCCGCGCGACACCGATCTGGCCCGACTGCGGCGGCGGGAGGCCCAGGAGCTGGCCGCGCTCGTCCGGCGGGTGCGCGACGACGCGTGGCCCGTCGCCGAGCGCGGCGGCGACGGCACCGAGGGCGAGGTCGTCGCACCGGCACGCTACGCGGACATCGCGATCCTGCTCCCCACCAGGGCCACCCTGCCCTACCTGGAGCAGGCGCTCGAGGACGCCGGCGTGCCCGCCCGGATCGAGAGCCAGTCGCTCGTCTACGCGACGGCCGAGGTCCAGGAGCTGCTCGCCATCCTGACCGCGGTCGACGACCCGGCCGACGAGGTCGCGATCGTCGCCGCGCTGCGCGCCCCGGCGTTCGCCTGCCGCGACGACAAGCTGCTCGAGTTCCGCCAGGCCGGCGGCCGGTGGGACTACCGCGCGCCCGCTCCGGCGACGCTCGCGTGGAGCCACCCCGTGGTGGCGGCGATGGGGGCACTGCGCACGCTGCACGAGCAGCGGTGGTGGGACACCGTGAGCGAGACGGTCGAGCGCGTGATCCGGGAACGACGGCTGATGGAGCTGGCCGTCGCCCGGCCCCGCCCCCGCGACCACTGGCGGCGCATCCGGTTCGTCGCCGACGCCGCCCGGGCCTTCGTCGACGGTGGCGGCACGAGCCTGCGCGGCTTCGTGACCTGGCTCGCCCGCCAGGTCGACGAGGAGGCAAGAGCCGTCGAGGTGGTCGTGCCCGAGCCCGACGACGACGCCGTGCGGATCCTCACCGTCCACGGATCGAAGGGCCTCGAGTTCCCGGTCGTGGTCCTCGCCGGCCTCGGCGTGGCCGACCGCGCCCAGGTGCCTCCCGTGCTGTGGACCGCCGGCGGCCGCCCCGAGTTCCAGATCGGGCCCCGGGCCCGCACCGCCGGCGGCTTCCGTCATCTGACCCCGGGCTACGCCGACCGGGCCGACCACGAGAAGGCGGCCGGGAGCGCCGAGCAGATCCGGCTCCTCTACGTGGGCGCCACCCGGGCCCGCGACCACCTCGTGGTCAGCCTCCACTGCCGCGAGCGCGACCTGTCGCACGCGACCCGCCTGCGCGAGCCCGTCGACGCCGTGGCCGGGCTGTGGTCGGCGGCGCTCCCGTTCGACCCGACCGATCGCCCCCAGCCGCGGACCGTGGAGCCGGTGCCGGCCGACGCCGACGACGGTCGGGCCTGGGCCGAGACGC
>VGCA01000108.1 GCA_016870245.1 Actinomycetota bacterium | reverse complement strand
CTGGGCGAACACGCCCGGCATGATCTCGGTGCCGATGCGACCGTCGACCGCGGCGACCGCGCCGTAGCGACCCGACGGCGTCCAGGCCGAACCATCGTCCTTGCGCGACCCGCCGGCGAGCAGACCGGCACCGGCCAGCTTCTCCACGCCGACCGCGAGTCCGTAGTCGGCCTCACCGGCCTTGACCGCCATGACCGCGGTCCGCAACGCCGTGGCGCCCGTGGCGCACGCGTTTGACACGTTGTAGACGGGGATGCCGGTCTGGCCGATCTGCTTCTGCAGCGCCTGACCCAAGTGGCTGCCACCCAGCAGGTTGCCGGCCGCGAGGATGTTCATCTGCTTCATCTCGACGCCGCCGTCGGCCAGCGCGGCGAGCGCGGCCTCCGCGGCAAGGTCCACCGAGTCCTTGTCGGGATGCTTGCCGAACTTCGTCATGTTGATCCCGAGGATCCAGACCTCTTCGCTCATCGCAGGTTCCATCGCTTTCGGTGTCGCGACTGTGGTTGTCGACGGGGTGGAAGGGTGACGGAGATCAGACGGGCTCGAACCCGAAGCCGATCGCTTCGGTGCCCTCGCTGTCGGTGCCGATCGGGAACGTGGTCAGCGTGACCTTCATGCCGAGGGTGACCGCCTCGGGCGTGGGGTCGACGTTGACCACGTTGGCCCGGACGCTGGTGCCCCCGCAGTCGACGACACCCGCCACGAACGGCGTGGGAATCCCCGGCGCGGCGAAGGTCACGATGGTGAAGGTGCGCAGCACCCCCTCGGTGGGGAGGTCGACGCTCGTGAACTCGGTGCCGGAGCAGTTGGCACAGGCGTTGCGCCGATCGAAGTAGCGCGCACCACAGTCGGTGCACTCGTGCGCCACCAGGTGCGGCGCGTCGCCCAGCACCAGGTAGTCGACCAACGGGATCTGTGCGCTCACTCGGGCCCTCCGGGTTCGTACGGCGTGAGCACGCTAGCCGACCGGTCGTGGAGGAGCCCCCAGTGGCGCTCGCACTCTGGTGCCGTCGACGAGCTCGGCGATCAGGCGACGATCGTCACCGTCTGGGTGCCGCTGAGCGCGACGTACCGCTCCGCACGCGGTGGGTCGGCCAGCCGACCTCGACCTCCGGACCGTACCGAGTCGGCCAGGACCAGGTGATCGGCCCCCCACGCCCGGTTGTGCCCCGCCAACCGCACGAGCACGCCCAGCCGGTCATCCGGCCCGATGTCGGCGACGAAGCCATGCCACCCGTGCACGAACACCGACGCCAGGAGAACATCGAGGTCGTCGCCCTCCGCGGCCGGGAGCCCGTCGCGGGCCGCCCGGGCCGCCGCCACGTCGCATCCGCCCCCCGCGGCCGGGGAGGGGTCGGGCGAAGGCGCGAGGAGGCGGGCGAGGCGCAACTCGGGGGACGGGTCGGCGAGCGCCGTCCCGTCGAGGCAGGCGTGGAAGATGGCGATCCGGAAGTCGGTCAGGCGCCCCACGCCGAGGCTCGAAGCGCCCGCCACCTGGATGAGGCCGAGCGCGGCCAGCGCCACCGGCCGCTGCTCCGGGTCCAGGGTCTCGAGGTCGTCGATCAACGCGGCGACCGGTGCCTCCCCGAGGAAGCTGTCCTTGACGTAGTCGTGATGGCGCAGCGCGAACTCCGCCGCCGGACGGGTTGCGGCCGGGCAGTACGACTCGAGGATCGGTTGCGCGAGCGCAAGCCCGTCCTCCACGTCGTCCCGAACCAGCTCGACCATGCCCGGTGGACCGCGGTGCGCGGTCTGGACTGTCGGCTCGAACCAGACCGGCACCCCGAGCTCGTCGAGCGTCCACCCCATCTGGGTGTCCTCGCCGACGCGCATGTCGGACGAGAACCCGCCCGCCCGCTCGAGCACGGCGCGATCGAACGAGCAGCCGTGGGCCGCGCCGTCACGACCCCCGATCGGCCCGGCCGGACGGCCGGCGAGGCGGTGGGAGTACAGGCCGAAGTGGAAGCCCCACGCGGCGGGCCTGCGGCGATCGGCGTTGACGACGGCGGAGGCGACCACCGGATGGCCTTCGGCATGACGGGCGAGACGCCCGCCCACCCACCCCTCCGCGGCGACGCAGTCGCCGGCGAGGAATGCGACGACCGCACCCCGGCTCGCCGCGATCCCCGCGTTCCTCGCTCCGCCGGGCATCAGGCGCCCGGGGATCTCGACCACGCCCAGGCCGGGAAACGCCGTACGCACGAGCGTGGCGGAGTCGTCGCCGCCCGAGGTGACGACCACGACCTCGACCCGGTCATCGGCCTGGGCCAGGATCGAGCCGACCGCCCCGACGATGGTGTCGCGGTTGCGGTAGCCCATGACGACGACCGACAGGGCGGGCTGATCGGAGCTGGCCGGCAACGGCTACTTCTTCTTCTTGCCCTTGCGCCGGCGGAAGGGGCCCTTCTTCTTGCCCCCGTCGAACTCGGCGAGGATGTCGGGGGCCGCCGAGTTGACGATGTCCTCGGCCTCGTCGAGCAGCGCCGCCACGCTGGCGTCGTCGGGGGTGGGCGGCGCGGGCTTCGGCGGGGTGACGGCCGTCTGGAGGCTGCCGTACTGCCAGCCGACGTCCATGCGCCGCAGCTCGAAACCGGGACAGTCGTCCGGACAGCGCCAGGGCGCCTCCGGGGCCAGGTCGAGTCGGCACTTCCGCACCACCTCGCCCGACGCGTAGGTACGGCTGTCGTAGTGCCGGCAGTCGCTGCGCATCCCCATGGGCCCCCATTGTGGCCGTCGCCGGACCCGGTCGGGGCGCCGGATCGCCCTCAGGTCACCTCCCCCAGGTGCCGACAACCTCCGTGCGCCCGCACCGCATGCCGTCCCGCGCCATCGGACGGCGTCGGCTGCGACCGGGAGGCAGGCCCAGATGTCCGTGACGTCCGAATCAGAACCGCACGCCCACCCCACCCGTGTGCGGTCCGGCGCGCCCGCCGACCCGCCCGCCGACCCGCCCGCCGACCCGCCCGCCGACCCGCCCGCCGACCCGGCCTCCGACCCGGCGAGCCTGCTGCCCGCGGAGCTCTTCCGTGCCCTCCACGAGCACTCGTCCGACATCGTCACCATCCTCGACCCCGACGGCAGCTGGCGCTTCACCAGCCCGTCGGGCACCCGCCTCCTCGGCTGGCCACCGGGCCACGACCCCGGTCCCCTCGGGATCTTCGGGTTCGTCCACCCCGACGACCTCGACCGGGCGCGCCAGGCGTTCACCGACGTCATGTCGGGCCGGCGCGACCCCGACCAGCCGCTGCTGCTGCGGGTGAAGTCGACCGACGGTGAGTGGCACCAGCTCGAGACCCGGGCCCGCGATCTCAGCCACGACCCGCACGTCCGAGGCATCGTCATCACCTGCCGCGACGTCACCGAGCGCGAAGCCGCGCTGGCGAAGATCCGCATCCTCTACGAGGTGTTCGAGGCGAGCACGGAGCTCGTGCTCCTCTGCGAGCCCGACGGGACCGTCCTGTTCTCCAACGACCGCTGCCGGGAGCTGCTGGGCATCACCGAGGGCGACAACCCCCTGGTCGACATCGACGACATCCTCGCCCCCGACTCCGCCGACCGGCTCCCCGAGATCTGGGACGCCGTGGACGCGGCGGGCCGGTGGGGAGGAGAGCTCGCGCTCGTCACCGCGGCCGGGACCGAGGTGCCGGTGGCGATCACCGTGCAGAAGCACCGCGACGACGACGGCTGCGAGCAGTTCATCTCCGTGATCGCCCACGACATCAGCGAGCTGAAGTCGACCCAGGCCCGCCTCGAGCACCAGGCCACCCATGATCCGCTGACCGGGCTCCCCAACCGCGCCCTGTTCCAGGAGCTCGGCGACCAGGCCGTGGCGCGGTCGAACCGCTACGGGACCACCGTGGCCGTGCTGTTCCTCGACCTCGACCGGTTCAAGCCGGTCAACGACTCACTCGGACACCCGGTCGGCGACGAGCTGCTGGTCCAGGTGGCGCGCCGGCTCCGGGCGACCGTACGGCGCGGCGACGTCGTGGCCCGCTTCGGCGGCGACGAGTTCGTCGTGCTGTGCGAGCACCCCGCCGGCCAGACCGAGATCCACGAGCTGGCCCGGCGTTGCATCGACACGCTGTCGGAGCCGGTGACGGTCCTGGGCGCCGACGTCGCGGTCAGCGCCAGCATCGGCATCGCGATCGGCGGCGGCGGTCGGGTCACCATCGACGCGCTCATCCGAGACGCCGACGCCGCGCTGTACCGCGCGAAGGAGCAGGGTCGGGGCCGAGCGGTCCTGTTCGGCGACCCGGGCGCCCTGGATCAGCGCGGGTACTCGTCGAGCCAGTCGGCCGAGCGCTCGAGCAGGTAACGGCTCACCGCCAGGCAGCGGTCGAGCATCTCACAGGTCACCGCGTCGCCGTCACGGATCCGCAGCAGCGACAGCTGTTGTCGGGCGACCACCCGCAGCGCCCGCTCGGGCGCCTCGGTGGCTTCCGGGATCGAGTCGATCGCCGACACCTCGAGCGGCAGGTCGGGCCCCCCGATCCCGGCGAGGTCGGTGGCCAGCACCAGCAGATCGGGCGGGTGGGTGAGCGGCGGCAGACCCCAGGTGAAGTTGAGCGGGAAGAAGAACCGGTCGGGCGGGTCGTCGTCGTCGGCCAGCTCGATGACGGCGTCCTCGAAGCCGAGCAGCACCCGCGGGTCGATCTCGAGCGAGAGGTACAGGTCGACCGGGCCCTCGCACCCCTCCTCCGGGTGCGCGTCGACCTCCCAGGTCTGGCGCAGCGAGTAGCTCTCCACGAAGTGGCGCTCGTCGTGCACGTGGAACCCGTGCTCGACCGCGTGATCCTTCAGATCGGCCACGAAGCCGGCGACGTCGATGACGGCCACTCAGCAGTCCCCCACCTCGGCGAGTACCAACAAGCCTTCGGCGAGCGTACGGAACGCGCGGCCCCGATGCGAGATCGCGTGCTTCTCCACCGCCGAGAGCTCGGCGAACGTCGCGCCGTCGGCGTCGTCGGCGGCGAAGACCGGGTCGTAGCCGAAGCCGCCACGGCCCCGGGGCACGTCGGTGATGCGGCCGGTCACCTCGCCGAACGCGGTGACCTCGCGCCCGTCGGGCCAACGGGCGATCGCGACGGTGACGAACCGGGCGGAGCGGGAACCCGCCGGCACCCCGGCCAGGCGCGCGAGGAGGTGCGCGCAGTTGTCGGCGTAGGTGGCGTCGGGCCCGGCGAAGCGGGCCGAGTACACCCCGGGCGCGCCTCCGAGGGCGTCGACCTCGAGCCCGGTGTCGTCGGCGATGGCGGGCAGGCCCGTGGCCTCGGCCAGGGCCACCGCCTTCAACCGGGCGTTGTCCTCCAGCGTGCTCCCGGTCTCCTCGACGTCGGGCACGCCCGCGGGGCGGGGCACCAGCTCGACCGGGGCGCCGGCGTCGACCAGGATCCGCTCGATCTCCGCGGCCTTGTCGGGATTCGCCGTGGCGAGGACGAACCGCGTGGGCACGACCTCAGGACTTCCCGACCGGCCGGTGGCTCGGGGCCTCTGCGAGCACCTCGCGCTGGAGGGCGAAGATCTCGGCGATGCCCGCCTCGGCGAGGCCGAGCAGGGCGTCGAGCTCGTCGCGGCTGAACGGCAGGCCCTCGGCGGTGCCCTGCACCTCGACGAAGCGCCCGGCGCCGGTCATGACGACGTTCATGTCGACCTCGGCCCGCACGTCCTCGGAGTACTCGAGATCGAGGTACGGGAGGGCGTCGACCACGCCGACGCTGATCGCGGCGCAGGCGTCGTTCAGCGGGTGCGACGCGAGGATCCGGGCGTCGACCAGCCGGGTGCAGGCGTCGTGGAGGGCCACGTACCCGCCGCAGATCGACGCGGTGCGGGTGCCCCCGTCGGCCTGGAGGACGTCGCAGTCGACGGTGATCTGCACCTCGCCCATGGTGTCGAGATCGGTGACGGCCCGCAGCGAGCGGCCGATCAGCCGCTGGATCTCCTGGGTGCGGCCCGACGGCCGGCCCTTCTGGGCCTCGCGGTCGACCCGCTCGGGGGTGGACCCCGGCAGCATCGAGTACTCCGCGGTCACCCAGCCCCGGCCCGAGCCCCGCAGCCACGGCGGCACCCGGGTCTCGACCGACGCGGTGCACAGCACCCGGGTGCGGCCGAACTCCACGAGGACGGACCCCGCGGCGAACTCGGTGTAGTCACGGGTGAAGGCGATCGGCCGGAGGTCGCCCGGCTCGCGTCCGTCTCTGCGCATCGTGATGTTCTACACGCGGCAGGTGAGGTGGGGCGCGGCGAGGATCACGGCCTCGCCGAACGCCTCCGACCCCTCGGCCACCGCCATGCGCCGGTCGAGGCCCGGCCAGAGGTGGGTGAGCACCAGGCGGTGGGCGGCCGCCTCCCGGGCTGCGATCCCGGCCTCGGCCGCGGTGAGATGGGGGTAGTCGGGCTTCGAGCCGTCGGCGAGGTACGTGGCTTCGGACAGCACCAGGTCGGCGCCCTTGCCGAACGCGTCGACCGTCCAGTCGGGGCCGGTGTCGGCGGTGTAGACGAGCCGCTTGCCGTCGGCGGTCGCCTCGACGGCGTAGGTGGGCGGCGGGTGGTCGGTGCGGGAGAACCGCAGGCCGATGTCACCCACCCGGGTCTTCGACGAGTCGTCGATGATGTGCCAGTCGAAGGTGTCGCCCCATCCGCCGTCGACCAGCTGGCCCAGGTGGGCGTCGATGCCCTCGGGCCCGTAGATGGGGAACCCCTTGCGCTCGAGGCCGTAGCGCATGAGCACGTGCAGCCCGTAGACGTCGGCGCAGTGGTCGGGGTGCTCGTGGGTGATGACGACCGCAGTGAGGTCCTCGGCCGACACGTGCTCCTGGAGGTGGGCGAACGTGCCGTTGCCGCAGTCCATCCAGATCGACGTGTTGCCGTGACGGACCAGGTACCCGCTGCAGGGACCGGCCGGCGGCGCGTTGAACGACCCCGAGCACCCGAGCACCGTCAGCTCCACGACCAGGCCTCCACCGTCTCCACCTCGGGGCCGAGGAACCGGGCACCGAGCTCCCGGAACACCGCGGTGTCGCCGCTCGTCACGAACGCGTGACGGGCCTCGGCCCCCGCGGGCGCGCGGAGGCCGTGCGCCTCCACCAGCGCACGCACCGAGAACGCCGTCTCGTCCGCGCTCGAGATCAGCACGACATCATGCCCCATGACGTCGCCAATCGTACGGGCGAGCAGGGGGTAGTGCGTGCAACCGAGCACCAGCGTGTCGACCTGGGCCTCCCGGACCGGGGCCAGGAGCCGCTCGGCGAGCACGTGCACCTGGTCGCTGTGCACGTCGCCCGACTCGACGAACTCGACGAACCCGGGACAGGCCGCGCAGGTCAGGTCGACGGCGTCGGGCAGCGCCGCGGCCGCCCGCTGGTACGAACCCGAGGCGACGGTCCCGACCGTGCCGATCACGCCCACCCGTCCGCTCCGGGTGGCCCGGGCCGCGGCCCGCAGCCCGGGCTCGATCACGCCGACGACCGGGATGTCGAGCCGCTCCCGCAGGACCTCGAGCGCCACGGAGGTCGCGCTGTTGCAGGCGACCACGAGGAGCTTGGCGTCGCGGGCCACGAGGAGCTCGGCGATCTCGAGCGCGTACTTGAGGACCTCCTCGTGGGGCTTGGGGCCGTAGGGGAAGCGGCCGGTGTCGCCGAAGTAGAGCATCGGCTCGTCGGGCAGCAGGTCGATCAGCGACCGCAGCACCGTCAGCCCGCCGAGCCCGGAGTCGAACACGCCGATGGGCCGCTCGCTCACCTTGCCCGCTCCTGGCGCTTCGCGCCGGGCCGCTCGGGCCGCTCGCTCACCGCTCCTCCGTCCCCGCCGCGGCGGCCCGCCCGAGCCGGTCGGCGACGGCCGCGCCCAGCCCCGTGGGGGGCGGCGGGATCACGAGCAGGTCGTCGAGGCCGAGGGCGTCGGCCTCGCGGAGGCGCGTGTAGAGCACCCGCGCATATTCGCCCACATCGGCCGGCGCGGCGAGGACCCTCACCCCGGCGGGGAGACCACCGGGCGCATCGAGGGCGAGCAGCCCCACGGCCCGGCCGACGCCGAGCAGCCCCGCGGCGGTGTCGGGGACGCCGGCGGCGTCGACCACGTGCACCCGGGCCCGGGGCGCGTAGTGGGAGGCCAGGGTGCCGGGGGCGGCCACCGCTCCCCGATCCCGCACCTCGACGGCGCGCCCGAGGCAGCGCTCGACGTCCTCGCGGGGCACGCCACCGAGGCGGGCGATGACCGGCTCCTCGCCCGTGCAGTCGACGATCGTCGACTCGACGCCGATCCGGCACGGCCCGCCGTCGAGCACGAGGTCGACGTCGGCGCCGAGGTCGGCCCGCACATCGGCGGCCGTGGTGGGGCTGACCCGACCGAATCGGTTGGCCGACGGCGCGGCCACGCCGCCCCCGAACGCCCGGAGCAGGGCGAGCGCGAGGGGCTGGTCGGGGACCCGCAGACCGACCGTGTCGCGGCCGCCGGTGACGGCGTCGGGCACCCGGGCCGAGCGGCGGAGGACGAGGGTCAGCGGCCCCGGCCAGAACGCCTCGGCGAGCAGCCGGGCCGAAGGTGGCACCGCGGCCGCCCACTCGTCGAGCGCGTCGGCGCCGCCCAGGTGGACGATCACGGGGTGGTGGGCGGGGCGGCCCTTGACGGCGTAGAGCCGACGCACGGCCGCCGCGCTCGACGCGTCGGCGCCGAGCCCGTAGACCGTCTCGGTGGGGAAGGCCACCAGCCCGCCGCGCCGCAGCACGGCAACGGCGTCGCGGACGTGCGCGTCGGACTCGGCCATGGTGGCGCGCGACTACCAGTAGTTGATGCGGGTGGCGCGCTCCTCGACGACGTCGAGGTCATCGGTCCACGCCCCCGACGAGAGGTACTTCCACCCGCCGTCGGGCAGCAGCGTGACGATGGTGCCCGACTCCATCTGCTGTGCCGTCTTCACCGCGCCGGCCACCGCCGCACCCGAGGAGATGCCCGCGAACACTCCGGCCTCCTCGAGGAGGCGCCGCACCCACTCGATCGACTGACGGGGCCGCACGATGAGCTTGCGGTCGAGGATCCCCGGCTCGAAGATCGGCGGGACGAAGCCGTCGTCGAGGGAGCGCAGCCCCTGCACCAGCTCCCCGGCGGGCGGCTCCACCGCGACGACCTGGACGCCCGGCTTGTGCGCCTTCAGGTACTTGCCCACGCCCATCAGCGTGCCGCTGGTGCCGAGCCCGGCCACGAAGACGTCGATCTCGGGGCAGTCGCGCAGGATCTCCGGGCCGGTCCCCTCGTAGTGGGCGAGCGGGTTGGCCGGGTTGCCGTACTGGAAGAGCATCTTGAGGGCCGGGTCCTCGGCCGCGAGCTTCTCGGCCAGGCGGATGCCGCCGTTGCTGCCCTCCTCACCGGGCGAGAGCACGACCTCGGCACCGAAGATCTCGAGGAGCTGGCGCCGTTCCGGCGAGACGTTGTCGGGCATGACGACGCGGAGCCGGTAGCCGCGCAGCTTCGCGACGAGGGCGAGGCCGATGCCGGTGTTGCCCGACGACGGCTCGAGGATGGTGTCGCCCGGCGCGAGCACGCCGTCGCGCTCGGCCAGCTCGACCATCTTGAGCGCGATGCGGTCCTTGGCCGAGCCCCCGGGGTTCTGCCCCTCGAGCTTGGCGTAGATGCGGACGTCGGGGTTGGGCGAGAGCGCGTGGATGCCGACGAGCGGCGTGTCGCCGATCAGCCCGAGGATCGACTCGTGCTTCACACCACCCCGCCGGCCACGGCCGGGAGGATCGAGATCTCGTCGCCGTCGGACACCGGCGTGTCGAGCTGCTCGAGGTACCGGATGTCGTCGTCGTTGCGGTACACGTTGACGAACTTGTGGAGGTTGCCGTCCTCGCCGAGCAGGTTGTCGGACAATCCCGGGTACTGGTCGACGAGGTGCTTGAACACCTCGCCGACGGTGCCACCCTCGACCGACACGGACGACGCGCCGTCGGCCTGGGGCCGCAAGAGCGTGGGGAGGAGCACGGTGACCGCCATCGGTGCATCGTACCCACTACCTCGCGGAGCCCGGCCTGCCGGGCTCGCAGGGCCTCCTGATTCGTTGCTGCGCTCGGCGACGTCTCCGCGACACACCCGGA
>VGCA01000107.1 GCA_016870245.1 Actinomycetota bacterium | reverse complement strand
GTCACGCGCACCTTCGTCGACCGCGACCGGCGCACCCCGGCCGACCCCAGCGCGGGGATCCTCGCCGCGCCCCGGCGGATGCTCCCGACGACCATCTACTACCCGGCCCGGGGCTCGCTCGAGGCGGGATCGCTGACTCCCGACGCGCCACCCGCACGCGGCGCGCACCCGCTGGTGCTGTTCAACCCGGGGTCGCCCGGGACACCGGAGGACTACGAGGCGCTTCTCGTCGAATGGGCGGCGCACGGCTACGTGGTCGCGGCACTCGAGTTCCCGATCTCCAGCGTGGCCGGTCCCGACGACGCGGCCTGGGAGGACCTCCCCGCGCAGACGAAGGACGCCCGCTTCGTGCTCGACCGGGTGCTCGACCTCGATCCCGAGAAGGCGGGGATCCCCGAGATCGACGACGACCACATCGCGGCGGCCGGGCACTCGTTCGGCGGCGCCACTGCGCTGTCGCTCGCGTCGGAGTGCTGCCGCGACGACCGCATCGACGCCGTGCTCGCGCTCGCCGCCGTCACGGTCACCGAGGCCGGCCCGGCGCTGAAGCAGACGGGAGGTCCGATCCTGTTCGTGCACGCCCGCAGCGACCGGGCGGTGTCGTGGGGCGAGGCGGTGGCGCTGTGTCGGAAGACCGCAGCCCCGAAGCGCTTCCTCACCATCGAGGAGATCCGGGGGCTGCGGGCCCACGTGATCCCGTTCCTCGGGGAGGGCGACGAGTACTCGGCGATCGCCCGCCCCGCGATGGTCGACTTCCTCGACGGCTACGTGCTCGACCGGAAGGGCGCCCGGGCCCGGCTCGAGCGGGCGGGGGCGGGGACCGACATCGCCGGGCTCACCCGCTGCCCGGCCGACCCGGAGCCGACCCCGACGACGACCCCCACCTCGGCCGCCCCGCGCTGAGCCGGGCGGGTCGGTCGGGTCGGTCGGGCGGGTCGGTCGGGTCGGTCGGGTCGGGCGGTCAGCCCTCGCGGACGACCTCCCGCGCGGGCTTGTCGGTGCGCAGGCCCTTGAACCGGGGTGCGCGCAACACGCCCGCGCTCGTCCACTCGTGGAACTCCACCTCGGCGACCAGCCGCGGGGTGACCCAACGAGGGTCGGGGAGCGCGGGCACCTCGACGAACGGTGACGACCTCCGCGCCAGCTTCGCCAGCCGCGCTTCGAGGTCGTCGCGCGTCGCGCCGCTGATGCCCGACCCCACCCGACCGGCGTAGCGCAGGTCGCCGGCGTCGTCGTAGTAGCCCACGAGCAACGAGCCGAGCCGACCGACCAGGCCCGCCTTGCCCGGCAGCCACCCGCCGACCACCAGCTCCTGGCCTGCGACCACCTTGCGCTTGCGCCACGCGTCGGCGCGCCGACCCGGCAGGTACGGGCTGTCGAGGCGCTTCATCACGATGCCCTCGAAGCCGAGCGCGCGCGCGGTGGCCTCGGCCGCCGCGCCCCCGCCCACGGTGGACGGGGGCGTCTGCCACGCAGGTCCGGCGAGGGCGAGGCGCTCGAGCAGCGCGCGGCGGTCGGTGTACGGCAGGCTGGTCACGTCGTGGCCCTCGAGCCAGAGCACGTCGAACAGCATGAGCACTGCGGGGTGGGTCTCCATCAGCTTCCGGACCGCGCGGTCGGACCCGGCCTGCATGCGGGGTTGGAGCCGCTCGAAGCTCGGCCGACCGTCGGCGTCGAGGGTGACGATCTCGCCGTCGAGGACGGCCTGGGTGCTGCCGAGGGCGCGGCCCAGACCCTGGAGCTCGGGGAAGCGGCCGGTCGCGTCGTTGCCCTGGCGTGAGGTGGCCTGCACCCGGCCGCCGTCGACGGCGACGAGCGCGCGCATGCCGTCCCACTTCATCTCGAAGGCCCAGCGGTCGTCGTCGGTGGGCAGGCGGGTGGTGGGCGTGGCGAGCATGGGCCGCAGGCCAGTGGGGACGGGCGCGCGGGTGGGGTCGGCGGGCGGGTCCATCCGGTGGAGCATCCACTGGGTGCCGCCGGGCTCCTTGTCGGTCTTGAAGAGGACGTAGCGGCCCTGCACCCGGTCGCCGTGGAGCACGACCATCACCTCGCGGTCGCTCCACTTCTCGACCTCGTAGGTGCCGGTGTCCCACACGGTCATCGAGCCCGCGCCGTACTGGCCCTTCGGGATCTCGCCCTGGAAGTCGAGGTACTGCAGCGGATGGTCCTCCGTGCGCACCGCGAGATGGTTCGGCTTGGGCAGCATCGGGATGCCCTTCGGCACCGCCCACGACGCGAGCACGCCGTCGCGCTCGAGCCGCAGGTCCCAGTGGAGCCGCCGGGCGTGGTGCTCCTGCACCACGAACCGCAGCGCCTCGCCCGGCGTCGCGGGGGCGACCGCGCCGGCCGGCTCGGGCGTCTGGCCGAAGTCGCGCTTGGCCGCGTACTCGTCGAGTCCGCGGCGGGCCACGGTCGCCGGCCTCAGAACACCGCGATCGGGTTCACCGGCGACCCGGTGCCGCGGGTGATCACGAGCGGGGCGATGACGAGCTGGAACTCCCAGCGGCCGAGCTCGGCGCACACCGGGGCGAGGTCCTCGAGCTCGCAGTTGTCGACGATGGGCATGCCCATGTACGGCAGCACGATGTGGTGCACGTGCAGCGGCACCGCGATCGGCAGGGGGTTGGGGATCCCCTGGTCGGCGATGGGCGCATCCTGCATGTCCCAGCACAGCAGGCCGGCGTCGGTCGCGGCGAGGAACTCGACGCACGACGCGTGCACCCCGGCGGGCGACGTGAAGCCCGGGGTCTCACCGGTGGCCGCGAAGTACGGGCCGAAGCCGCTGCGGATGATCACCGCGTCGCCGGCGCGGGGCTCCACTCCCTGCGCCGCGGCGGCATCGGCGAGCTCCCAGCCGTGCACGGGCTCGCCGGGCGCGACGAAGTCGGTGCCGCGCAGCCGGGGGATGTCGTACAGCACCCCGCGGGTGACGATGCCGTCGCGCCAGAAGTCGACGGTGCCGGTGTGGTCGAGCGGCATGTGCCCGGTGCCGAACGGCTTGCCGTTGTAGTACCGGCCGCCCTCGACCGTGCTGAGATGGCAGAGCGCGTCGATGTGGGTCTGGGTGAACCCGTGGACGAAGCAGCCGACGTAGTCCATCATCCCGCCCGACCCGTCGACGGCGAGGAAGTGGTGCGCCGGATACGGGTTGGCGGGTCCGGCGTGCGTGTCGAGCGGGCGGGCCAGCGACACCGTCCGGCCGGTCTGCACCAGCGCGGCGGCCGACCGGCGTACGGCGTCGGTCACGAGGTTGAGGGTGCCGAGCTCGTCGTCGGCCCCCCACCGCCCCCAGTTGGAGTACCGGTCCCGGTACGCGGCGTACTCCTCGGCCGTCGGCGCCGTGCGATCACCCAGTCCCATCGTCCCCCCATGATGCGTCCCCGAGCGACGCCCGGCGTCGGTCCGGGGACGCATGGTCCGACCATGCGTCCGTGGACCGACACGAAGGCGACGTCCACCGCCGTGACGGGCGAATCGTAGAGCGGTACGGTCCGACCCGATGGAGGTCGACTACGACCCGTTCGGCCCGGCGGCGATGACCGACCCGTTCCCGGTGTACCGCGCCCTGCGCGACCGGTACCGGGCGTACCCGCTGCCGCAGTACGACGCCGTCGCCCTGCCCCGCTTCGCCGACGTCTGGGAGGTGTCACGCAACCGCACCGACCTCTCGATCGTGGAGGGCCCGGTGAGCCACCGGGAGCGGCTCCTGGTGCACCACGACGGCCCGCCCGACCGCACCCTCGCCGACCCGATCCAGACGTTCTCGATGGTCGATCCGCCCGTGCACACCACGCTGCGCGGGGCGCTCGCCCCGGCCTTCACCCCGGGGGCGGTGCGGCGCACCGAGGCCGACCTGCGGGCGCACGTGCGCACCCGGCTCGACGACCTCGTGCCCCGCGGCGGCTTCGACGTGGTGCGCGACCTCGCCGCGCCCGTGGCCACGGCGGCCACCTGCGCGCAGCTCGGTCTCACCGACCTCGACCTCGCGCGGGTGACCGAGCTGGTCAACACGTTCGCCCGTCGGGATGGCATCACTCCCGGCATCAGCCCGTCCGGTCAGGCGGCGATGCTCGAGCTGGCGACGACGATCGCGACGGCGGTGCACGCACAGCTCGCGTCGGGCGCGCCGACCGCGGTCGTCGCCGCGCTCGCCACCGTCGAGGTCGGCGGGCGGCGCCTCACCGAGGCGGAGATCGCCACCCAGCTGACGACGATGGTGATCGGTGGGGTGGAGTCGCTCCCCAAGGTGATCGGGGGCGGCGCCCGCCTCCTCTCGGAGCATCCCGACCAACGGGCCGCGCTCGTGGCCGACCCCACGATGGTGCCGGCGGCGTTCGAGGAGATCCTCCGGCTGAAGGTGCCGCTGCAGTTCGGGACCCGCACGCTCGTGCACGACGCGGAGATCGCAGGGGAGCGGCTGCGCGCCGGCCAGCGGGTGATCGTCCTCTACATCTCGGCCAACCGCGACGAGCGCGAGTTCGCCGATCCCGACCGCTTCGACCTGCGCCGCCGTCCCGAGCGCCACCTCGGGTTCGGGCACGGGGTGCACTTCTGCATCGGCGCCCACGCGGCGCGCCTCGAGGGCATCGTGCTCCTCCAGGAGCTCCTGGCCCGGGTCCCCGAGTGGGAGGTCGTCGACGACGAGGTCGAGCGGCTCCCCTCGGAGTTCCAGATCGGCGACACCGCCGTGCCGATCCGGTTCTGAGTGTGGGCGGACGCCGCTGACGAGCTGGGCCCGCGGCCGCCCCGACGCGCCGCGGCGGGCGCGGCGGTGGGTCAGCTCGACGACTTGACGTGCTCGACGAGCTGGTCGATCGCGGCGCCCCAACCGTCGAAGAAGCCCATCTCCTCGTGCTGGCGGGCACCGGCCACCGTCGAGTGCATCACGACGACGGTGTAGCGAGTGCCGGAGTCGATCGCCTCGATCGAGATGATCGCCGTGAACGCGAGGTCCTCGGGAGGGTTGGGCCGAAAGCCCGGGCTCATCGCGCTCGTCCACACCAGTCGCTCGTGGGGGACGATCTCGAGGTAGCAGCCCGTGCCGTCGCCCTCCTCGCCGTCGGGTCCGCGCATCACGGTGCGGAAGATGCCGCCGGGGCGCAGGTCGATCTCGCACTCCGGCGTGGTCCATGGCCGGGGCGTGAACCACTGCTGCACCCGCTCGGGCTCGGTCCAGGCCTTCCACAACGCGGCGGGCGGCACGTCGATCTCGCGGGTGAGCACGAGGTCGCGCTCGGGGTCGGGGGTGAATCCGGCGGGCAGGCTCATGCGGGGTGCTCCTCGGGATCGTGGGTGGGACGGTGGGTGGGAGAGGCGAGCAGGAAGGCGTCGGGCTGGTCGAGCATCGCCTGGGTGCGGTCGAGGAAGGCGCGGAGGTTGGGCTCGTGCACGACGTCCCGGGCCTCGGGGAGCGTAAACCAGCGCACCGGCGCCTCGGGTGCCTCCGCCCGCACCGCGTCGGGCGTGTCGGTCGCGAGCAGGTACCGCAGGTCGGCGTGCTCGTGCTCGGGCTCGTCCCTCGCCGCGGGGACGGGCACGATCACCACCTGGACCAGCCGGCGGTCGAGGGCGGGGAAGGGGGCCCGCAGGTCGCGCAGCCCCGTCTCCTCCTCGGCCTCACGCACGGCGATCGCCCACGGGTCGGTCTCGCCGGGGTCACCGTGGCCGCCCACCTGGAACCAGCCGCCCATGCGGGTGTGGTGGCGCAGCAGCACGCGCCGCGTGGGCGGGTGCACGACCAGCGCCGACGCGGTCGCGTGCAACGCGAGGTCGCGTGACCACACGTCGCCACGGTCGAACCCGGCGCGCAGCCGCGCGACGTCGCGCGCCTCCCGGTCGTCGCGGGGGACGAACTGCGAGAGCGCGGCGCGCAGCGGGTCCATGCGGCGGACCGTAGCGGCTCGCTACGCGGTGGGGTCGCGCAGCTCGCGGCGCAGGATCTTGCCCCCGGGGCTCCGCGGGACCTCACGCACGAGCACGAGCTCACGGGGCAGCTTCGCTGCGGTGAGCCGCTCACGGGTGAAGGCGCGCAGGTCGTCGAGCGACGGTGGGCTCGTGGGATCGGCAGGCACCACGTGCGCGACGACCCGTTCACCCCACTCGGCATCGGGTGCACCGACCACGGCGACGTCGGCCACGGCCGGGTGCTCGGCGAGCACCTGCTCGACCTCCACCGGGCTCACGTTGACCCCGCCGGAGATGATCAGGTCGCGGAGTCGGTCGACGACCTCGAGCCGTCCGTCGGGGGCGAACCGGCCGACATCGCCGGTGCGCAGCCACCCGTCGTGGGTGAACGCGCGCCGGCTCGCCTCCGGGTCGCGGCGATAGTCGCGCATCACCATCGGCCCGGAGATCTCGATCTCGTCGGCCGGACCGAGGCGCACCGCGGCCCCGGGGATCGGCCGGCCGTTGGCCACACAGCCGCCCCAGGTCTCGCTCTGCCCGTACGCGTCGAACACCGGCACGCCGAGCGCATCGGCCCGGGCCCGCAGCGCCGGGGGCACGGGCGCGCCGCCCGTCACCACGCCGCGGTACTCGTGCATCGGGGCGCCGGCGTCGAGGAGACGGCCGAGCATCGTGGGGACGACCGACACCAGCGTGGCGCCGAAGCGGCCGGGGGCGCCGCCCACCTCGTCGAGGTCGAAGCCCTCCACGATGGTCACGTCGGCGCCGGTCACGCGCGACCGGGCGAGGATGGCGAGCCCGGCCACGTGGTGCAGCGGCAGGGTGAGCAGCCAATGGTCGGTGGGTCGGTGGCCCATCGTCCCGGCCCATCCGTGCCCGATCGCGATGGCGCCCTCGACCGTGAGCTCCACGCCCTTGGGTGTGCCGGTGGTGCCGGAGGTGACGACCACCGCCGCGGTGCCGGCGGGCGCGGGCAGGCCGTCGGAGAGCGGGTGGCGGCCATCGAGGTCGACGAGGTGGGTGGGCGCCACGGTGGCGAGCACGCGCGCCACCGTCGCGGCCGGCGCCGCGGGGTCGATCACGGTGACCGCGTCGCCGGCGTCCCAGGCGTCGCGCACGAGGTCGGCCGCGCGCCGGCGGGGGGCGACGATCGCGAGGAGGTCGACTTCGCCGGGTCCGGCCATGGACGACTACCGTAGCGTCCGTGGGAGTGATCACTCCCACGGTTGCGTCACCCCCGCAGCCGTCCGTCCCCGGGATCGTCACCCGGGGCCCCAGTCGCCGGAGCCGCACGTGTCCGACCAGCCCGCCGCCGCGCCCCCCACCCCGATCGTGCTCGACGCCGACGGCAACCCGCGGGCGATCCGTGCGGCCCTCGACTGGAAGCCCGCGAGCGACCGCGCGTGGAACGACATCCGCTACGAGACCGCGATCGCGGGGCCCGACACCGGCACCGCCACGATCGCCAAGATCACCATCGCCCGCCCGGAGGTGCGCAACGCCTTCCGGCCCACCACGCTGTTCGAGCTGCTCGACGCGTTCGAGCTCGGGCGCAACGATCCCGAGGTGGGGGCGATCATCCTCACCGGCGAGGGGCCCGAGGCGTTCTGCTCCGGCGGCGACCAGCGCATCCGTGGCGACGACGGCTACGTGGGCCCCGACGGCATCGGCCGCCTCAACGTGCTCGACCTGCAGATCGCGATCCGCCGGCTGCCCAAGCCCGTGGTGGCGATGGTCGCCGGCTACGCGATCGGCGGCGGCCACATCCTCCACATCGTCTGCGACCTCACCGTCGCTGCCGACAACGGGCGCTTCGGGCAGACCGGGCCGCGGGTCGGCTCGTTCGACGGCGGCTACGGCTCCGGCCTGCTCGCCCGCTCGGTCGGCCAGAAGAAGGCGCGCGAGATCTGGTTCCTCTGCCGCCAGTACAGCGCCGAGGAAGCCCTCGACATGGGGCTCGTCAACACGGTCGTCCCGCTCGAGTCGCTCGAGGAGGAGACCGTCGACTGGTGCCGCCGCATGCTCGCCCACAGCCCGCTCGCGCTGCGGATGATCAAGGCGTCGTGCAACGCCGCCGACGACGGCCTCGCCGGCATCCAGCAGCTCGCCGGCGACGCCACCCTCCTCTACTACATGACCGAGGAGGCCCAGGAGGGCAAGCGGGCGTACCTGGAGAAGCGCCGACCCGAGTTCGACCGCTTCCCGCACCGGCCCTGAGCCCCCGCACCTGCCGACCGTGAGCGACGTCACGCCGCCGCCGCTGCCGGAGCCGCCCACCGGCCTCGGGATCTGGATCGCCGGGGCCCGGCCGCGCACGTTGGGCGTGTCGGCCGCGCCGGTGGTGGTGGGGACTGCGGCCGGCCATCTCGTGGCCGACAGCGTGATCTGGTGGCGGGCCATCGCCGCGCTGGTGGTGGCGCTCGCGCTCCAGGTGGGCGTCAACTACGCCAACGACTACTCCGACGGCGTGCGCGGCACCGACGCCGACCGGCGCGGACCCGTCCGCCTCACTGCCTCGGGGCTGGCCACGCCCGGCGCCGTGAAGGGCGCGGCGATGCTGGCGTTCCTCGTCGCGGCGCTCGCCGGGCTGCTGCTCGCCGCCGCGGTCGACTGGCGGCTGATCCTCGTCGGGCTCCTCGCCATCGCGGCCGGCGCGCTCTACACCGGCGGACCGAAGCCCTACGGGTACCGCGGGCTGGGCGAGCTGATGGTGTTCGTCTTCTTCGGGCTCGTCGCCACCTGCGGATCGCAGTACGTGCAGATCGAGGAGATCACCAACACGGCGGTCTGGGGCTCGTTCGTCGTGGGCCTGCCCACGGTGGCCGTGCTGCTCGCCAACAACATCCGCGACATCCCCACCGACGCCGTCGCCGGCAAGCGCACCCTCGCCGTGCGCCTCGGGCCGATCCGGGCCCGGCAGCTGTTCGGGATCTGCATCGCGGGCTCGCTCATCGCGCTCGGGCTCGTGTGCATCGACGCGCCGTGGGCGTTCCTCGGGTTCGGCGCGGTCGCGTTCGCGATCCAGCCCGTGCATCTCGTCCTCAGTCGCGACGATCCGCCGGGCCTGGTCGCCGGGCTGATCGCGACCGTCCGGTTCACGATGGTGCTGTCGGCCCTGACCGCGTTGGGGATCGTGCTGTCGTGACCGCCGCGGCGCAACGGTCAGGCGTCGGCCAGCAGGGCGGCGAGCGCCGCGGGCTGCTCGAGGTGCAGCGCGTGGCCCGCGGCCGGGACCGTCACCGTGCGGGCGTTGTCGCCGATCGCCGCCGCCATCCGCTCCGCGAGGTCGCGGTACTTCCGGTCGTAGGCGCCCGTCACCAGCAGCACGGGCATCTCGAGCCCGCCCAGGCGGTCCCAGTACGGCGGCTGCGCGCCCTGGCCGAGCGCCCGGAGCTGGTGCGTGACCCGCTCCACCGAGTTGCCCCGTCGGCGGGCGTCGAGCCCGGCTGCGTCGCGGGGGAGCGACTCGAACAGCGGCTGCGCGAGCCAGCGATCGAGGAACACGTCGAGGCCGTCGCGCTCCACGTCGTGGGCGAGCTGCTCGTCGGTGGCCCGGCGCTGCTCGCGCTCGCGGGCGTCGGCGATGCCCGGTGCCGAGCTCACGAGCACGAGCGACTGCACCAGGTCGGGACGTTCGACGGCGAGGGCGAGGCACAGCCGCCCGCCCATGGAGTAGCCCACGTACCGGGCGGGCCCGCCGCGGGCGCCGATGACGGCAGCGGTGGTCACGAAGTCCTGCGCCTCGGGCACCTCCACGGCCAGCGCGTCGACCGTGGGCGCGAGCGCGTCGAGCACCGGCTCCCACGAGTCGGCGGTCTGGGTGAACCCGTGGACCAGGATGGTGCGCACGCCCCGATGATCGCAGGCGGCTCGGTCGATCCACGGACGGGGTCGCGATGAGCCGCGACGAGGAGTCCCGATGACGCGCGACGCGCACACCGCCTTCTCCCGCGCCGTGGTCGACGAGTGGGCGCGCGGCGGCGTGACCCGGGCCTGCGTGGCGCCCGGCTCCCGGTCCACGCCCCTGGCCCACGCCCTCGCGGGTGACGGCCGGATCGCCGTGGAGGTCTTCCTCGACGAGCGGTCGGCCGCGTTCGCCGCGGTGGGGATCGGCCGGGCCACGGGACGGCCGGCGGTGCTCCTGTGCACGTCGGGGACCGCGGCGGCCAACTTCCACCCGGCCGTCGCCGAGGCCGACCTCGGGCGGGTCCCGATGATCGTGGCCACCGCCGACCGGCCGCCCGAGCTGTGGGGGGTGGGCGCGCCCCAGACCCTCGACCAGACGCACCTGTTCGGGA
>VGCA01000106.1 GCA_016870245.1 Actinomycetota bacterium | reverse complement strand
TCGCGGGCTCGTCGGCCCTTGCCGCCGTGCCGGCGTTCCCGGAGGCGCTCATGAGCGGCGAGCACACCACCCTGGTGTGCGTCGCCACCGACGCCCGGCTCACCAAGGCCGACTGCTTCCTCCTCGCCCAGAGTGCCCATCACGGATTGGCCCGCTCGATCCACCCCTCGCACACCCGCTTCGACGGCGACCTCGCGATCGCGGTGGCCACCGGCGTGGTCGACGTACCGGTCGACCGGCTGCGCATCGTGACCACCGAGGTGGTCGCCGAGGCGGTGCGGGTGGCCGTGACGGCAGACTCTGCGGGATGACCGACTGGGCCACGCTCGACGCGGTGCGGGAGACCGCGCTCGGTTGCACGGCCTGCCCGCTCGCCGAGACCCGCACACAGGTCGTCTTCGGCGTGGGCGACCCGCACGCCGACCTCATGTTCGTGGGCGAGGGCCCGGGGGCCGAGGAGGACCGTCAGGGCATCCCGTTCGTGGGCCGGGCCGGGCAGCTGCTCACGAGGCTGATCGACGGCATCGGGCTCACCCGCGACGACGTCTACATCGCCAACGTGGTCAAGTGCCGCCCGCCGGGCAACCGCGACCCGCTGCCGGTCGAGATCGAGACGTGCCGCCCGTACCTCGAGGCCCAGGTGGGGTTCGTCGCGCCGATCGTCGTGGTGACCCTGGGCAACTTCGCCACCAAGCTGCTGCTCGACACCAAGACGGGCATCACCAAGCTGCGGGGCCAGGAGCTCCCGTTCGGCGACGCGCTGCTCGTCCCCACGCTCCACCCGGCCGCGGTCCTGCGCGGCGGCGGGGTCACGCTCGCCCAGACCCGGGCCGACTTCGTGGTGGTGAAGCGGGCCCTCGCCCGGGGTCGCCGTCCGTGAGCGGGGCCGCAGCCGGCCCCTGGTCGGTGACCACGCGCTCGCCGGAAGCCACCGACGCGCTGGCACAGCGCATCGCCGCGTTGCTCGAGGCCGGCGACGTCGTGCTGCTCGCCGGCGACCTCGGCGCGGGCAAGACGGTGTTCGCGCGGGGTCTCGGACGCGGGCTCGGCGTCTCCGAGCCGGTCGTGAGCCCGACGTTCACGCTCGCGCGGGTCTACGCCGGGCGGCTGCGCATGGTGCACGTCGACGTCTACCGGCTCGACACCGTGCACGAGCTGCTCGACCTCGGCCTCGACGACCTCGCGGCCGACGACGCGGTCATGGTCGTGGAGTGGGGCGATGTCGTGAGCGGCGAGTTCGTCCCCGACCGGCTCGAGGTGTCGCTCGCCCACGGCGCGGGCGCACCCGACGACCGCGACATCGCGGTGATCCCGCGCGGCACCGCGTGGGCCCGCCGGGCCGACGCGGTCGCCGCCGCACTCGCCGAGGTCGCGTGATGCTCGTCCTCGCGTTCGACACCGCGACCGACGTGGTCAGCGTGGCCATCGGACGCGACGGCCAGCCGCTGGGGATGCTCCAGCTCGAGTCGGGTCGCGAGCACGCCGAGCGGCTGGTGCCCGCGATCGCCTCGCTCGTGGCCGACACCGGGGTCGCGCTCGATCAGCTCGCCGCCGTCGCGGTGGGGGTCGGCCCCGGGCGGTTCACTGGGCTGCGGGTCGGCGTCACGACCGCGAAGGTGATGGCGCAGGCGCTGCGCGTCCCGGTGGTCGGGATCGGCACGCTCGACCTCGTCGCCTACCCGTTGCGCCACACCCGGCGCGACGTCGTCGCCGTGGTCGACGCCCGCCGCCGCGAGGTGTTCTGGGCCCGCTACCGCACGGTGCCCGGCGGGCTCGAGCGGGTGGGAGCGGAGGCGGTCGATCCGCCGCACGAGCTGATCGCGGAGATCGAGGCCACCGGGGTCGACGTGCTCGTCGCGGGCGACGGCGCCGACCGCTACCGCGCGGAGCTCGCCGCGGTCGACCGGGTCGCGTTGGCCGGTCCCGAGTTCTCGGCGCCGAGCGCCCTCGCGCTGCTCGAGCTCGCGCAGGGCCGGCTCGAGCGCGAGGAGTTCACCAGCCCGCAGGCGCTCGCGCCCGTGTACCTGCGCGACAGCGACGCCGCGATCAACTGGGAGCGCGCGCAGCTGAGGTCGCCGGCGTGATCACCGAGCCGTTGACCGTGGTGGTCGCGCCGATGAAGCGGCGCCACGTGCGCTCGGTGCTCCGCATCGAGGCGCAGGTGTACCCGCGGCCGTGGACGTCGTCGCTGTTCCTGTCGGAGCTCGCGCTCCGCACCACGCGCGCCTACTTCGTCGCCCGCGTCGGCAAGGACGTCGTCGGCTACGCGGGCGTGATGATCAGCTTCGAGGACTCGCACGTGACCACCATCGCGGTCGACCCCGCGTGGCAGCGACACGGCATCGCGACGCGGCTGATGGTCGCGCTCGTGCGGGAGTCGCTGGTGCGCGGCGCGCAGAACATGACGCTCGAGGTGCGGGTGTCCAACAAGGCGGCACAGGACCTCTACCGCCGGTTCGGCTACGCCCCCGTCGGCGTGCGCAAGAACTACTACCCGGAGAGCAACGAGGACGCGCTGGTGATGTGGGTGCACGACATCGACACGCCCGAGTACGCGCGCCTGGTGGTCGGGCTCGAGGGGCGGGTGCCGGGGGACACCGTGTACGAGGCCCGGGGATGGTGACCGCGGCGGGCGACTCCGGTCGCCGCGGTTGCTCCGGCCTCCGGATCGCGAGAAGAGGGGCCTGATGCTGGTCCTCGGGATCGAGACGTCGTGCGACGAGACGGCCGCTGCGGTGGTGGAGGACGGGCGGATCGTTCGCTCATCGGTGGTGTCGAGCCAGGTCGACCTGCACGCGCAGTTCGGCGGCGTGGTCCCCGAGGTCGCCAGCCGGGCCCACGTCGACCTCATCGTCCCCGTGGTGGCCGATGCCCTGGGGGAGGCCGGCGTGGAGCTGGCCGACCTCGACGCTGTCGCCGCCACCCACGGGCCGGGGCTGGCGGGAGCGTTGCTCGTGGGCGTGAGCGCGGCGAAGGCGCTCGCGCTGGTCGGTGGTCTGCCCTACGTCGGGGTCAACCACCTCGAGGCGCACCTCTACGCCGGGTGGCTCGAGCACCCCGACATGGAGCCGCCGCTCGCCGTGCTGCTGGTGTCGGGTGGGCACACGATGCTGGTGGCGGTCGACGGGCCCGGGGCGTACCGGGTGCTCGGGCAGACGGTCGACGATGCCGCGGGCGAGGCGTTCGACAAGGTGGCCCGCTTCCTCGGCCTCGGGTACCCGGGCGGTCCGGTGATCGACCGCCTCGCCCGCACCGGCGACCCCGGCGCCATCCCCTTCCCGCGGGCGATGCCGGGCGAGATCGACTGCTCGTTCTCGGGGCTGAAGACCGCGGTCGTCCAGCACGTGCGGGCGAACCCCGACGTCGTCGTCGCCGACGTCGCCGCGAGCTTCCAGGAAGCCGTGGTCGATCAGCTGGTGGAGAAGCTGGCGATCACGGCCGACGCGACGGATGCGACCACGCTCGTGCTCGGCGGTGGGGTCGCGGCCAACTCTCGGCTGCGGGAGCGCACCGCAGCGCTTGCGGCCGCGACCGGGCGGGCGGTCTTCCTGCCGCCGCTCGCGCTGTGCACCGACAACGCGGCGATGATCGCGGCGGCGGCCACCTACCGGCTGGGCGCGGACGGTCCGACCCCGCTCGACACCGGGGTCGACCCCGGCCTCGGCCTCGTCTAGCCGAACTGGTCGGCGGCCGACGTCCAGCCCTCGGCCCGCAGGAGTCGCACGAGCACGATCACCGGCACGAGGCCGATGAGGACGATCAGCAGCGCGGGGAGCGCCGCGGCGTCGAGCCGGGAGTCCTTCGTCGCTTCCCAGACCGTGATGGCGAGCGTGTCGCGACCGAGCGGTCGCAGCAACGCGGTCGCGGGGAGCTCCTTCATCACCTCGACGAGCACGAGCAGCGCGCCGGCGATGAGGCCGGGTCGGAGGAGCGGGAGGTGCACGTCGGCGAGCACCCGGGCCCGGTCGGCGCCGAGGCTGCGGGCGGCGTCGTCGAGGCGCGGGTCGACGTGCTGCATGCGGGCGTCGGTCGACATGAAGCTGAGCGCGTTGAACCGCACGAGGTACGCGAAGACGAGGCCGAGGATCGACCCGGTGAAGATGAGATCGATGCTCGCGTCGAAGGCGGAATCGGCGAAGTCGACGAACCGTCGGTCGAGCCACACCAGCGGCACGTACACGGCGACCGCGATGACGGTGCCCGGGATCGCGTAGCCGACCGTCGACAGGCGGGTGAACACGCGGTTGGTCCGGGAGCCGTGCAGCCGCATCCCGTACACCAGCACGATCGCGATCACCGGCGCGATCGCGGCCGTGATCACACCGAGGAAGACGGTGTTCCAGACCGCGTCGCGGAGGTTGGGCACCGTCGTGCCCTCGCGGATCGTCTCGAGCGACCAGGCGACGAGCTGCGCCACCGGGATCACGAACACGACCGCGAGCAGGAGGCACGGCGCGACCGGGGCCAGCCAGCGCTTCCAGCCCCGCAGCGGCTGGGGCTCGACGGCATCGCCCCGGGCGAGCGACTGGTTGTAGCGGGCCCGCCCCCGCAGGAGCCGCTCGATGGTGATCAGCGCGAGCGTGAGGGTGAGCAGCACCGTGGCGAGCTGGAGCGCCGACGCCTCGTCGAACGCGCCGTTCCACACGCGGTAGATCGCGTTGGTGAGGGCACGGATGCCGAGGAGGTTGACGGTGCCGAAGTCGGCCAGCGCCTCCATCACCGCGAGCGCGACGCCGCCGGCGAGCGCGGGGCGGGCGAGCGGCAGCGCGACCGATCGGATCGCGCCGCCGCGGCTGCGGCCGAGCGAGCGGGCCGCCTCGAGCGTCTGGCGGGACTGGCCCAGGAAGGCGCTGCGCCCGAGCACGTACACGTACGGGTAGAGCACCGCGGTGAGGATGCAAATCCCGCCGAACGTCGTGCGGATCCCGGGGATGTGGAAGCTGCCGAACAGGCTCGACTGCAGCGGGCTGTCGACGTCGAACAGCCCGAGGACCACGAACACCAGCACGTAGCCCGGCATCGCCATCGGCAGCACGAGCGCCCAGTCGAGCCACTTCCGCCCGGGGAAGTCGTAGAAGGAGATGAGCACGGCGAGGCCGCCGCCGACGAGCAGCGTGCCGATGCCCACCCCACCGGCCAGCAGCAGGCTGGTGCGGAGCGCGTCGGGCAGGAGCAGGCGGGCCAGCGTGTCGAAGCCGACGCCGCCGCGGAAGAAGCTGGCCGGCAGTGCGAGCAGTGGCGCGACCATCACGATCGCGATCGCTCCCGACGCCACGACCCACCCGGAGACCCGGGCCCGGCGGGGCGCGGCGGCCGCCGGCGGGGCGGGCGTCCGGGCGGTGGTCAGTTCCAACCGACCGACAGCATCAGGGCCGTCGCCTCGCCGAGCAGCGGGCCGGCCTGGGCCACGGCGATCGGGTCCACCTTCACCTCGGCCCAGTCGGCGAGGCCCTCGGGGGCCGGCGCCGAGGGGCTGATCGCGAACTCGCCGCTGTCCGTGAACGCGCGCTGGGCCCTGGGCGAGGTGAGGTACTCCAACAGGGCGACCGCGGCCTTCCGCTGGTCGGTGCCCTTGACGACGCCGGCGCCCGACACGTTGGCGTGCGCCCCGGCGCCGTCCTGGTCGGGCCAGGCGGGCGCCACCGGGAACTTGGGGTTCTCCTGGAGCGCGCGGGCCAGGTAGTAGTGGTTGGCGATGCCGATGTCGCAGTCGCCGGCCGCCATGACCGCGAGCATCTCACCGTCGGAGTTGAGGACCTTGGGGTCGTTGGCCATCCACGACCGCAGCAGCGCCTCGGTCGCGGCCTTCCCCCGCTTGGCGATCATGTCGGCCACGAGCGACTGGTTGTACTCGTTGTTGGAGGTGCGCAGGCAGGTGCGCCCCTTGTACTTCGGGTCGCCGAGGTCGTCGTAGCTCGTGATCTCGCCCGGAGCGATGCGCTTGGTGGAGACCACCGGGACCCGCAGCCGGGTGGTGAGCGCCCACCAGTGGTTGCCGGGGTCGTGCAGCGCCACCGGCACGTTGGCCTCGAGCGTCGCGCTGGTGGACGGCTCGAGCAGGCCCGACTCCTCGGCTCGCCAGAGGTTGGCGAGGTCGGTGGTCACCAGCACGTCGGCCGGGGTGGCGTCGCCCTCGCGGCGCAGCCGCTCGTAGAGCTCGGGTCCCGTGCCGCCGCGCAGCACGACGTCGACCCCGTACGCCTTCTCGAAGTCGCGGAACACCTGCTCGTCGCCGTAGTGCGAGCGGCCGTTGTAGACGACGAGGTCGTCCTGCTCGTCGGCCGAGCCCGCGAGCATGAACGCCACGATGACGACGACCACGGTCAGGGCGATGACGGGCAGGGGCCAGCGCCGGCGGATGAGCGATGCGAGCACGGGGGTTCCTGGGATCGATCCCGCCCGTGGGCGGGGGAGAGGCTCGGAGCGAGGCAACCGAGGTAAGGCTAACCTAATATCACGGTAGCGCGGCGGGGGTCGGGATGCCGATCGGCGTCCCGCCCCGCCCCGTCCCAGTCGCCCCTGTCGTCGACCCATCGGAGCGCGTGCCATGACCCCGCCGCCTGCCATCGACGCGGTGGACATCCACAAGTCGTTCGGGGCCACCCGTGCTGTCGCCGGCGCCTCCCTGACCGTCGCGCCGGGCTCGCTCGTGGCCCTGCTGGGCCCCAGCGGATCGGGCAAGACCACGATGCTGCGGGTGATCGCGGGCTTCGAGGTCCCCGACGCGGGCTCGGTGCACATCGGTGGGCGGGAGGTGGCCGGCCCCGACGCCTGGGTCGAGCCGGAGCACCGGCGCATCGGCATGGTCTTCCAGGAAGGGGCGCTGTTCCCCCATCTGACCGTGGCCAAGAACGTGGGCTTCGGCGGGGCCGACGCCGCCCGGATCGACGAGTGCCTCACGCTGGTGGGTCTCGCCGACCGGCGCGCGTCGTACCCTCACGAGCTGTCGGGCGGTGAGCGTCAGCGGGTCGCGCTGGCCCGGGCCCTGGCCCCCCGGCCCGACGTCATCCTGCTCGACGAGCCCTTCGCCTCGCTCGACGCCGGCCTCCGGAGCACGCTGCGCGAGGAGGTGGCGCGGATCCTGCGCGACGCCGGCGCGAGCGCGTTGCTCGTGACCCACGACCAGCAGGAGGCCTTGTCGCTGGCCGACCTCGTGACCGTCATGCAGGCGGGACGGGTGGTGCAGGCCGGGACGCCCCGGGAGGTGTACGACCGTCCGCGGACCCGCTGGCTGGCCGAGTTCCTCGGCGAGGCCGAGGTCCTCGCGGGCACGGCCGCCGACGGGGTGGTTGACTGCGAGCTGGGTCGGCTCGCCACCGATCCCGCCCATCGGGGGCCCGTCGAGGTGGTGGTGCGGCCCGAGTCGATCGTCCTCGGCCCGACCGGCGGCGGCCCGGGGGCGGTCGTGGGGCGGGTGGTCGCCCGCTCGTACTACGGGCACGACCAGGTGGTGCAGGTGGAGCTGGGCTCCGGTCGCCGGGTGCGCAGCCGCAGCACGGGGGCCGAGCCGTGGGAGGTGGGCGACGAGGTCGCCGTGCGGGTCGACCGCCCGGTCGCCACGGTGGCCCCCGACCCGGACGGTCCGACCGCCGGAGCGACCGCCGGGCCGACCGCCGGATCCACCGACGGGCCGAGTGGGCCGTCGGTGGGCCCCGCCACCGGGGACGCGGCCTGACCGCACCGGCGCGTCGCGGGTCGCCAGGCCTGCGGCCCGCGATCGTCGTCGCGGTCTGCGTGGGCGTCGCGGTGGCCACGCTCGCGGTCCCGGCCGCGATCGCCTACGACCCCTACGCCTGGCTGGTGTGGGGGCGCGAGATCGGCCGCTGGCAGCTCGACACGACGGGCGGACCGTCGTGGAAGCCGCTCCCCGTGGTGGGCACCGCACTCGTGGCGCCGTTCGGCGGCTGGGCGCCCGCGCTGTGGCTGGTCGTCGCCCGTACCGGCGCGCTGCTGGCGATCGTCGGCACCTATCGCGTCGCGGCACGCCTCGTGGCGCGGGGTGCCGTCGGGTCGGCGGGGCGCGCGGCGAGCCGCTGGGCGGGTGCGGTCGCGGTCGGCGCGCTCGTGCTGTCGCCCGACCCCGGTCCGCGGTACGTCCGCCTGTACCTCGAGGGGCACAGCGCACCCCTGACCGCCGCGCTCACGGTGTGGGCGATCGACCGGCACCTCGACGGCAGGCACGGAGCCGCGCTCGTCCTCGGGGGGCTGCTCGCGCTCGACCGACCGGAGGCCTGGCCGTTCCTGGCGGCCTACGCCGTGTGGGTGTGGCGCCGTGACCGACGGCTGCGCGCGCTCGTCGCGTCGGTGGGCATCGCCGTCCCGGCGCTGTGGTTCGGACCCGACTGGTGGGGCTCGGGAAGTCCGCTCAACGGCGCCGACTCCGCGCGGGTGCTCACCGACGACACCCACCGCGCGCTCGACGGGCTGCGGCGCGTCGCCGAGACCGTGATCGCACCCGCCTGGGTCGCCGCGGGGGCCGCGGTGGTCGACGGGTGGCGGCGGCGGGACCGTATCGTCCTCGGCCTCGCCGCGGGCGCGGCCGGATGGTTCGTCCTGGTCGTGGCCATGGGCGCCGCGCTCGGCTACGCCGCGCTGAGCCGATTCCTGCTCCCCGGCGCGGTGGTGGTCTGCGTGCTGGCGGGCGTGGGCGCGGTGCGCGTCGCCGCTCGGCTGCGGTCGCGTCGGGCGCAGGTGGTGGCCGTGGTGGTCCTGGTCGTGCTGGTGGCGCCGGCCGTGGTGTGGCGCGCGACGGGCATCGTCGGCCAGGTCGACGACGTGGTCACCCGTGACCACCAGGTCGACGATCTCGACGCCGCGATCACCGCGGCGGGCGGGGACCTCGCGGTCGAGGCGTGCGGACGGATCGCCGCCCGCGACGCGGGAGTGCCCCGGGTGGCCCTCGCCTGGAAGCTGGACGTGCCCATGGCCGACGTCGCCACCCGGCCGGGCCGGGTCCCGGGCACGCTCTTCGTGCCCCGGCCGCCGGCAGCCGACTCCGCGCGCGAGGCCCGCCGGGTGGCCCGCCGCACGGGGGGCGCGGTGGAGGTCGCCGCGGTGACGCGCCACTGGCTCGTGTACCGGATCGACTGCGAGCCGGGGGCCGGCGGCGGGCAGTCACCGGGTGTTGATTAGGTATACCTCACCTAATAAGATCCCGCCCGTGCCTGCCCTCTCGGTCGTGGTCCCGGCCACCGACGCCCCGCCCACGCTGGGGCGCTGCCTCGCCGCCCTCGCCGCCGCCGACGGCGCCGACGCGGTGGAGGTGGTGGTCGTCGAGGCCCCGGCCCGCCTGTCGGCCGCCGCGGCCCGCAACGTCGGTGTCGCCCGGGCCACCGGCGAGGTCGTCGTGTTCGTCGACGCCGACGTGGAGGTGCACGCCGACGCGTTGGTCCGCATCCGCGACGCGTTCGCCGCCGACCCGGCGCTGGTGGGGCTCTTCGGTGCCTACGACGACACGCCGGGCATCTCGACGACGGTCTCCGCGTTCCGCAACCTGCTCCACCACCACGTGCACCGGCAGGGCGCGGGGCGGTCCGAGACCTTCTGGACCGGGCTCGGGGCGGTCCGGCGGGACGCCTTCCTCGCCGTCGGCGGGTTCGACGAGGACCGCTACCCCCACCCGTCGGTGGAGGACATCGACCTCGGGCGTCGCCTCGCCGCCACGGGAGCGCCCATCGTCCTCGACCCCTCGATCCAGGGCACCCACCTCAAGGCGTGGACGCTGCGATCGATGCTCTGGACCGACTTCGCCCGGCGGGGGACCCCGTGGGTCGCGATGCAGCTGCGCGCCCGGAAGGTGTCGTCGGCGCTCAACCTCGGGTGGCGCCACCGTCTCAGCGCGCTCGCGTGCGTCGTCGCGCTCGTGGGGCTCGTGCTGCTGCGACCGCTGGTGGTGGCCGGTGCGCTCGGCGCGCTGTGCGCCCTGAACCACGCGTTCTACGCGTTGCTCGTCCGCCGCCAGGGTCCCGGACGGGCCGGCGTCGGGGTGCTGCTCCATGCGCTGCACCACCTCGTCGCGGTGGCGTCGGTGCCCGTCGGGCTGTGGGCGGGGATGGCGGCGGAGCGCCGGGCCGGTCGGGTGCGACGGTCGATGCTCGGCCCCCGCGCCGACGACGCCGTCCTCGAGCGTCCGGCGTGAGCTACGAGGAGCGGGGGTCGTGAGCGACCCTCCCTTGCGCCTCGGCCTGGTGGGCTGTGGGCGCCTGGCCGAGCAGGGCTACGCGCCGGCCGTGGCCGGTCTGCCCGATGCGGAGATCGTCGCGGTCGCCGACCCCGACCCCGACCGGCGCGCCCGGCTCGCGGCGCAGGTCGGCGGCACCG
>VGCA01000105.1 GCA_016870245.1 Actinomycetota bacterium | reverse complement strand
GGCGGCACCGCACCGCCGGGCGCCGGGGCGCGCCGGGGCGGGTGTCCGGGAGTCCCCGCCTGCCGGGGTGGTGGCGCGGGGGGCGGGGCCGGGGCCGGGGACGGTCGCCGCATCGAAGCCAGAGTAACGTCGGCGACGCCGAACGAGGGGCCGGGGCCCCGAGGACCCCGGAGGTACTCATGGACCGTGTCCGCCCGCTCTCCGAAGCCGTGGCCGAGCACGTGCGAGCCGGTGACACCCTCCACCTGGCCGTCGGCCACACCCGCTGGTCGGCCGCCGCCCGCGAGGTCGTGCGGCAGTGGTGGGGCCGCGACCCGCAGTTCACCCTGGTGATGCTCAGCCTCTCGAGCCTCGGCGCGCTGTTCTTCCGGGGCGGCCTCGTCACGAAGGTCGTCACGGGGTACAGCGGTGACACCTTCCCCAACTTCACGCCCAACCCCAACTTCGCTCGCGCCTACCAGGACGGGCGGGTCGCCGTGGAGCACTGGTCGTTCCTCGCGTTCTCCCAGCGACTCGAAGCCGCCGCGCGGGGGCTGCCCGCGGTCACCACTCGGTCGATCGTCGGCTCCTCGATGGAGGCCAACGACGCCTTCGCCCGGGTCGACACCCCGTTCGGCGAGGTCGGGGTCCTGGCCCCGCTCGCCCCCGATGTCGCGCTGCTGCACGCGCCGGTCGCCGACCGGGCCGGCAACGTCGCGGTGCACCCGCCGATGCTCGAGGGCGTGTGGGGTGCGCTGGCCGCCACGCGAGGGGCCATCGTCACCGTCGAGCGCGTGGTCGACGACCTCCGTCCCTGGTCGCACCTCGTGCGGATCCCCGCCCACAAGGTGCTCGCGGTGTGCGAGGCGCCCATGGGCGCGCACCCGGGCGGCCTCTACGTGGGTGATCTGCCGGTCGACGGCTACGGGGAGGACTACGACTTCTGGGTCGAGGCCCGGGCCGCCAGCCGGGCCGACGACTACGACGCGTGGATCCGGCACTGGGTGCTGGAGGTCGACTCGCAGGAGGAGTACCTGCGCCGCCTCGGCGACGCGCACCGGGCCCAGCTGCGGGCCAAGGCCGAGGCCGACTCGTGGCGCACCGACGAGGCGACCTACCTGCCCGACCTCGACGCGCCGCCCAACCGCTGGGAGGTCGCGGCGGCCTGGGGTGCCCGCCACCTCGCCGACCGGGTGCTCGCGCTCGACGCGCACGCCGTGCTCGCGGGCGCCGGGGTGGCCAACCTGGCCGCGTGGCTCGCGGTGGCCCGGGCCCGGGCGCGGGGGAGCGAGGTCCAGCTCACCGCCGAGATCGGGCTGTGGGGCTACGACCCGGTCCCGGCCGACCCGTTCGTGCTCAACCACCGCAACTTCCCGCAGTCGGTCATGCTCAACGACGCGTCGACGGTCCTCGGCGCGCTCGTCGGGGGTGCGGGCACCCGCACCATCGCCTGCCTCGGCGGGGCCCAGGTCGACAAGCACGGCAACATCAACTCCACGATGATCCCCGACGGCCCGTTCCTCGTGGGCTCGGGCGGGGGCAACGACGTCGCGAGCGTGGCGGCCGAGTGCGTGGTCGTCGCCATCCTCAACCCGCAACGGACTCCCGAGCACTGCGGCTACATCACCTCCCCGGGTCGGGCCACCCGCGCGCTCGTGACCGACCTCGGCACGCTCGAGAAGCCCGAGGGGCGCGACGAGCTCGTCCTCACCGCGGTCCCGCCGGGACCCGAGTCGATGGCCGAGCGCGTCGCCGCGGCGCAGGCGGCCTGCGGCTGGGACCTCGAGGTCGCGCCCATCGTGGGGGAGCTCGATCCGGTCGACCCGGCCGACGTTGCCGCGCTGCGCCGTTGGGACCCGCGTGGCTGGTTCCTCCGCGACCGTTGATGGCCACCGTGCGTTCACCGGGGGATCCGCCCCGCCGGGGCGCGCAGTCGTAAGGTCTGGCCTGTGACGGCGATGCGCCGATGAGCGGCATCACCCTCTCGGGGGTCACCAAGCGCTTCGGCGACACCATCGCGGTCGACGACGTCTCCCTCACCGTCGACGACCACGAGCTCCTCGTGCTGCTCGGCCCGTCGGGGTGCGGCAAGTCGACCCTGCTGCGAATGATCGCCGGGCTCGAGGAGATGACGGCCGGGGAGATCCGCATCGGCGACCGTGTGGTCAACGACGTGGAGCCCAAGGACCGCGATCTCGCGATGGTGTTCCAGTCCTACGCGCTCTACCCGCACATGACCGTGCGGGCCAACATCGAGTTCCCGCTGCGCTCGCGCAAGGTCCCCAAGGACCAGCGGGCCCTCCAGGTGGCCGAGGCCGCCGAGATGCTGGATCTCACCGACTACCTCGACCGCAAGCCCTCCCAGCTGTCCGGCGGCCAGCGCCAGCGGGTGGCGCTCGCCCGCGCGGTGGTGCGCCGCCCGGCGGCGTTCCTGATGGACGAGCCGCTGTCGAACCTCGATGCCAAGCTGCGGGCCGCGACCCGGATCGAGCTCGTCGAGCTCCAACGCCGGCTCGAGGCCACCATCGTCTACGTGACCCACGACCAGGTGGAGGCCATGACCATGGGCCACCGGGTCGCGATCCTCGACCGGGGCGTGCTCCAGCAGCTCGGCTCCCCGCAGGAGGTGTACGACCGGCCGGCAAACCTCTTCGTCGCCAGGTTCATCGGCACGCCGCCGATGAACACGGTCCGGGGCCGGCTGGAGACGGCGGGCGGGACCCCGGTGGTGCGGATCGGCGCCGACGGCGTCGAGCTCCCGGGTGCGGCAGCGGCGGCCGCCGCGGCCGACGGCCTCCTCGAGATCGTGCTGGGCGTGCGCCCCGAGCACGTCGAGATCGTCACCGACGGCACCCCGGGAGCGCTGACGGCCACCGTCGAGGTCGTCGAGCACCTCGGTCACGAGCAGCACGTCGTCGGCCGGCTCGGCGACGGTCAGCTGGTCACCGTGCGTCAGGGGAGTCACCTGCCCGCGCCGCCGGCGAAGAGCTCGGTGCGCCTCGCCGTGCGCGTCGAGCACGCCCACTGCTTCGACCCCGAGACCGGGGCCCGGCTGGGATGACCGGATGAGCGCGCAGAGGTCGGCCCGACGACGGGCGAAGGACGCGCTGCTCGGCTACGCGCTCGTCCTCCCGTCGCTGGTCGTCTTCGGGGTCTTCGTCTTCTACCCGTTCGTCAAGAACTTCTCGCTCGCGCTCCATCGCACGCCGCCGTTCCCCGGCCTGCCGAAGAAGTACGTCGGCCTCGACCAGGTGAAAGACGTGCTGTCGTCGTCGGAGTTCCACAAGAGCCTGCGGATCACCATCGAGTTCGTGATGCTCACCGTGCCCGTCGGCATCGTTCTCGGGCTGCTGCTCGCCGTGCTCGCGCACAAGCAGCTGCGGGGGATGGGCATCTACCGCACGATCTTCTCGTCGACGGTCGCGACCTCGGTGGCCGCGGCGTCGGTGATCTTCTGGACGCTGTTCAACCCGCAGATCGGGCTGGTCACGTACTGGATGGGTCGGTCGGGCGACCTCGGCGTGCTGGAGGATCCGAAGACCGCGCTCATCGCGGTCGCGGTGACCACCGTCTGGCAGAACATCGGGCTCTCGTTCATCCTGATGAGCGCCGGGCTCCAGGGCGTGCCCGACGACCTCTACGAGGCAGCCGCGGTCGACGGCGCCGACGGCGCGCGCCGGTTCTGGCACGTCACGCTGCCCATGCTCTCTCCGACGCTCTTCTTCTCGGCGGTGGTGGGCTCGATCATGGCGTTCCAGGCCTTCGGGCAGATCGACATCCTCACCCGCGGCGGCCCCGACGACGCCACCAACGTTCTCGTGTACTCCATCTACGAGGACGTCTTCCGCGCCGGGAACGACGGCGTGGCCGCGGTGAAGGCGATCGCCCTGTTCGTGATCGTGCTGATCCTCACGATCGTGCAGCTGCGGGTCGCGGAGCGGCGGGTGTCGTATGCCCGCTGATCCGGTGGTGCCCACGGCGCGGCGCGACCGCCGCCGGCGAATCGTGCGCCTCGCCGGCCGCTACCTCCTGCTGAGCGTCCTCGCGCTGATCGTGCTGTTCCCGATCTACATCACGGTGGTCAACTCGCTGCTGCGTCCCGACCAGATCGCGTCGCGGCCGCCCGGGCTGTTCCCGACCGATCCGCAGTGGGGCGCGTACAAGGAGGCATGGGAGGGCGGCCACATCGGCCGGTACATGCTGAACAGCGCGATCGTGACCACGGGGATCATGGTCGGGCAGGTGCTGCTCGCGATCCTGGCGGCCTACGCGTTCGCGTTCCTCGAGTTCCCCGGCCGCGGGTTCCTCTTCGTGGTGTTCCTCACCACGATGATGATCCCGTTCGAGGTCGTGTTCTTCACCAACTACCAGACGATCGCCGACCTCGGGCTGCTCAACACCTACGGCGGCCTGATCCTCCCGTTCCTCGCGACGGGCTTCGGTGCGTTCCTGCTCCGACAGGCGTTCCTCACCGTGCCGGGTGAGCTGCGCGACGCCGCCGCGCTCGACGGCTACGGACACTGGCGCTTCTTGTGGCGGGTGGCCGTGCCCCTCGCCCGCCCCACCGTCGCCGCGCTCAGCGTGTTCGCGTTCCTCTCGGCCTGGGGCCAGTACCTGTGGCCGCTGATCGTCACCGACGACGACCGCGCCCGCACCGTGCAGGTGGGCCTGGCCCAGCTGCGCCGGGAGGCGCTCAACGACATCAACGTGACCTTCGCCGGAGTCGTCCTGGCGTCGATCCCCCTGGTAATCCTGCTGTTGGCCTTCCAACGTCAGCTCGTCCGCGGCCTGACGGCCGGGGCGGTCAAGGGCTGACCTCGCCGAGGAGAGTGGTCATGACCCGAACCCGTCGGTCTGCCAAGCGCACCGTCGTGCTGAGCGCCGTCGCCGCGGCGCTGGCCCTCGGCGTCGTCCCCCTGGGAGCCGGCTCGGCCGGGGCGCAGGCGGCCAAGTGCCCGGTGAAGGCGCTCGCCTCCGCCAAGGGGCCGGTCGAGATCACGATGTGGCACTCGATGAACCGGGCCAATGAAGACGCGTTGAAGGCCCTCACCGACCGGTACAACGCGTCCCAGTCGGCGGTGAAGGTGAACCTCCTCAACACCACCAGCTACGAAGACACGTTCACCAAGTTCCGGGCCGGCCTCGGCAGCGGCAACCTGCCCGACATCGTCCAGCTCGAGGACACGTCGCTCCAGGGGGTGATCGACAGCCAGTCGGTGGTGCCGATCGGTGCGTGCATCAAGGCCGACAAGTACCCGACCGACGCGTTCATCCCCCGGGTGCTCGACTACTACACCGTCCAGAACACGCTCTACGGCATGCCGTTCAACGTCTCGAACCCGGTCTTCTACTACAACAAGCAGGCGTTCCAGAAGGCCGGTCTCGACCCCGAGAAGCCGCCGAAGACGCTCGACGAGGTGCGCGCGGCCGCACAGAAGATCGTCACGTCCGGCGCCGCGAAGACCGGCTACTCGATCAAGCTCGACCCGTGGTACCTCGAGCAGTGGCTCGCGAAGGCCGGCAAGCCGTACGTGAACAACGGCAACGGTCGGGCGAAGCGTGCGACCGGCGTCGAGTTCGACACCAAGGTCGGCCAGGAGATCTTCGCGTGGCTCGACTCGATGGTCGACGACAAGCTCGCGCTCAACACCGGTCCGCCGGAGGGCAACGTCGACAACCTGCTGGCCATCGGGGCGGACAACGCCGCCATGACGATCGACACGTCGGCCAGCCTGGGGACGATCCTCGGCGTGCTCGGCGGTGGGCAGTTCCCCAACGTCACCATCGGGGTGGCGCCGATGCCGGGCCCGGTGGGCAAGGGGGGCGTACTCGTGGGTGGGGCCGCGTTGTTCATCCCGAAGGCGTCGTCGCCCGAGAGGCAGGCCGCGGCATGGGACTACATCAAGTTCCTCAACACGGCGGAGAGCCAGGCGCAGTGGTCGGTGGGGACCGGGTACTCGCCCAACCGGGAGGATGCCCTCGACGAGCCGGTGCTCCAGGCGGCCTGGGCCAAGACCCCCGAGTACAGGGTGGCCTACGACCAGCTGGTGAGCGGCGTGAACAACATCGCCACCGCGGGTCCGGTGATCGGTCCGTACCGTGAGGTGCGTGCCGAGGTGGAGAACGCCCTCACCCGGATGCTCACCCAGGGCCTCGACCCCAAGACCGCCCTGAAGGACGCCGCGACCAAGGCCGACGAGGAGATCTCCTCCTACAACGCCCGCGTCAGCTGACCATGATGCGTCCCTGGCCGACGCCAGGCGTCGGGCAGGAGACGCATGGTCGGACGATGCGTCTTCGAGCGACGCGGGGTCCGCGCGCGAGTGATGTCGCCGAGGGACGCATGGTGCAACTATGCGTCCCTCGTCCGACGCGTAGCGTCGCTCAGGGACGCATCAACGCTTGAGGATGACGACGGCGGCGTTGGCGCCGCGGCCGACGGTGTGGGCCAGGCCCGCGCCGGCGCCGGCGACCTGACGGGGCCCGGCCGTCCCGCGCAGCTGCTGGGTGATCTCGACCACCTGGCCGAGGGCCGACGCGCCGAGCGGCTCGCCCTTGGCGAGCAGGCCCCCACTGGGATTGACCGGCAGCCGGCCGCCCGGCTCGGTCGCGCCCGACTCGAGCAGCGCGGCCGAGCCGCCCCGCTCGCACAGCCGCAGCTCCTCGTAGCCGAGCAGCTCGCGGGCGGCGTCGGTGTCCTGGCACTCGACGACGTCGAGGTCCGTCGGGCCCATTCCGGCCTCCTCGTAGGCGGCGTCGGCCGCGAGCGACGACGGTGGGGTGATCCCCGTGTCGTCGATGCCGCTCATCGGCGTGGCCTCGCCGAGCACCGAGCCGGGGAGGTGCGATCGCAGGGCCGCGGCGGCGATCCGGACCGCGCCGTCGCCGCGCTCGGACTTCTGCAGCACGACCGCGGCCGCCCCCTCGTTGGGGGAGCAGAGCATGTGCAGGTGCAGCGGCTCGCACACCACCCGTGACGCGAGCACGTCCTCGGCGGTCGTCGGCTTCTGGTACATCGCGTTGGGGTTGTCGGCGCCGTTGGCCCGGTTCTTCACGCACACCCGGGCGAGGTGCTCCTTCGTCACCCCGGACTCGCGCATGAGCCGCTGGGCTCGCAGCGCGAAGTACGCGGGAGTCACCGCCAAGCCGCCCTGCTCGCGCCACGGCTCGAAGAACGACGAGCGGATGATGCCCTTCGGCATCTTCTCCATGCCGAACACGAGCACGGTGTCGTACTGCCCGTTGGCGATCGAGTGCGCGGCGAGCATGAGCGCGGCGCCGCCGCTCGCGCAGCCGGCCTCGACGTTGACGATCGGCACGCCGGTCAGGCCCAGCGCGCCGAGCACTTTGTGGCCGGCCGCGACGCCGCTGTAGACGGTCGCGCAGAACGCGGCCTGGAAGCGCGGGTTGCCCGCCTCGGCCAGCGCCGCCCTCACCGCGGTCACGCCCATGTCGGTGACGGTCACCCCGTCGAAGCGACCGAACGGGTGCAGCCCGATGCCGGTGATCGAGACGTCCATCAGGCCGCACTCCCGTGGGGGTCGCCCGAGGCGGGTGCGAACGCGTAGGTGACCACGGCGGTGCCGTCCTCGTCGGTCTGGAGGGTGTCGGCCACGAGGTGCATGGGCTGGCCGAAGGCCAGGGCGCCGGGGTCGGCGACCGTCAGCCGGGTGATCACGCGCAGGCCGTCGCTCAGCTCGACCACCCCGAACCCGAAGGGCACTTCGCCGTCGTAGCCCGGCGGGCGGGCGGTCACGGCCGTCCAGCCCCAGAGGGTGCCGTCGGTGGGCAGCTCCACCTCCTCGACGTCGTCGGCGCCGGTGTAGGGACAGGCCGCGAGCCGGGGGAAGTGGGTGCGGCCACTCGACGGCGAGTACCCGCCGATCAGGACGATCGACCGGTCGGCCCGATCGCGGAACATCCCCTCGGTCAGGGGTCGGGTCGCGGCGGTCACACCACTCCTTCCTGGTGCAGGCGGGCGATCTCGTCGGCGTCGAGCCCGACGATCTCGCGCAGGATCTCGTCGGTGTGCTCGCCGAGGCGGGGTGCGCCCGACGGCGCGACGATGGGTTCGCCCACCCGGCGGGGGTACGGCGCCTGCTGCTGCACCGGGCCGATCACCGGGTCGTCGACGGTCACGAGGTCGCCGCGGGCGGCGATGTGCGGATCGGCGAAGATGTCGGCCGCGGTGAACGCGGTGGCGACGGGGACGTCGGCGGCGACGCAGCGCTCCTCGACCTCGTGGGCGGGCAGTGACGACGTCCACTCGGCGACGATCGTGTTGATCTCGTCGTTGTGCGCGGCACGGTCGGCGAGGCGGGTGAAGCGTGCGTCGTCCAGCAGGTCGGTGCGCTCCATCGCCTGGCAGAGGCGGGCGAAGTTCGCGTCGCTCCCTGCCACGATGCACACGTACTTGCCGTCGGCCGACGGGTAGTTGTCGAGCGGCGCCGAGTTGGCGAGCCGGTTGCCCTCCCGCGTGCGGATGATGCCCAGCTGCTCGTAGGCGGGGAGGGTCCACTCGAGGATGCGCAGGACCGAGCCGTACAGCGCGGCGTCGATCACCGCGCCGTTCCCGGTGCGTCGACCGTCGCGCGCGTAGAGCGCGCCGAGCGCGGCCTGGGCCGCGAACACGCCCGTGAGGTAGTCGGAGATCGTCACCCCCACGCGCACCGGCGGCCGGTCGGGGTAGCCGGTGAGGTTGAGGAGGCCGCCGTAGCCGATGCCGACGCGGTCGAGTCCGCCGCGCCGGGCATTGGGCCCGTCCTGGCCGAACATCGAGATGCGCACCACGACGAGGCGGGGGTCGAGGTCGGCCGGGCCGATGTGCCACTGCTCGAGGGTGCCGGGGCGGAAGTTCTCCACGACGATGTCGGCGGTGGCGGCGAGGCGGCGGAAGACGTCCTGGCCCTCGGGCCGCCGAAGGTCGAGGGTGACGCTCTTGCGGCCGCGTCCCTCGACGGCCCAGAACAGCGAGTAGCCGGGTCCGCCGGCCGTCTCGCCCGCGGTGGCGTCGCTCGCGAGCCCCGGCGTGACGAACGGCCCGATGTCGCGCATGAAGTCGCCGGTGCCGGGCTGCTCGATCTTGATGACCTCGGCGCCCTGCTCGCCGAGCAGGCCGGCGCAGAACGGTGCGGCGATGCGGGTGCCGAGATCGAGGACCCGGACTCCTTGGAGGGGGCCCGTCACCTGCCTGCCTGCTCCTTCTTCACCGCGTCCATGCCGCCCTCCTTGCGGCTCGACATCGCGCTGGTCGCGGTCGCGCTCGCGGAGACGAACTGGTGCACCATGAAGTGGTAGCGCCATGACTCGTGCTGGCCCATGTTGTCGAGGGTGTGGTTGACGGTGTCCTTGATCGCCTCGGCGGTCACCGGCGGGATCAGCGCGACCTTCTCGGCCATCTCCCGCACCGCGCCGTCGAGGTCGTCGCGGGCGACGACCTTGTTGACGAGCCCGAAGCGCTCGGCGTCGGCCGCCGAGAGCGTCTCGGCGCACCAGAGGAACTCCTTGGCCTTGCGGGGCCCGAGCTCCCACGGCTCGACCAGGATCTCCACGCCCACGCCGGTCATCCGGGCGACCGGGTTGGAGAACCGCGTGTCGTCGGCCGCCACGATCAGGTCGCACATGCAGGCGAGCATGAGGCCCGCCGCGGCGACCGCACCGTGCACCGACGCGATCGTCGGCTTGCGGAAGTTGCGTAGGCGCAGGCACTTGTCCCAGTACATGACCTGCTCGTGGCGCAGCTTGCCCTCGGGCGTGTCGCGCATGCGGGACCACTCGTCGGCCTCGCTGAGGATGTCCTTCAGGTCGTGACCGGCGGAGAAGTGCTTGCCCTCGCCGCCCAGGATCACGACCCGCACCTCGTCGTCGGCGTCGGCCAGGTCGAGCGCCGCGTCGATCTCGTCGATCATCAGCGAGCTCTGCGCGTTGGCGGCGTCGGGCCGGTTCAGGGTCAAGAAGGCGAGGTGGCCCTCGACCTCGTAGTGGATCGTCTCGAACTGCGCGGGCATGGGGGCATCATGCCAGGAATCCGATCCGACCTGACGCCCCCGTCAGCCCCTCCGCACCCGTCCCGCGCGTTTTGTCGCCGTGCGAAGGCGCAGGGTGGGTGAAGCGGCGCCAGGGCGCCAAGCGGGGGAGTGGCCGCGCTACTTGGGGTCGCGGGGGAGGCCGAGGACGCGCTCGGCCAGGATGTTGCGCTGGATCTCGTTGGTGCCGGCCCAGATCGACGACGCCTGGTAGTAGAGCCACGAACGCTGCCAGGTGCCGCCGCCGGGGTTGTCGTCGGCGCCGAACCACAGCGGGGCGGCCTCGGCGAGCACGGCCATGACGGTGTCGTGGAGCCGCTTGCTCATCTCGCTCCAGTAGAGCTTGAGTGCGCTGCCCTCGGGGCCGGGCGGCTGGCCCTT
>VGCA01000104.1 GCA_016870245.1 Actinomycetota bacterium | reverse complement strand
CCGGGCTCGCGCTCGCCGGACTCCACGTCACCGCGGTGACCGGCTCACCGCTTCGGGGCGCCGACGGCAACCGGGAGTTCCTCGTCCGGGCCGACCGGGTCGGGCCCCCGCTGTCGACGGTCGAGCTGGCGCGATGCGTCCGGGCCGAGGTGACCGCGTGAAGGTCGGCATCCTCCCGCACCGTGACCGCGCCGCGGCGCTCGACCTCGCGGGACGGGCGGCGGCCTGGCTCGAGGCGCACGGGGCCACGCCCGTGATCCCGGGGCCGGAGGCGGCGCTGGTCAGCCGTCCCGATCTCGCCGCCGACGGCGCGTTCCCGAGCGGCCTCGACGTCGTGCTGTCGCTCGGCGGCGACGGCACGATGCTGCGCACCATCGACCAGGCCTACGAGGTCGGGGTCGCGGTGCTCGGCGTCAACGTCGGCCAGATGGGCTACCTCACCGAGGTGGAGTCCACCGACCTCGACGTCGCCCTCGAGCGGCTGCTCGTGGGTGACTACCACGTCGAGGAGCGCATGATGCTCGCGATCGAGGTGGACTCCGCCGGGCCGGCCGGAGGGCGCTGGTTCGCCCTCAACGAGACGGTGCTCGAGAAGTCCCGCACCGGGCACATGGCCCGGCTCGACGTCGCGATCAACGGGGCGCTCTTCACCACCTACGCCGCCGACGCCCTCATCGTGGCCACGCCCACGGGTTCGACCGCCTACTCCTTCTCGGCCCGCGGGCCGATCGTGTCGCCGCGCCACCGCTGCCTGCTGCTCACCCCGGTGTCGCCCCACATGCTGTTCGACCGCGCCCTCGTGCTCGACGCCGCCGAGCAGGTGGGCATCACGGTGACCGGCTCGTTCGGCGCGTCGATGACCGTCGACGGCCGGGAGGTGGGCCACCTCGACCCGGGCGACCGCATCGCCTGCTCGGCCGCCCCGAAGCCCGCCCGAGTGGTGTCGTTCGTACCCCGTGACTTCCACCAGATCCTGAAGGCCAAGTTCGGCCTCTCCGACCGGTAGGCGCGGATGCTGCTGGAGCTGCGGGTCGCCGACCTGGGGATCGTCGAAGAGATCACGGTGGAGCTCGGCGTGGGGCTGACCGCCATCACGGGTGAGACCGGCGCGGGGAAGACGTTGCTGGTCGAGGCGCTCGAGCTGCTGCTCGGCCGCCGGGCCGACCCCGCCCTCGTACGCGACGGCGCCGGCGAGGCGCGGGTGGAAGGCCGCTTCGTCGGCGCCGACGACGAGGAGCACGTGCTCGCGCGGGTGCTCCCGGCCGACGGACGCTCACGCGCGTACATCGACGGGCGCCTCGCGACGGCCGGCGAGCTGGGTGAGATCGGGGCCACCCTCGTCGACCTGCACGGCCAGCACGCCCATCAGCACCTCCTCGTCCCCGCGGAGCAGCGCGCCGCGCTCGACCAGTTCGCCGGCACGGCGGCGACCGACGCGCTCGCCGCCCTGCGGGCCGCGCGGGCCGAGGCCCGGACGCTCCGGACGGAGCTCGATGCGCTCGGGGGCGACGACCGTGCCCGCGCGCGCGAAGCCGACCTGCTGCGCTTCCAGATCGCCGAGATCGACGACGCCGCGATCGTCGACGCCGGCGAGGACGACGCGCTCCGGGCCGAGGAGGCGCTCCTCGCCGACGCGGTCGCGATCCGCGAGTCGTTGCACACGGCGTACGACCAGGTCGAGCGGTCGGGGCTCGACGCGCTCGGCGCCGCCGCGGCCGCGCTCGGCGACCGGCCGACGCTCGCCGAGCTCCACGACCGCACGAAGGCGCTGCAGGCCGAGGTGGCGGAGCTCGCCCACGATCTGCGGGTCGTCACCGACGGCGTCGCCGAGGACCCGGAGCGACTCGAGGGGGTCCGCACCCGGCGCCAGCTGCTGCGCCAGCTGCGACGGAAGTACGGCGAGACGCTCGCCGACGTCCTCACGTACGCCACCGAGGTCCGGGACCGGCTGGGCCAGATCGAGCACCACGAGGAGCACGCGGCGGCGCTCCAGTCGCGGATCGCCGCCGCCGACGGCGCCGCGATGGCCGCCGCGCGGGACCTGCGGGCCGCTCGGGCGGCCGCGGCCGGGCCGCTCGCGGCGGCGGTCACGCGGCATCTGCGGGAGCTCGCGATGCCGCGCGCCGAGGTGAGCGTCACGGTCGAGCCGGGCGACCTCACCGACGACGGCGCCGACGTCGTCACATTCCTGCTGGCGGCCAACGCCGGCGAGTCGGCGCGCCCGCTCGCGAAGGCCGCGTCGGGCGGCGAGCTCGCCCGCACCATGCTGGCCCTGAGGCTCGTGACCGCCGACGCACCGTCCACGCTGGTGTTCGACGAGGTCGACGCTGGCATCGGCGGTGAGGCCGGCACGGCGGTCGGGCGCCTGCTGGGCGTGCTGGGCGCGAAGCACCAGGTGCTGTGCGTCACCCACCTCGCCCAGGTCGCCGCGTTCGCCGACCACCAGGTCGTGGTGGAGAAGGGGGACCGTGACGGCCGCACCGTCGCCCGCGCCACGCCGGTCGAGGCCGAGGCCCGGGTGCGCGAGCTGTCTCGCATGCTCGCGGGAGTGGGGGAGTCCGACCACGCCCGCAACCACGCGGCCGAGCTCCTCGCCGCCGCGCACGAGACGGCCCGCCCGGTGAAGGCGGGGCGACGCTGATGGCCGTCTTCCGCCGCACCCGCGACGATGCGCCGGCGTCGCTCCACGTCGTCGGGCGTGCCGGGGTCGACCGGCGCACCAAGGATCTCATCAAGCGGCTGGAGGGCGGCGAGATCGTCGTCATCGACCACGAGGACCTCGACCGGGTCGCGGCCGACGGCCTCGTCGAGAAGAAGGTCGCCGCGGTCGTCAACGCCGCGCCGTCGATCAGCGGTCGCTATCCGAACCTCGGCCCGCAGCGCGTGGTCTCGGCCGGGATCCCGCTCGTCGACGAGGTGGGTGCGGACCTCCTCGACCGGGTGCAGGAGGGCGACGAGCTGCGGATCGTCGGCGGCGAGGTGTGGAGGGGCGACGAGCTCCTCGCCACCGGCAAGGTGCGCGACGAGGCCGAGATCGAGCAGGCGATGGAGGTCGCCCGCTCGTCGATCGGCGCCGAGCTGGAGCGCTTCGCCGAGAACACGCTCGAGTACATCCGCAAGGAAGCCCGCATCTCGTTCGAGCCCCTCGAGCTGCCCCCGCTCGTCACCGAGATCCAGGGTCGCCACGTGCTCGTGGTGGTGCGGGGCCACGACTACCGGAGCGACCTGGTGGCCCTGCGGCCCTACATCCGCGAGTACAAGCCGGTCCTCATCGGCGTCGACGGTGGCGCCGACGCGCTGCTCGAGATCGGGCTCAAGCCCGACATCATCATCGGCGACTTCGACTCGGTGTCGGAGGCCGCCCTCGGGACCGCCAAGGACCTCGTCCACCACGTCCACCCCGACGGCCGCGCGCCCGGTCGAGAGCAGCTGCTCGAGTGGGGCGTGCCCTACCTGGAGTTCGTGGCCGAGGGCACCAGCGAGGACGTGGCCATGCTCCTCGCCTGGGACGCCGGCGCCCAGCTCATCGTCGCCGTCGGCACGCACGCCACGATGGTCGAGTTCCTCGACAAGGGCCGCAAGGGCATGTCGTCGACCTTCCTCACCCGGCTGCGGCTCGGGCCGGTGCTCGTCGACGCCAAGGGCGTGAGCCGCCTCTACGAGGGGCGGGTCCGGCGCCTCGACGTCGTGCTCCTCATCGCGGCCGCGCTCGTGGCGATCATGGTCGTGGCCATCGTGGCGCGGCCGATCCACGCGATGTTCGACGCGCTGCGCATCACCTTCGAAGACCTCTGGTTCTCCATCACCCGCTAGGGCTCCCGTGATCAACTTCCGCTTCCATCTCATCTCCCTCATCGCGGTCTTCCTCGCCCTCGCGGTGGGCGTCGTGATGGGCTACGGCGTGCTCGGGCAGCCGACCGTCGACACGCTGCAGAGCCGGGTCGACACCGTCGAGCGGCGGGCCGACGACATCCGGGGCGAGAACGACCAGCTCCGGGCCGAGCAGGCCCGGCTGGAGTCCCTCCTCGGCGACGTCGAGCAGTTCGCGGCCACAAGCCGGGCGCTCTCCAACGAGCCCGTGATCCCGATCGCGGTGCGGGGGGTCGACTCGGGGAAGGTGACCCAGACCGCGAAGCTCGCCCGACTCGCCGGCGCCACCGTGCCGGGGATCGTGTGGCTGGAGGACAAGTGGAACCTCGAGTCGCCCGACGACGCTGCCGAGCTCGCCGGCCTCGTCGGCTCCACGAGCACCGCGAAGGCCGCGATCCGCGACGCGGCGGCCCAGGCCCTCGCCAACCGGATCATGGTCGGCCCGACCACGGGACGCGCCGACCTGCTGACTGCGCTCGACAATGCCGGCTTCGTGTCGTTCGAGGAGGTCGACGGTGTGGCGTTCGACCCGACGAAGCTCGACGGCCGGTCGAGCCGGATGCTCGTGATCGGCGGGAGCGACACGGCGGTTCCGTTCGCGCGCGGCGTCCTCCCGCTCGCCACGGCGTTCGCGGCGTCCGGGCGGCTCGTCGCCGTCGCCGACGAGTGGCGGCTCCGGGAGGAGGGCCCGGCTCGGGGCGATGACCTCGCCGCCATCCGCAGCGGTGACCTCGACGACCAGGTCGCGACCGTCGACGACTTCGACGCGGTCGACGGCCCGCTCGTCGCCGTCCTCACCCTGGGCGAGCTGGGCCAGGGGATCATCGGTCACTACGGGTTCGGGTCGGGCGCCGACCGCGCCGCACCCGAGTGGTGGGGCGTGTGACCCAACGGCCGGAGGCGCGCCGCGCCGCGACCGGGATGGGGATCGCGACCGCTGTGTCGCGTTCGATCGGATTCGTGCGCGTCCTCGTGGTCGCGGCCGTCCTCGGCACCACGTACCTGGGCAACGCCTACCAGTCGACGAACTCGGTCTCCAACGTCCTGTTCGAGCTCATCGCCGCCGGGGCGCTGTCGGCCGTGCTGGTCCCGACGTTCGTCGACCTCCTCGACCGCGACGATGGCGCTCGGGCGGAGCACCTCGCCGGTCGCCTCCTGGGCCTGGCCCTCGTGGTCCTGGGCGCGGTGTCGGTCGTGGGGATCGTCGCCGCGCCCTGGATCGCCCAGCTGCTCACCCGGGGCGTCACCGAGGCCGAGAAGGCGGCCCAACAGGAGCAGCTCTCGACCCTGCTGCTGCGCTGGTACATCCCGCAGGTGATGCTCTACGCCGTCGGCGCGATCGCGGTCGCGGTGCTGTACGCGAAGCGCAAGCTGACGGTCACCGCGCTCGCGCCCGTCGGGTACACGGTCGTGACCGTGATCACCATGGTGGTGTTCCGCCTCGTGACCGGGCCCGATCCCACCGTCGACCTCACGACGGGAGAGGCGCTGATCCTCGCGATCGGCGGGACGCTCGGCGTCGCGGCGTTCGTCGGCATCCCGACGGTGGCGCTGTGGCGCTCCGGGTTCCGGCTCTACCCCCGGCTCGGGCGCCACGACGCGGAGGTGCGGCGCGTCGTCCGCCTGTCGGGATGGGCGGTGTTCCAGCACACGATGGTCGGCCTGCTGCTCGGCGCGGCGATCGTCGTCGGCAACAGCGTCAAGGGTGGCACCGTCGCGTACCAGGTCGCCTTCGTGTTCTTCCTCGCGCCCTACGCGATCCTCGCCCAGCCGGTGCACACGGCGATCCTCTCGGACCTCTCGCGGGAGTCGGGGGAGCCCGGCGCCTTCGCCCGGTCGTTGCGCTGGGCGCTCGACAACATCGTCTTGCTGGTGGTGCCGGCGACCGCGCTGATGATGGCGCTCGCGTACCCGCTCATGCGGGTCGTGGCCTTCGGCGGTGCGGCCAAGGGTGACGGCGCCCAGCTGCTCGCGGCCGGACTGGCGTCGCTCGCGCTCGGGCTGGTGGCGTACAGCGCGTTCCTGCTGTTCGCCCGGGCGTACTACGCGCTCGGCAACAGCCGGGTGCCGGCCGTCGTCGCCCTCGTCGCCGGCGTCGTCGGCGCGCTGGTGATGGTCGTCGGCGGGCGGGCGTTCGACGGCAGCGCCACGGTGGGGATGCTCGGGATCGGCCACTCCCTCGCCTACGTCCTCGGTGCGCTGGCCCTCGGCGTCGGCCTGCGGCGGCGGACCGGGGCTCCGCTGTGGCCCGCCGCCCTGCTCCCGGCGGTCCTCGTCGCGCTGCCGATCGGCATCGTGTGCTGGTGGGTGGGCGCGGCGGTGGAGCCGCAGTCCCGGCTCCTGACGGCGCTGCTGGTCGCCGGGCTGGGTCTGGCCGGTCTCGGGTGCTACCTCCTCGGCCTCCGCCTCGTGCGCCGCCAGCCGCTCCCGTTGCCGCGGCGGAGCCGCACCCGCGACCTCGAGCCGGCCGACCCGGCCCTGGAGCCGTGAACGCGGCGCGGGGACGGGCGCGGCGGAGGGGCGGCGGGCTGCGATGGACGCGCCTGCTCGCGATCGCCCTCGGCGGTGTGGTCGCCGCGGCCGGAGTCGTGGTCGGCGGGGTCGCCGGTGCCCGTGCGGCCGCCGACGACCGCCCGGCCCGCCGGGTGCTGGTGCTGAGCCTCCCGTACGTCTCGTGGGCCGACATCGAACGGGCCGACACGCCCCACCTCGACCGCTTCGTCGAGCGGGCCGCGGTGGCGGGACTGTCCACCCGGGTCGACGCGCGTATGACCCCCCTCGGGGACGGCTACGCGACCATCGGCGCCGGCACGCGCACGGTGTCGATCGAGGCCGCGACCGGCGGGGGGCTCGGGGTCGACGAGCCCTTCGGCGCCCCCACCGCCGGCGACGCGTTCACCCAGCGCACCGGGCTGGCCCCGCGGGCGCCGATCGTGCAGACGGCGATCGTCGGCCTGGTGGACGAGAACGCGGGGCTGCACTACGACGGCGAGGTCGGCGCGCTCGCCGACGCACTCGCCGCGGCGGGGATCGGCCGGGCGGTCGTCGCCAACGCCGACGGCGAGGAGCCCGACGCCGCCCGATCGATCCTCGACGATGCCGCACCGCCGGCCCGCCAGCGCCTCGCCACGCTCGGGCTCATGGACCACGACGGGCGGGTCGCCGGCGGTCGGGTGGATCCCGGGCTGCTCGCGCCCGATGCCGCCGCGCCGTTCGGGGTCCGCCTCGATCGCCGGGCGGTCACCGACGCGTTCGCCGACGCGTGGTCGGACCGGACCGTCACGCTGGTCGAGGCCTCGGACCTGGTGCGGGTCGCGCGGTACGCGCCCTATGTCACCGACGCGCAGCACGCCCACCAGGTCGACGCCGCCCTGGCGGACGCCGACGCGCTGCTCGGGGAGCTCCTCGGCGCGGTCGACCTGACCCGCGACGTCGTGATGGTCGTCGGCCCGGCCCACGCCCCCGACCGCGTCACCCTCACGCCGCTCGCGATCCGGGGGCCCGGGTTCTCACCCGGCCTGCTCCGGTCGGCGACCACGCGTCGCGACGGGTTCGTGCAGATCCAGGACATCGCCCCGACCGTGCTCGACGCGCTGGGTGTCCCCGTGCCCGACTCGATGGAGGGGCAGGCCGCCGAGGTCGGGGGCACCGGGGGGAGCGCGCGCGATCGGCTCGAGCTCCTCCGGCGCGAGGACGCGGCCGCCCAGTTCCGCGACGCGCAGATCGGGATCGTCTATGTCGGGCTCGTCGCGATGACGCTCGTGGTGGTCCTGCTCGGCTTCCGGGCCCTCCGGCGCCCGCCCCGGGGCGGGACCGCCGCGACGTTCGCCGCCCTCCTCGCGATCTCGCTGCTCGCCGCCGCGTTCCTCGTGCGGGTCGGGCCCCTGCACGAGGCGGGCCGGGTCGGGTTCTTCGCCGCCTTCGTGGGCATCGGTGTCGTGCTCGCACTCGGGTGCGCGTGGCTGGGCCGCCGCCGCCCGCTCGACGGGCTGCTCGCCGCGCTGCTCGTGGTGGTCGCGCTGCTCACCGTCGACGCCATGCGGGGAGCGCCGCTGGTGCTGAACTCCACGCTGGGCTACTCGCCGACCGTCGCCGGACGCTTCGCCGGGTTCGGCAATCCGGCGTACGCGGCGTACGCGGCCGCCGCGCTCTGCGCGGCGGTGCTGCTCGCCCACCGGTTGGGTGGCCGCCGCGGGCGGGCCGCGGCCGGCGCGCTCCTCGGCCTCGCGGTCGTGGTCGACGTGGCGCCCATGTGGGGTTCCGACGTCGGCGGCATCCTGTCGATGGTGCCGGCGTACCTGGTGACGATGGCCGTGCTGACCGGTCGGCGCATCCGGGCCCGTACGGTCGCCGCGGCCGGCGCGGTGGTGGTGGCCGTCGGGGCCGTCGCGGCGCTCGCCGACCTCGCGCGCCCGGCCGACGAGCGCACCCATCTCGGGCGGCTGGTGGCCGACGCGGGCGAGGAGGGCGTCGGGGCGTTCACGGCGGTCGTCCAGCGCAAGCTGGCGTTGAGCCTCGCCACCATCGGGACCAACCTCCTCGGGCTCGTCCTGCTGATCGCGGTCGTGGGCGGGTACCTGCTGTGGCGCCGGCACCGGGACCGGGTCGTCGCGGTGCTGGCCGCCGTGCCCGAGTGGCGGGCCGCCTGCCTCGGGTTCGTGGTGCTCGCGGCCCTCGGCTTCGCGCTCAACGACTCCGGCATGACGGTTCCGGGCATCATGCTCGTCGTGTTCGTCGCCGCGTGGGTGCACCTCCTCGTCACGACCGCCCGCACCCAGGTGAGCGGCGCTCCCGGCGTCGCGGCGGATGACGCGTCGGGTGACCCGTCCGCGGCGGTCGCCGCGCCCGACTCGACGCCCGACCCCGTGGGGACCGCACGGTGATCGTCGTCCTCGGGCTCCTGGCGGGCGCGCTGGCCGTCGTGTTCCTGCGGGTGGGCGCGCCCGACGTGCTCGCGTCCCCCGTGCTCGAGCGCGAGAACTACCGCGGGCACCGGCTCCCCACGGCCGCGGGCATCCTGATCGTCCTCGCGGTGCTGGTGGTCGAGGCCGGCCGGGCGGTGCTCGGTGCCCTCGGGGTCGGGGAGCAGTCGGGGCTGACGATCGACCGCAGCCTGGTGCTGTTCGCGGTGTTCGCGTTCGGGCTCCTCGGCCTCCTCGACGACCTGCTGGGCGATGGCAGCGCCCGTGGCTTCTCGGGGCACGTGGGCGCGCTGGCCCGCGGTCGCATCACCACGGGGTTCCTCAAGCTGTTCGGCGGTGCGGCGGTGGCGGTGGTGCTCGTCGCGACCCCGGGGTTCGCGAGCGGACGGCGCCTCATCGTCGACGCCGTGCTGATCGCGCTCGCCGCGAACCTCGGCAACCTGCTCGACCGGGCGCCGGGCCGCACGATCAAGTTCGCGCTGGTCGCCTACGTCCCGCTCGCGCTCGTCCTCGGGACGGGTGCGGCCGGGGTCGCCATCGCCCCGGCCATGGGCGCGGCGATCGCGCTGCTGCCCGACGACCTCGCCGAGCGGGTGATGCTGGGCGACACCGGCGCCAACGTGATCGGGGCGGTGCTCGGGCTCGGGGTGGTCCTCGGTCGGGGCGAGACCAGCCGGGTCACGGCGCTGGTGATCGTGGTGGTGCTCACGATCGTGGCCGAGGTGTCGTCGTTCTCGCGCGTCATCGACCGGGTGGCGCCGCTGCGGTGGTTCGACCGGCTCGGATCCACGCCCGAGCGCAAGGCGCAGTAGCGCGCGGCGCCGTCAGCGGCAGGGGCGCAGGTAGAGGGTGCGGTCGCCGTCGCCGTCGCGCCACGCGACCTCGTAGCCGGCGTCCCCGAGCAGGCCGGGCAGGCGCGGGTAGCGGCCGAAGCGCTCGTCGCTCGTCACCAGCACCGCGCAGGCGCGCGACGCGCGCGCCGCGTCGAGGATGTCGGCCCGGGTGATGCGGCCCTGCTCGAGCTGCTTGACCGACACGTCGACGAACGACTCCGGTACCCGGAGGCCGGCCCGCCACGCGAAGCCGGGCTCGTCGGTGACGACCACCGCGTGAGCGGGCAGCGCGTCGAGCCGGGCCGCGAGCCTGGCGTCGTCGCCCCGGTAGCCCCCCGGGCGGACGATGCCGCCCACGCCCAGGATCCACACGGGGAGCGCGACGACCCACGCCACCACGAGCGGGCGCCAGGCGGGCAGGCGCAACGCGGCGAGCAGGCACAGCGGCACGATCAGCTGGCTCACGTGTGTGCGCCACATCGCCGACTCGACGAGGAGCGCCGCCGTCTGGAGGCCGAGCCACGTGCCGAACAGCGTGCCCGGTCGCTGCCACCACGGGTGCTGCGGCGGGCGCCACTGCGACCGGGCGACGAGGGCGCCGACGAGCACCACGACCACCGTGACGACCACGAACGGGTTGCGCTCCACCAGGGTGCTGACCATCCGCCACGCGGCCTCGCCGACGGTGTAGCGGCGGGCGTCGCGGTGGTAGTCGACCGACTGGTCCCACACCCGCCCCCAGCCCCACGGCGCCGCGAGCAGGAGCGGCATCGCGACCGCGGTCGCCGCCGCGGCGATGGTC
>VGCA01000103.1 GCA_016870245.1 Actinomycetota bacterium | reverse complement strand
CGGGCCGACGCGCTCGTGGCCCTCGCCGACGCGGTCGAGGCCCACGGCGACGACCTCGCGGCGGCGGAGCGGGCCGCCACCGGCAAGACCGACGCGCAGCTCTGCACCGAGATCGACACGTCGGTCGCGTACCTGCGCTACTACGCGGGCCTGGCCCGGGCGCTCCACGGACGCACGATCGACCTCGGCGCCGGCAACCACACGTACACCCGGCTCGAGCCCTTCGGAGTGGTCGGCGTGATCACGCCGTGGAACCTGCCGCTCAACCAGGCCTGCCGGGCCTCGGCGCCCGCGCTCGCGGTGGGCAACGCCGTGGTCGCGAAGCCGTCGGAGTTCACGTCGGTCACCACCCTGATGCTGGCCCGCCTCGCCACCGAGGCCGGGCTGCCCGCCGGCGTGTGCAATGTGGTCACCGGCACCGGCCCGGCGGTGGGGACCCCGCTGGCCGCGCACCCCGGGGTGCGGCGCATCGCGTTCACCGGCTCGGTCGCGACCGGCCGCCACCTCGCGGGGGTCGCGGCCGAGCGCCTCCTGCCGATCAGCCTCGAGCTGGGCGGGAAGTCGCCGGTGGTGATCTTCGCCGACGCCGATCTGGACCGGGCCGCGGCGGCCGCGGCCGCGGCCGCCGCGATGAACACCGGGCAGGTGTGCTCGGCGACCACCCGGGTGATCCTGGAGGAGTCGGTGCACGACGCGGTGGTCGACCGCATCGTGGCGGTCCTCGAGGGGCTGCGCCCGGGGGTGGACTTCGGGCCGATCATCACCGAGGCGCAGTACGCCCGGGTGCTCGACCACTTCGCCGGCGCGGCGGCCGACGGCCTGGTGCCGGTGACCGGTGGGACCGCGTACACCGACGGACCGGCGGGCCGGGGCCTGTTCGTCCGGCCGACCGTCTACGCCCGCGTCGACCCGTCGCGGCGGGTGGCGCGCGAAGAGGTGTTCGGGCCGGTGCTGGTGACGATGACGTTCACCGACGAGGCCGGCGCCGTCGCCCGGGCCAACGACACCGAGTACGGGCTGGTGGGCAGCGTGTGGAGCGGCGACGCGGCGCGCGGCCTGCGGGTGGCCGAGCGGATCGACGCCGGGCAGGTGTCGGTCAACGGCGGCGCGCTCAACATCGAGACGCCGTTCGGCGGGTTCAAGGGCAGCGGCTACGGCCGGGAGAAGGGCATCGAGGCCCTGCACGAGTACGCACAGGTGAAGACGGTCAGCCTCGGCCTCGGCTGAGGCTCTGCCCGCCCCGTGTACCGCACCATCGAGGGCGCCGCGCCCGGTGCCCAGGTCGACGGGATCGGGTCGCGCCGCGGCTCAGCCCCCGGGGTTGACCCAGTCGACGTCGGGGTGGTCGACGATCGTCCGGATGTCGTCGCACTCCTCGTCGGGGTAGTCGGCGCACGCGACCTCGATCCCCGCCTTCACCGCCGTGCGGTTGATCTGGCCCCGGACGAACAGCACGGCGCCGATCACGGCGATGGCGATCAGGGCGACCAGGAGGATGTACTCGACGAGGTTCGCGCCGCGCTCGTCGGCGAGACGGCGTGCGGACGCGTGCGAGTCCGACGGGTGTGTGTGCATCGCAGATGGCCTCCCGTCGGCGGTTGTCGGCACCGGCGGCTCCCGACTTGAGGCTGCGGTGACCCGGCCGGGTGGGCCGAGAGGGCAGGAGCGGGGAAACGGAAACGTTCTTCTCGTTTTCGGAGATCCGTGATATCGTCCCCCGGCACCGAGAGGGAGGTCCAACCCGTGCCGCACTTCCCGAAGCCCGCCGAGGGCTCCTGGACCGAGCACTACCCGCACCTGAGCACGGCTCCGTCGTCGTACGCCGACTCCACCTCGCCCGAGTTCTACGAGCTCGAGCGCAAGGCCATCTTCGAGAAGACCTGGCTCAACCTCGGCCGGGTGGAGCAGATCCCGCGGGTCGGCTCCTACTTCACCAAGGAGATCGACGCGGCGGGCACCTCGATCGTGGTGGTGCGCTCGGGTCCCGACGAGTTCACGGCGTTCCACAACATCTGCCGCCATCGCGGCAACAAGCTCGTGTGGAACGACTTCCCTAAGGAGGAGACCTCGGGGGTCTGCCGCAACTTCACCTGCAAGTACCACGGGTGGCGCTACGACCTCCAGGGGGCGCTCACCTTCGTGCAGCAGGAGGAGGAGTTCTTCGGGCTCGACAAGGCCGACTACCCGCTCGCCTCCGTCCAGATCGACACGTGGGAGGGGTGGCTCTTCGTCAACCTCGACCCCGACAACACGACGTCGCTGCGCGAGTACATGGGCGCGCTCGGCAAGGGCCTCGAGGGCTACCCCTTCGAGAAGATGACCCAGGTGCACAAGTACCGGGCGGAGATCGGCTCCAACTGGAAGCTGTTCATCGACGCCTTCACCGAGTTCTACCACGCACCCGTCCTGCACGTCCGCCAGGCGGTCAACGAGGAGTCGGAGAAGCTCGGCAAGTACGGCTACGAAGCGCTGCACTACGAGCTCGACGGTCCGCACGGCGTGGTGTCGTCGTGGGGCGGCATGTCGCCGCCCAAGGACCTCAACATGGTGAAGCCGATCGAGCGCGTGCTGCGCTCCGGCCTCTTCGGCCCGTGGGACGCGCCCGACATCGGCCTCGATCACCCGCTGCCGGCCCAGAACCTCGCCAACAGCCCCGTGTGGGGCCTCGACTCCTACCTGTTCTTCCCCAACTGGATGCTGCTCGTGTGGAAGCCGAACTGGCTGCTCACGTACCACTACTGGCCGACGAGCTACAACACCCACATCTTCGAGGGCACCTGCTACTTCGTGCCGCCGAAGAACGGCAAGGAGCGCCTCGCGCAGGAGCTCGCGGTGGTGACGTTCAAGGAGTACGGCCTCCAGGACGGCAACACGCTCGAGGCCACGCAGCGGATGATCGAGTCGAACACGCCGGTCACGTCGTTCCCGCTGAACGACCAGGAGATCATGATCCGGCACCTCCACACCACGGTGCAGCAGATCGTCGACGAGTACGCGACCGCCAACGGCGTGTCGGTGCTGGGCTGAGGGGGACGGCAGTGACCGAGGCGATGGCCGACGTGACCTTCCCCACGGGCTTCGAGGACCTCGCGCCCTGGAGCGACTGGGTGATGCACGGTGAGCGGGCCCGCTACGAGAAGCGGGTCAACTCGTCGATGGAAGAGCTCCAGGCGTTCTACGACGCGGTGTTCCCGCGCCTCCAGGACGCGTGCGACTACCTGGAGCAGTACCCGGTCGACGAGCTGTCCGACGAGGGCGTCAACCTGTTGTGGCTGATGTGCTCACTGGTGACGGTGTCGTTCCCCGTCGAGTGCTGGCGCCAACCGCGCGTCCCCGACGCCGGTGCGAGCAGCATCGATGCGGTCCTCGAGCCCGCGGTCTGACGCGGTCTGACGCGGTCTGATCGGCTCGGCGGTCAGTCGGCGGGGTCGACGTCGTCGAGGACGCGGGCGACCGGCGCGCCGTCCAGCCCCGGTGAGAGGTCCCGGGACTGCCAGACCACGGTCTCGAGGAACTCCTTGAAGGCCTCGGCTTCGGGCACCGTCCGGAACTCGAGCTCGACGACGATGTAGTGCGCGTCGTCGACCGGACGACGCACGCGTTGGGCCACGACGCCGGCGTTGCGGCGCGCGTCGGCGAACTGCCCGAACGCGCCGAGCCAGGTGTCCAGATCGGTGATCGCGTGTTCGATGTGGAGCGTCGGCACGGCCGCCTCTCTCGGATTCGGAGCGCTCCACACGCTACGCGAGCCGGGCTCCGGACGCGCCGTAGCTGTCACAGGCCTGTGTCATCATCGACCCGTGACCGAACACCAGTTCGATGCATCGGGTGCTGCCGGCGGGGAGGCGTTCGACTTCCCCGGGCTGTGCGACGAGCTCCGGTGTCACTCGACCGAGTCGGTGACGGCGATCCGGGAGGAGGCGGTCCGGGAGCAGCGGCGCTGGCGGCTGCGGGAGCTGGCGGCGACACGGGTGCTCGACGAGCGCGGCCGGATCGACGACCGTCTGGCCGGGAGGGATGGGGTGTCGATCCGGGAGGTCCGCCAGACGGTGGCGACGGCGCGGGCCCTGGAGGCACTGCCGTCGATCGCGCAGGTGGCGGCGGAGGGCCGGCTGTCGGATGCGCAGCTCGCGCAGGTGGTGAAGGTCGCCGACGCGTCCGACGAGCACGAGTGGGCGCAGCGGGCGCCGGGCTGGTCGGCCGCGGACCTGGCGCAGAAGGCCCGGGAGCTGCGCACCCCCACGATCGAAGACGCCCGGGCCCGCCGCGCCGCCCGCGAGCTCAGGTGGTGGTGGAACCAGGACCAGGGGATGCTCCACCTCCGCGGGGCGCTGCCCGATGTCGACGGTGCGACGTTCGAGCTCGTCGTGAAGCAGATGATCGAGGGGAGGAAGCCGGCTCCCGGTCAGGCGTGGGAGCCATGGGAGCGTCGCGCTGCGGATGCGCTGATGGACCTCGTGCACGCGTACCGGGAACGTCGCACCGACGAGACCACGTCGGTGCCGGGCGCCCATCTCGTCGTCCAGGTCCCGTTGTCGGGGCCGGCGACGGTGGTGGGGATCCCGTTGCCCGACGCGATGGTCGAGAAGCTCCGGGCATCGGCGCGGATCGAGCCGCACCTCGTCGACGCGCAGGGCGCGACCGTCGCGATCGGCCGGACCGAGTCGGTGTTCACCGCCAAGGCGAAGCGGGCGATCCTGATGCGCGACGGGAAGTGCCGCATCGGCGGCTGCGACGTCCGCGGCCCCCTCGATGTCCACCATCTCGTCCCTCGGTCGTGGGGCGGGACCGACCGCATCGACAACGGCGCGGCGGTCTGCACGGGCAGCGGCCGCCACCACGAGATGCTCGTCCCCCACGGCCCCTACCTCCTCCTCGGCAACCCCAACCAGCCCGATGGCCTCGAGCTCGTCCACATCGACGACCTCCCCGCGCTCGCGGCCCTTGCTTCCCAACCGGGCAACCGAGGAGCCCGCGCCAGTCCCGACGCCGCCTGACGGGAGGAGGCGCTGGACACCGGGGAGCGGATCGGCAACCGGTGGCCTCGTCGTGCTCGAACGGTCGCCACGCGGCCGCGGCCGTCGCGGTCGGGTGGCTCGACGCGACCCGGGCCGTGCCGTAGGGTGCGCCCGGCTTGGGGGCCCAGGCGTGTGCCGTCGGCGCATGGGGGTCGCCCGGAGGGGGCACCGAGATGACAACCGTCCGACCGGCCACGGCAGCCGACCAGACCCAGCTGTCGTGCACCCTGGCGAGCGCGTTCGCGGAGGATCCGCTCTTCACCTGGATGGCGGGCGGGAAGACCGGCGCCGCGCTCGAGCCCAAGCTCCGCATCCTCTTCGGCGCGTTCCTCCGGTCCGACCTGGCGTCCGACGACCAGCTGGTCTTCACCGAGACCGACGAGCGGGGCGCCGCGGTCTGGAAGGCGCCCAACCGGTGGAAGATGTCGACCGGGGCCATGCTGCGGGCGCTGCCGGCGATGTTGCGGGCCCTCGGGACCGGGACGCCGAAGGTGATGGGCGCGTTCAGTGCGATCGAGAAGGTGCACCCGAAGGAGGAGCACTACTACCTCGAGGCGCTCGGCACCCGCCAGGACGTGCAGAGCCAGGGCGTGGGCTCGGCGGTCATCGGCCACATGCTCGAGCGCTGCGACGCCGAGGGCATGCCGGCGTACCTCGAGAGCTCCAACGTGCGGAACGTGCCGTTCTACGCACGGCACGGCTTCGAGGTGACCGGCGAGATCGTCGTGGGCAAGGGCGCCCCGACGGTCACCGCCATGTGGCGCGACCCCCGCTGAGCGGAGGCGATCGGCGAGGGCCGGGGTCAGGCCGAGACGTCGTTGCGGAAGACCTGGCCGCCCTTCATCACGAACTGCACCTGCTGCGTGACGGTGATGTCGGCGAGCGGGTCGCCGGGCACGGCCACGATGTCGGCGAGGAAGCCGTCCTCGATGCGGCCCAGCCGGTCGTCCATGTCGATCAGCTCGGCCGACACGGTGGTGGCGGCGCGGATCGCCTGCAACGGGGTCATCCCGCGGTCGACCAGCGCCTCGAGCTCCTTGGCGTTGCGGCCGTGAGGGATGGCGGGCGCGTCGGTGCCGCACGCGACCTTCACGCCCGCCGCGATCGCCTTTCCGATCGTGGCCTTCGAGCGGGGGAACACCTCGGCCGCCTTGGCCTGCAGCTCGGGCGGCGCGTGCGACAGGTCCATCGCGTCGGTGAGGTAGGTGGTGGCCACGAGGAACGTGCCGTGCTCGACCATGAGTGCGATCGTCTCGTCGGACGCGAGCGATCCGTGCTCGATGCAGTCGATGCCGGCCCGGATGCACGCGCGGATGCCGTCGTCGCCGTGGGCGTGCGCCGCGATCTTGAGCCCGGCGCGGTGGGCCTCGTCGGCCGCCGCCGCGAGCTCGCCGTCGGAGTACTGCTGCGCACCGGCGGGACCGGTGTGCGACATCACGCCGCCCGACGCGCACACCTTGATGACCTTGGCGCCGTACTTGATCTGGTAGCGGACCGCCTTGCGCACCTCGGCCTCGCCGTTGGCGATGCCCTCCTCCACCGTGAGCGGCAGGACGTGGGGCGCGAACGCCTGGAACATCGTCGGGTCGAGGTGCCCACCGGTGGGGCAGATGGCGTGGCCCGCCGGGATGATGCGCGGCGCCGCGATCCACCCGAGGTTCGACGCCTTGGCCAGCGCGGCGTCGAGCAGGATCCCGCCGGTCTGCACGAACAGGCCGAGGTTGCGCACCGTGGTGAAGCCGGCGCGCAGCGTGCGCTCCGCGTTGGTGACCGCCCGCAGGGTGCGAAACGCCGGGTCCTCCTGCACCGGGATCAGCGGGCTCGCGTGGTCGCGCCCGCCGAGGATCAGGTTGACCTCCATGTCCATGAGGCCGGGGAGGAGGGTGTGGTCGCCGAGGTCGATCACCACCGCGTCGTCGGGCACCTCGCGGGGCGCCACCGCGACGATCCGGTCGTCCTGCACGAGCACGTCGCCGGGGGTGCGGTACTCGCCGGTCACCACGTCGACGAGGCGGGCGGCCCGGAGCAGGACGGGAGGCTGGGGAGTGCGCGGGCGGGCCATGGTCGCTCCAGGGTGATCGCAGGTGCGGCCGCACGGTATCCCACCGACGCGTTGCCCCGGAAACCCGCTTCTCCTAGGATGCGAACGCCGTACCCGGTTGGACCGATCGGTCCACTGCGCGTGGAGCAGCCCGTGAGCAGTCATGACGACCCCGCCGGCCCGATCGGATACGACGCGATCGACTTCTTCCGGGGCAACGAGGTCGTCGCCGACCCGTACCCCTACTTCGACCACCTGCGCGCGCAGTGTCCGGTCCTCCGGGAGCCGCACCACGACGTGGTGATGGTGACGGGCTACGAGGAGGCGGTGCAGGTCTACAACGACACGGCGGTGTTCTCGTCGTGCAACGCGGTGACCGGCCCGTTCCCCGGCTTCCCGGTGCCCCTCGTGGGCGACGACGTGAGCGACCTCATCGAGGCGCATCGCCACGAGCTGCCGATGGCCGACCAGCTCCCCAACATGGACCCGCCGATGCACACCGCGCACCGCGGGCTCCTCATGCGGCTGATCACGCCGAAGCGGCTGAAGGAGAACGAGGAGTTCATGTGGCGGCTCGCCGATCGCCAGATCGACGAGTTCCACGACTCGGGTGAGGTCGAGGTCGTCTCCCAGTTCGGCGCGCCGTTCGCGATGCTCGTCGTGGCCGACCTCCTCGGCGTGCCCGAGGAGGACCACGCGGAGTTCCGGGAGGCGCTCTCGGCCCCCCACACCGGCGCGGTCGGGAGCACCGGGGACCGATCGATGGCCCTCAACCCGCTCGAGTACCTCTACCAGCGCTTCTCCGAGTACGTCGAGGACCGGCGGGCCCGGCCGCGCGACGACGTCCTCACCGGCCTCGCCCTCGCGACGTTCCCCGATGGGTCCACTCCCGAGGTGATCGACGTCGTGCGCATCGCGGCCAACCTCTTCGCCGCCGGCCAGGAGACGACGGTCCGGCTGTTCGGCACCGCGTTCCAGTACCTGGCGGAGCGCCCCGAGCTCCAGCAGCGCCTGCGCGACCAGCCCGACCTCATCCCCAACTTCGTGGAGGAGGCGCTGCGCATCGAGAGCCCGGTGAAGGGCGACTTCCGCCTCTCCCGGGTGCGCACCGAGGTTGGCGGCGTGGAGATCCCGCCTGGCACCACGCTGATGGTGGTGAACGGCGCCGCCAACCGCGACCCGGCGCGCTTCGAGGATCCGAACGCGTTCGTGGTCGACCGGGCCAACGCGCGCGCCCATCTCGCCTTCGGGCACGGCGCCCACACCTGTCCCGGCGCCCCGCTGGCGCGCGCGGAGGGCAAGGTCGCCGTCGCCTGCATGCTCCGGCGCATGGGCGACCTCCGGATCTCCGAGGCCCACCACGGCCCGGCCGACGCGCGCCGCTACCACTACCTGCCCACCTACATCCTCCGCGGGCTGGCGAGCCTCCACCTCGAGTTCGACCCCATCGCGTGATGGCCACCTACGTGCTTGTCCACGGTGGCGGTCACGGCGGCTGGTGCTACCAGCGGGTTGCCCGACTGCTCCGCGCGGCGGGCCACGAGGTGCACGCGCCGTCGCTGCCGGGCTGCGGCGAGCACTCGCACCTCGTGTCACCGGCCATCGACCTCGACGCGCACATCACCGACGTCGTGGAGCTGCTCGACGCGGAGGACCTGCACGACGTGATCCTCGTGGGTCACAGCTACGGCGGCATGGTGATCACCGGGGTGGCCGACCGGGCCGCCGATCGGGTCGGCCAGCTCGTGTACCTCGACGCCGCCAACCCTCGCAACGGCCAGTCACTCGTCGATGTCGCCGGGCCGGTGATCAACATGACGCGTCCGCTCGGCGAGGTGCGCGACGGCGTGGAGCTGGTGTTGCTGCCCGCGCCGGGCGCAGCCGCGTTCTACGGGGTCGACGATCCCGACGACCAGGCCTGGGTCGACGCCCGGCTCACACCCCACCCGTGGGCCTGCTTCGCCCAGCCACTCGTGCTCACGAACGAGGCCGCGCTGTGGGCGATCCCCCGCAATCACATCGTGTGCGAGTCCACGCTGGCCACCCGCGACGTGTCGATGATCGAGGAGGGCCGGGCCCAGGGCCGGCTGTGGACCATCGACACCGGCCACGACCTCATGATCACCGAGCCAGACTTCGTCGCCGGCGCGCTCACCGAGATCGCCGCGCTGGGAGCCGACGGCTAGAACCTCCGGCATGGATCTCGCCGCCGCCGTCGACCACGCCCGGACCACCCGCAGCTCGGTCCTCGTCACCCTGCGGGGCAACGGCCGCCCGCAGCTGTCCAACGTATGGCACCACGTCGGCGCCGACGGGCTGATCCGGGTGTCGGTCACCGCGACCCGGGCCAAGTGCAAGAACCTGGTGCGCGAGCCGTGGGCCGCGTTCCACGTCACCACCCCCGACTTCAACGCCTATGTGGTGATCGAGGGCGATGTGGAGCTCACCCCGGTGTGCGCGGCGCCCGACGACGCCACCGCCGACGCGCTCGTCGCTCACTACCGCACGATCGTGGGGGAGCACCCCGACTGGGCCGAGTTCCGCCGGGCCCAGGTCGACCAGCAGCGCGTCCTCGTGGTGCTCACCCCCACCCGCGCCTACGGCATGCTCCCCGCCTGACCCCCTCAGCCACCGATGCGTTTCTCACCGTCGATAGACGCACGACGACGATGGCGACGGTGCGGGACCCCGGCTCGGGGCCCGGACGCCTATCGACGGTGAGAAACGCATCGGCGGGGTGGGTCAGACGGTGGCGCGCATCCAGGCGACGGTGTTGAAGAAGTCGGCCACGGCGTTGCCCGGGTGCACGAGCGCGTCGCACGAGGCGAGCGCGTCGTCGTCGAGTGGACGGTCGAGCACGCCGAGCGCGTCGTCGAGGTGCGCGATCGTGCGCGGGCCCACGATCGGCGCGGTCACGCCGGGCTGGTCGATCACCCAGCGCAGCGCGAGCTGCGAGGTCGTGAGGCCCCGATCCCGGGCCAGGGCGGCGACGCCCTGCACGACGTCGAGCCCGCGGTCGGTGATGCGCTGCTTGAGCTGGGGCCGGCGGGCGGCCCGCGAGTCGGCCGGCACGTCGTCGTCGCCGGTGTAGCGCCCCGCGAGGATGCCGCCGGCGATCGGCGACCAGGGCAGCACCGCGAGGCCGAAGCGGCGGCACATCGGCAGCAGCTCGTTCTCGATCCGCCGGTCGAGCAGGTTGTACGGCGGCTGCTCGCTCACGAACGCCGCGCCGCCGCTGCGCGCCGCGATCGCGCGCGCCTCGACCACCATCCACGCCGGGAACGACGACGACCCGATCCAACGCACCTTGCCGGCGGTCACCAGCTCGTCGAGCGCGGCGAGGGTCTCCTCCTGGGGCACGACGGCCGACGGCCGATGCAGCTGGTACAGGTCGATGCGGTCGGTCTGCAGCGCGCGCAGCGACCGTTCGCACGAGGCCACGATGTGCTCGCGCCGGTGCCACGTCTCGGGC
>VGCA01000102.1 GCA_016870245.1 Actinomycetota bacterium | reverse complement strand
ATCGAGCCGAACACGCGCGGGCCCTCCTCGAGCTCGACCATGACCACCGCGTAGGGCAGCTCGGCCTTGAACGCGGGGATCCCCTGCTGGCGGATGACCGTGAACGTGTGGATCGTGCCCCGGCCCGACGCCTCGAGCCACTCCGGGTCGGCCGCGCACGCGGTGCACAGCGCCCGCGGGTACCACTGCCGGTGGCCGCACTGGGGGCACTCCTGGATCAGCAGGCGACCCTCGCGGGCGGCCTTCCAGTACTCCTCGTTGACGTTGTCGAGCCCCGGAAGGGGCTTCGCCCACTCCTCCACCTCGATGACCTCGTGGACGCTCACGGGTGCGCTGCTCCTCCGCTCATGGCGCCTTCGGCGCCGGGCCGCTGGGCCCCGCTCGCGCTTCGGTTCATGTGATCGGGACTCATGCTCGCTCTCGCCCGAGGATCGCGACGCCGATGCACGAAAGCCAGCCGCCCGAGCCGGCCGCGATCGCGACCTCGCAGTCGGGCACCTGGGCCTCGCCGCCCTGACCCCGCAGCTGCCGTACCGCCTCGAGGATCAGGAAGATGCCGCGCATGCCCGGGTGGCAGCTCGACAGCCCGCCGCCGTCGGTGTTGAGCGGCCACTTGCCACCCCGCTTCAGGTGGCCCTCGGCCACGAACGGGCCGCCCTCCCCCTTGGGCACGAAGCCGAGCGACTCCAGCAGGATCAGGCAGGTGATCGTGAACGAGTCGTAGAACATCAGCAGGTCGACGTCGTCGTGCGTGACACCGGCCCGCTCGAACGCGATCGGTCCCGCCTGCGCACCGGCCGACGAGGTGAAGTCGGTCTGCTGCGACACGTTCCAGTGGGTCTGGCCGCCCGCCGCGCCGAGGACGTAGACCGGCGGCTGGGCCAGATCCTTCGCCCGCTCCGCCGTCGTCATGATGAACGCACCGCCGCCGTCGGTGATCGCGCAGCAGTCGAGGAGGTGCAGCGGGTCGGCGATCATCCGCGACGCGAGCACGTCGTCGACCGTGATCGGGTCGCGGTAGATGGCGTTCGGGTTGAGCGACGCGAACTCGCGCACGCCGACCGCGATCTCGGCGAGCTGCTCCGAGGTCGTGCCGAACTCGTGCATGTGGCGCTTGGCGTGCAGCGCGTAGGAGCCTACGAGCGAGTTGCCGTAGGGGGCCTCGTAGCCCGACGGCCCCGCGACCCGTTGCTGCCCGCGGTGCATGCCCCCGGTGCCGAGGCTGCGCCCCATGCGCGTGAGCTGGTCGGAGCCGTAGGTGACGAGCGCGGTGTCGCACAGGCCGTCACGGATCGCGGCGGCGAGGTGCTGGACGTGGAACTCGAACGACGAGCCGCCGGTCATCGTCCCGTCGATGTACTTGTGCCGGATCCCCAGGTACTCGGCCATGGTCACGGCGTCGTCGACCATCATCCCGCCCCCGCCCCCGGCGTTGACGTAGCCGTCGATCTCCGACTTCTCGATGCCGGCGTCGGCGATGGCGCGCCGGGCGGCGAGCACGTGGTGCTGCACGCCGTTGAGGTGCGGGGCCTTGGGGTAGTTGGAGAGCCCGATCCCCACGATGACGGGTGTGCGATCCATACGCGCCGGAGTCAATCACAACCCGGGCTCGGCCCGCCGGTCGACCCGCGCGGCCCCGAGCGGTTCCGCGTGCGGTTCCGCGGAACCGCCCCGTCGGTGCGGTCGGCGCCCGGCGTCTAACTTGCGACCATGACCCAGGATCTGAAGCTCGGCCTGCAATTCGGGTACTGGACGGCGCAGCCCCGTCCCGCCCGGGAGCTCATCAGCCTCGCCACCCAGGCCGAGGACCTCGGCTTCGACTCGATCTGGACCGGCGAGTCCTGGAGCAGCGACGCCTTCTCGCCGCTCGCCGCCGTGGCCGGTGCCACCAGCCGGGTGCGGCTGTGCACCGGCATCGCCCAGATCGCCGCCCGCACCCCCACGGCCATGGCCATGCACGCCATGACCCTCGACGGCCTCTCCGACGGACGCGCGGCGGTCGGCATCGGCGTCAGCGGACCGCAGGTGGTGGAGGGCTGGTACGGGCGGCCCTTCGGCCAACCCCTCGCCCGCACGCGCGAGTACGTGCAGATCATGCGCGACGCCCTGAAGCGCGAAGCCCCCGTCGCCGCCCCCGGGCCGCACTACCCCCTCCCCTACACGGGCGAGGGCGCGATGGGCCTCGGCAAGCCCCTGAAGATGATCACGCACCCGCTGCGGGGCGACGTGCCGATCTACCTCGGCGCCGAGGGCCCGAAGAACGTCGCCATGGCGTTCGAGATCGCCGACGGCTGGGTGCCGCTCTACTGGTCGCCCTACCGCGACGCCTACGTGGTGCCCGACGACGTCCCCGACGACTTCGAGATCGCCGTCAACCTGTCGGTCAACGTCCACGACGACGTCGCCACCGCGCTGTGGCCGGTCAAGGCCACCCTCGGCTTCTACATCGGCGGCATGGGCGCGAAGTCGAAGAACTTCCACACCGAGCTCATGGCGCGGATGGGCTTCGAGGACGCCGCATTCAAGATCCAGGACCTCTTCTTCGAGGGCAAGCGGGAGGAGGCGATCCTGGCGGTGCCCGACGAGTTCGCCGACGAGATCTCGCTCAGCGGACCGCGCGAGCGCATCGCCGAGCGCCTGGAGGCGTGGCGCAAGACCCCGGTGACGACGCTGCTCGTCGGAGGCACCGACCCCGACACGATGCGCTTCCTCGCCGACCAGACCCGGTAGCCGACCCGGCCTGCGCCGGCCGGTGTCAGGCCGGCGCGACCTCCACCGCGATGCCGTTGAGGACGGCGTTGCCCGAGAGCGCGTCGAGCGCGTCGGCGGGCGTGAGCACGTTGCTGTTCACGCCCGCGTAGCGCCGGGCCACCCCCAGCGCGACGCCCTCCCCGTCGTGACCCCAGCCGTGGGGCAGGCTCACCACGCCGGGGCGCACGGTGTCGGTGATCTCGACGGGCACGTCGACCGCACCCGACGCGGAGGCGACCCGCACGGTTGCGCCGTCGACCACGCCGCGTGCCGCCGCGTCGTCGGGGTGCAGGTGGAGGGTGCAGCGCGCCTTGCCCTTCACCAGCACCTCCACGTTGTGCATCCAGGAGTTGTTCGAGCGCAGGTCGCGCCGGCCGACGAGGACGAGTCCGTCGCGCGCCGGGCGCGCGAGCGCGGTCTGCAACCGCGCGACGTCGGCGACGATCGACTCGGGCGCGAGCTCGACCCGCCCCGACGGCGTGCGGAGTATGTCGGGGACGCGGGGCACCAGCGGGCCGAGGTCGACGCCGTGGGGGTTGGCCTCGAGCACCGCGAGCGAGAGCCCGTCGGGGTCGGCCCCGAAGCCGTCGCCGTAGGGCCCGGTGCGGAGCATGGCGTCGAGCGCCTTCTCGGGACCCCGCCGCGTCGCGAGGGCCTCCATGAGCTCCTCGGGGTCGCGCCCTTCCACGTTGGAGCCCGGGCGGGTCACCGCCTTGTCGACGAGCTGGCGGGTGATCATCGTGTCGATGGCGTCGACGTCGGGCTCGGTCCCCATCCCCATCGCGATCGCACCGAGGCGGACCATGATCTCCCACTCCGCCATCTCGTGCGCCGCGTGCTCGCGCACCGGCGGCGAGTAGTTGGCGACGTTGCGGATCGCGAGCTGGTACAGCGCGAGGTCGTAGTGGCCCTTGGTCAGCACCGGCGGCGCGGGGAGGATGACGTCGGCGTGGCGCGTGGTCTCGTTGCGGTAGATGTCGATGCTCACCATGAAGTCGAGCCCGGCGAGCGCCCGATCGAGCGCCGCCCCGTCGGGGGTGCTCAGGACCGGGTTGCCGGCGATCGTCACCATGGCGCGGATCTGCCCGTCGCCCGGGGTGGTGATCTCCTCGGCCATGCACGCGGCCGGGTACTCGCCGAACGCCTCGGGTGCGCCGCGCACCCGGCTGGTCCGCCGGCCCAGGCGGACGCCCCGGCCCGGTGCGGGCACGCTCCCCGTGGTGCTGCTCCCGGCCGCGGGCAGCGTGAACATCGCGCCGCCCGGCCGGTCGAGGTTCCCGGTCAGCACGTTGACGACGTCGACCAGCCACGAGGCGAGCGTGCCGAACTCCTGGGTGCAGGTGCCGATGCGGCCGTACACCGCCGCGGTCGGCGCGGCCGCGAGCTCGCGGGCCAGCCGGCGGATCGTGTCGGCGTCGACGCCACACGCCGGCGCGACCGCCTCGGGCGCGAACGGCGCCGCCAGGTCGCGCACCACCTCGACGCCGTCGACCCACTCCCCGAGGTGGGGACCGAGGTCGACCGATCCGTCGGCGAACAGCGTGTGCACCATGGCGAAGAGGAGGAGTGCGTCCGTCCCGGGCCGGATCGCCACGTGCTCGTCGGCATGCTCCGCAGTGCGGGTCCGCCGGGGGTCGACCACCACGAGGCGACCACCGCGAGCCCGGAGTGCCTCGAGTCGTCCGGGCAGATCGGGGGCGGTGCACAGGGAGCCGTTGGACTCGTAGGGGTTCGCCCCGAGGATCATCAGGTGGTCGGTGCGGTCGACGTCGGGGACCGGGATCGACAGCGGCGCGCCGAACATCAGCCCGGCCGACACCTGCTTGGGCATCTGGTCAACGGTGCTCGCGGTGAACACGTTGGTCGTGCCGAGGGCCTGGAGCAGCACCCGCCCGTGGACGAGGCTGGCGAGGTTGTGGGCGCCCGGGTTCCCCACGTACACGCCCACCGCGTCGCGCCCGTGCGCGTCGATCACGGCGGGCAGGCGCTCGGCGATGACCGCGAAGGCCTCGTCCCACTCGACCTCGCGCCAGGTCGCGTCGGCGCCTCGCCCCGTGCGCACCACGGGCTTGCGGAGCCGGTCGGGGTCGTGCTCGAGCTTGGGCAGCGCGGCCCCCTTCGGACAGAGGAATCCTCGGGAGAACACGTCGTCACGGTCGCCCCGCACGAGCACCAGGTCGTCGCCTTCGAGGTGCAGCTCGAGCCCGCAGGTCGCCTCGCACAGCGGGCAGGTCCGGTACGCAACGCGTCGGGTCATGCCGCCACGCTACGACAGGCGGCCGACCCGCGATCCACCTGACGGACCGTCACATCTTCACTATGGTTCACCACTCATCGACCAGGGGGGTCCCATGGAGTTCGGCATCTTCATCCAGCACCCGGTGTTCGCCCACCACCGCGAGGGCAACCCGGGCTACGAGCACCAGGTGATCATGCAGGAGATCGCGCTGGTGGAGGCCGCCGACCGGGCCGGCTTCAAGTACGTCTGGATCACCGAGCACCACTTCCTCGACGAGTACTCCCATCTGTCGGCCAACGACGTGATGGCCGGCTACTTCGCCCACTCCACCGAGCGCATCCACATCGGGTCGGGCATCTTCAACCCGCTCCCCCAGGTGAACCACCCGGCCAAGGTCGCCGAGCGGGTCGCCACCCTCGACCACCTCACCAACCGGCGCTTCGAGTTCGGTACCGGCCGGGGCGCGGGCAGCCACGAGATCCTCGGCTTCCTCGCCAAAGACGGCGTCACCGACACGTCGACCACGAAGGAGATCTGGGAGGAGACGATCCCCGAGTTCGCCAAGATGTGGCTGCAGGACACCTACGAGGGGTTCGACGGCAAGTGGTGGACCCTGCCCCCGCGCAAGATCCTGCCCAAGTGCTACGGCAGCGGGCACCCGGCGATGTGGTACGCGGCGGGCAACACGTCGAGCTACGAGATGGCGGCCCGCAAGGGACTCGGCGTCCTCGGCTTCTCGGTGGGGCAGATCTCCGAGCTCGAGCCGGTGCTGAAGGCCTACAAGCAGGCCGTCATCGACGCCGAGCCGGTGGGAGCCTTCGTCAACGACAACCTCATGGTGACGGCCACGGCCTTCCTGGCCGAAGACGGGGGCGTCGCGTTCCAGCGGGCACTCGACTCCGAGATGACCTACCTCCAGAGCAACGTCTTCCGCTACCACGACACCTTCCCCCACCCCGAGGGCGTCCCCTACTGGCCGGAGCTCATCCCGCCCAACACCCCCGAGGCGCTCCAGTACCAGATCGACGGCGGGCTCATCGTGGGCGACCCCGACCAGGCGGTCGAGCAGTGCCGGCGCTGGGAGTCGGCCGGGGCCGACCAGCTCGTGTTCGGGGTGAGCATGGCCACGTTCGAGCAGGACCTCGAGACCATCCGGCTCATGGGCGAGCACGTGATCCCCAAGATCGACACCGACCCGATCCACCGGACCACCCGGTTCCGCGACGCCCTCGACGGGTGACGGCCCGGGCCGGAGCCCCCAGCCTCTAGATTCCCGCCCCGTGGAATACAACCTCGCCGACCTGTTCGAAGCCTCCGTCGACGCCTTCCCCGACCGCGAGTACCTGGTCGCCGAGGGGAAGCGTCGCACCTACGCGGAGATGGAGGCGCGGGCCAACCGGCTCGCCCACCACCTCCAGGCCCAGGGCGTGGGGCCGGGCGACCACGTCGGCATCTACGGCTACAACTCCGTGGAGTGGGTCGAGACCCTCTGGGCGGTGTTCAAGATCCGGGCCACCTGGGTGAACATCAACTACCGCTACGTCGAGGAGGAGCTCGCCTACCTCTTCGAGAACGCCGACCTCAAGGCGCTGGTGTACGCGCGGGAGTTCGCCCCACGGGTCAAGGGAGTGCTCGACCACCTGCCGCTCCTCCAGCACACCATCGTGATCCAGGACGGCAGCGACGCCGACCTGCAGGGCCTGGCGTCGGTCGACTACGAGACCGCGCTCGGCGAGCACTCTCCCGAGCGCGACTTCGCGCCTCGTTCGCCCGACGACCGCTACATCCTCTACACGGGCGGCACCACGGGGATGCCCAAGGGCGTGGTGTGGCGCCACGAGGACGTGTTCTTCGCGCTCGGAGGCGGCATCGACCCGGTCACCAACGAGCGGGTCACGAGCCCCATGGCGCTGGTCGAGGCCGCCCAGGCAGCGGGCGGCGCGCCGACCAACATGCCCATCGCGCCGCTGATGCACGGCGCATCCCAGTGGGCGACCATGGGTGGCGCGTTCCGGGGGGGCCGAGTCGTCCTCATGGCCAAGTTCGACCCGGTGCACACCTGGCAGCTCGTCGAGCAGGAGCAGGTCAACATGATCATGATCACGGGCGACGCCATGGCGCGCCCGATGATCGACGCGCTCGAGGACCCCGACGCGAGCTACGACCTGTCGTCGCTGTTCGGCATCGGGAGCACCGCCGCCCTGTTCTCCCCCGCCATGAAGGACCGCTTCATGGAGCTGCTGCCGGCCATCGTGCTCACCGACGCGATCGGATCGTCGGAGGGCGGCTCGAACGGGTACTCGATCGTCGAGAAGGGCAAGACCGCGATGAAGGGCGGGCCGACGGTCAAGGCCGTGCGCGACTCCGTGGTCGTCGACGATGACCTCAACGAGGTGGAGCCGGGCTCGGGCGTCGTCGGCAAGGTCGCCCGCAAGGGCAACATCCCGATCGAGTACTACAAGGACCCCGAGAAGACCGCCCAGACCTTCGTGACCGCGCCCAACGGCACCCGCTACTCGATCCCCGGGGACTTCGCGACGCTCGAGGCCGACGGCACGATCACCCTCCTCGGCCGGGGATCGGTGTCGATCAACTCCGGGGGCGAGAAGATCTTCCCCGAGGAGGTCGAGGGCGCGGTGCGCCGCCACCCCGAGGTCTACGACTGCGTGGTCGTCGGCGTGCCCGACGAGCGCTGGGGTCAGCGGGTCGCCGCCGTCGTGCAGGCCCGCCCGGACACCGAGCCGCATCTGGACGCGATCCAGGAGGAGTGCCGCAAGCACATCGCCGGCTACAAGGTGCCGCGCGAGATCCACTACGTCGATCGCATCGAGCGCTCGCCGTCGGGCAAGCCCGACTACCGCTGGGCCAAGGCCGTCGCCACCGGCGAGATCGCCGGCGCGTAGGAGGAGCACCATGCCGCTGCACCCCACCCTCCAGGCCATGTGCGACGCCGCGAACGAGGCAGCGGCCGCGGCGGCCGACGCACCGCCGCCCACCGACGCCGAGCGCCTGGACGCGGTGCGCGCCGGCGCCGAGGCGTTCGGTTCGCTCGGCGCCGGTGAGCCCGAGCCGATGCACTCCGTGGGCGACCATCTCGCCGACGGGCCGCACGGCCCGATCCCCGTGCGGGTCTACCGGCCCACCGCGGCCGAGGGCGCCGCGCTCGTCGTGTACTTCCACGGCGGCGGGTTCGTGTCGGGGTCGGTCGACGCGTGGGACGGCACCTGTCGCCGCCTCGCTCAGGCCACCGACGCGGTGGTGGTGAGCGTCGACTACCGGCTCGCCCCCGAGCACCGGTTCCCGATCCCCCTCGACGACTGCCACGCGGCCGTGGTGTGGGCGGTCGAGCACGCCGACGCCTTCGGCGCCGACGGTGGACGGCTCGCCGTGGCGGGCGACTCCGCCGGCGGCAACCTCGCGGCCGCGGTGGCGCTGCGCTCCCGGGTGGAGGGCCCACCCCTGCGGGCCCAGGCGCTGATCTACCCGGTCGTCGACCCGGCGTGCGCGACCCCGTCGATGGTCGAGAACGCCACCGGCTACCTCCTCACCACCGACTCCATGCAGGCGATGTGGGGGTGGTATCTCGGTCCGGGCGGCGACGCCAACGACGCGTTCGCGGCGGTGGGCAAGGCCGCCGACTACACCGACCTCCCCCCGGCGGTGGTGATCACCGCCGAGTACGACCCGCTGCGCGACGAGGGTGAGCACTACGCGTCGCTGCTCGACGGCTTCGGCGTCGAAGTCGAGTGCACCCGCTACGACGGCATGCTCCACGGCTTCTTCGGCCTGCGGGAGCTCGTCCCCGACTCCGACCGCGCCGTCGCCCAGGTCGCCGCCTTCCTGCGCGCGCGCCTCTGAGCCCGTGCGGGGCCGTCCCCGGTCTACGGGGCAGGATCGGCGGGCGGAGGCCTAGAGTCGGCCCATGGCCTACGGCATCGGTGCGTTCTTCCTCGTCGCCATCCTGTGCATCGTCATCGGCGCGGTGGTGATGAAGCGCGGCAAGGACTACGGCGACAGCGACGGCGGCGGCATGACCGACGCCGAGTTCCGCAAGATCGAAGGCTTCGACGACTGACCCGCGCGCCGATGCGTTTCTCACCGTCGATCGACGACCGACCCGCGCGCCGATGCGTTTCTCACCGTCGATCGACGACCGACCCGCGCGCCGATGCGTTTCTCACCGTCGATCGACGTCGGGGACCGGGACCGCCGTTCGGAATCGTGGCCATGGATCCACGCGCGCATCGACGGTGAGAAGCGCATCGGGTCTGAGTTCCCGAGACCCGATGATCCCGCCCGAAGCGGCGAACGCCCGGGGGTCAGCCAGCAGGATCAGAGGCGGTCGAGGAACCAGTCGGCCGCGAGGCGCGCCGCGGCTTCCAGGGTGCCGGGCTCCTCGAAGAGGTGCGTCGCCCCGGCGACGACCTCGAGGCGATGCTCCCCCGCCAGCGCGGCAGCGGCCGCCCGGTTGCGCTCCAGGACGACCTCGTCGTCACCGCCGACGACGAGCAGCGTCGGCGCGCGCACGTGGGCCAGCCGGGGCCCGACGAGGTCGGGGCGACCACCCCGCGACACGATCGCACGCACCCGCGCGCCGGGCTCGGCGGCCGCCCAGAGAGCCGCGGCGGCGCCGGTGCTCGCACCGAAGTACCCGATGGGCAGTCGCCGGATCGCGTCCTCGGCCGCGAGCCACTCCGTGACGGTCACGAGCCGACGGCCGAGCAGCTCGACGTCGAACACGCGGTGCCGATCCACCTCCTCGTCGGGGGTCAGCAGGTCGAAGAGCAGCGTGGCGAGCCCCTCGTCCTGGAGCACCTCGGCGACGTAGCGGTTGCGCGGACTGTGTCGGCTGCTCCCGCTGCCGTGGGCGAACACCACCACGCCGGCCGCACCCGGCGGCACGACCAGCTCCCCCGAGAGCTCCACGGCCCCGACCGGGATCGTGACCTCCCGCACCCGGGGCTCCCCCTCCGCGGCCGCGTCGAGCAGCCGCTCGACCTCGGCGTCGGAGGTCTGGGTGAAGTCCTCGTACCACTGCCCCACCGCCGAGAAGCCGGCCGGCGTCTCCAGGCAGACCACCTCGTCGGCGACGGCCCCCAGCGCCCGGACGGTGTCGGCCGGCGCGACGGGGACCGCGAGCACGACCCGACGCGCGCCGTGCGCCCGGGCCACCTCCACTGCCGCGCGGGCCGTGCTCCCGGTCGCGAGCCCGTCGTCCACCACGACGACGGTCCGGCCGGCCAGGCCCACCGCCGGCCGGTGTCCGCGGAACCGCCGGGCCCGCCGCTCGACCTCCAGCCGCTCACGGTCCTCGACCTCGTCGACCTCGGCCGGGCTCACCCCGGCGATCCGGACGATCTCGGCGTCGAGCACCCGGACACCGTCCTCGCCCACGGCCCCCATCCCGAGCTCGGGCTGGAACGGCACGCCGAGCTTGCGCACGACGATCACGTCGAGGGGGGCGTCGAGCGCGGCCGCGACCTCGGCCGCCACCGGCACGCCGCCCCGGGGCAGGCCGACCACCACCGGCTCGTCGTCGCGCAGCGGCCCGAGCCGGGCCG
>VGCA01000101.1 GCA_016870245.1 Actinomycetota bacterium | reverse complement strand
CTGACGCGTCGGCCCGGTCGCCGGCACCGCCGTGCTCGGTGTGGGCCCCGGTCTCGCTTCGCTCGCCCGCCCCACCTGCGCTGCGGCGGCACCGCCACCTGTGCCTCGGTGGCGGAAGGGGGGGGGATCAGGAGACGCGCAGGGGGATGTGCTTGATGCCGTTGATGAACGACGAGCGCAGTCGGGGGCAGTCGCCGGTGATCTCGAACTCGGGGAACCGGTCGAGCAGCTCCTCGAACATCACCCGAATCTCCATCTTGGCGAGGTTCGCGCCCAGGCAGTAGTGGGGCCCACCGCTCCCGAACGCCATGTGGTCGTTGGGGTTGCGGGTGATGTCGAACGTGAACGGGTCGGCGAACATCGACGCGTCGCGGTTCGCGGAGATGTGCCAGAACACGACCTTGTCGCCCGCCTTGATCGCCTGCCCGCCCAGCTCGGTGTCGTGGGTGGCGGTGCGCCGGAAGTTCATCACCGGGGTGCCCCAACGGAGCATCTCGTCGATGGCCGGCCCCATGAGGGAGCGGTCGGCCCGCAGCTTGGCGAGCTGGACGGGGTTGTCGTGCAGGGCGATGACCCCGTGCGAGATGAGGTTGCGGGTGGTCTCGTTGCCGGCCACCGCGAGCAGCAGGAAGAACAGGTCGATCTCGAGGTCGGTGAGCACCTCGCCCTCGACCTCGGCGTGGGTGAGCACGCTGATGAGGTCCTGGTGCGGGTCGAGGCGCCGCTTCGCCGCGAGCTCCGACGAGTAGGCGTAGAGCTCCATCGACGCCATCGCCCGGTCCTCTTCGGTGAGGGCGTACTCGGGGTCCTCGCCGCCGATCATGCGGTTCGACCAGTCGAAGATCTTGTGCCGGTCCTCCTGGGGGACGCCCATGAGGTCGGCGATCACCTGCAGCGGCAGCTCGGCGGCGACGTCGACCACGAAGTCGCACTCGCCCTGCTCGGCCACCCGGTCGAGGATCTCGCGGGTGCGCTCCCGCATCGTCTCCTCCATGGCCGCGACCATGCGGGGCGTGAAGCCCTTGTTGACGAGCAGCCGGTACCGGGTGTGCAGCGGCGGGTCCATGTTGAGCATCAGCATCCGCTGCTGCTCGAGCTCGGCCTCGGGGATGTCCCAGAGGTAGACGGCGCCCTTCATCGACGAGAAGGTCTGCCAGTCGCGGTTGACCGTCGCGCAGTGCTCGTAGCTGGTGACCGCCCAGAACCCGCCGTTGTCGGATGCCTCGTCGGGGTGCCAGTAGACCGGGGCCTCCTCGCGCAGGCGGGAGAACCACTCGTGGGGCACGCCGGGGACGTAGGCGTCGGCGTTGGTGAGGTCGATGTCGGCCAGGCTCATGGCGGGGCACGGTACACGGGCCTGACGCCCCGTCAGGTACCGCGCCCGGTCCGTTCGCGCGGGCGAGCGGCCCGGGGGTGCCGCCCGCCTCGCTACATTTCCGGGCCGCGCGCGCCCGGACCGCCGGGGGCCGGAGGAGGGGGACCGATGGGCGGACGGCTGGACGGGAAGACGGCGCTGATCACGGGTGCGGCCTCGGGGCTCGGCGCGGCCGCGGCCCGGCGGTTCGCGGCCGAAGGAGCCCGGGTGGCGGGGCTCGACCTCGCCGAGCCCGACTGGTGGGGGGAGGTCGCCGCGGCGGCACCGGGCGCCTCGTTCCACGTCTGCGACGTGACCGACGAGGCGCGGCTCGAGACCACGGTCGACGCCGTGGCCGCCGAGCACGGGTCGATCGACGTGCTCGTCAACTGCGCGGGCGTGGCGGGCGGCGGCCCGGTGCACTGGGTCCAGCTCGACGACTGGGAGCGGGTGATCCGGGTCAACCTGACCGGGACGTTCCTCGCCTGCAAGCACGTGCTGCGCCACATGGTGCAGCAGGCCGGCGACGCGGAGCGAGCGGCCCGGGGGGTCGCCGGCGGCAGCATCGTCAACGTCGCCAGCGTGGAGGGGATCGAGGGCACCGAGGGCGGGAGCGCCTACAACGCCTCCAAGGGCGGGGTCGTGATCCTCACGAAGAACTTGGCCATCGACTACGGCCGTCTCGGCATCCGGGTCAACGCCGTGTGCCCGGGGTTCATCGAGGGGACCGCCATGTTCGCCTCGGTGATGGGCTCCGAGACCATGGCCCCGTATCTCGACGACTACCGCAAGGCCCACAAGCTCGGGCGCTTCGGTCGCCCCGACGAGCTGGCGGCGGCCATGCTGTTCCTCGCCTCCGACGACGCCTCGTTCGTCACCGGCCACGCCCTGGTGGTCGACGGCGGCTTCACCGCCGGGATGCGCACCGGGCTGTCGGACCTGATGGGACTCACGTAGTTTCTCCGACCCGAGCGGGTTTGTAACGTGTTCCAGGTTCGATCCACGATTCGCCTTCCACCCACGACCTGGGGGTCTCGATGTACATCGGCTTGACCGCGGAGCAAGAGGCGCTCCGCCAGGAAGTCCGCGCCTATTACGACGACCTGCTCACGCCTGAGGTACGGGCCGAGCTCGTCGGCACCGGCGGCGTCGGGCCGGCGATGCGCAAGGTCGTCCGCCAGATGGGCGAGGACGGTTGGCTCGGCGTCGGCTGGCCCACCGAGTACGGCGGCCGCGGCTTCACGCCGGTCGAGCAGTTCATCTGGTTCGACGAGTCGATGCGGGCCGGCGCGCCCGTGCCGATGCTGACCATCAACACCGTCGGCCCGACGATCATGCGCTTCGGGTCCGACGAGCAGAAGGACTTCTTCCTGCCCAAGATCCTCAGGGGCGAGATCCACTTCTGCATCGGCTACTCCGAGCCCGGCGCCGGCACCGACCTCGCCGCGCTGCGCACCCGGGCCGACCGCGACGGCGACGAGTACGTGATCAACGGCCAGAAGATGTGGACGAGCCTCGCGAGCGACGCCGACTACATCTGGCTCGCGGTCCGCACGAACCAGGAGGCGAAGAAGCACAAGGGCATCTCGCTGTTCGTCATCCCGATGGACACGCCCGGCATCAAGGTCGTGCCGATCCACGTGATGGGCGAGTCCAACATCAACCAGACCTACTTCGAGGACGTGCGCGTCCCCGCCTCGATGCGGGTGGGTGAGGAGAACGCCGGCTGGCAGATCATCACCAACCAGCTCAACCACGAGCGGGTCACGCTGTGCTCGTCGGGCATCGTCGAGCGCGGGCTCACCGACGTGCGCGAGTGGGCTCAGCACACGCGCCTGCCCGACGGTCGGCGGGTCATCGACCAGGAGTGGGTGCAGCTCAACCTCGCCCGGGTGTACGCCCGGCTCGAGTTCCTGCGCCTGATCAACTGGAAGATCGCGTGGGCGTCGACCACGGGCGACCTGCACCCCGCCGACGCGTCGTCCACCAAGGTCTTCGGCACCGAGTTCTACATCGAGGCGTTCCGGCTCCTCATGGAGATCCTGGGTGAGCGGGCCTACCTCCGCGACGACGCCCCCGGCGTCGAGCTCCAGGCCCGGCTCGAGCACCAGTACCGCGGGCTCATCATCCTCACGTTCGGCGGCGGCACCAACGAGATCCAGCGCGACCTCATCTGCGTGTTCGGCCTCGGCATGCCCCTCGCCCCCCGCTAGGAGAACCAATGGACTTCAGCTTTTCCGAAGAGCAGCAGGACCTCCAGAACCTCGCGAAGCAGATCCTCGAAGGGGAGCTGTCGATCGAGCGCCTGAAGGAGATCGACGCCGGCACCGAGCACTTCGACCGCGTGCTGTGGGCCAAGCTCGCCGACGCCGGGATCCTCGGTGTCGCGGTGCCCGAGGCCCACGGCGGTCTCGGCTACGGCTTCCTCGAGGTCGCCCTCGTGCTCGAGCAGGTCGGGCGCACGGTCGCGCCCGTCCCGTTCCTCGCGTCGGCCGTGCTCGGCGGTCTCCCGATCGCGCAGCTCGGCACCGACGCCCAGCAGGCGACGCACCTCCCGGGCGTCGCCTCCGGCGAGACCGTGCTCACCGCCGCGCTCGTCGAGTTCGGCGCCGAACCGCTCGACCCGCAGACCACCGCGCGACGTGACGAGTCGGGGTGGGTGCTCGACGGCGTGAAGGACTGCGTCCCGGCCGGGATGGTCGCCACCACCATCCTGGTTCCGGCTCGGGCCGACGACGGCGGCATCGTGCTCGCCCTCGTCGACGCCGGGGCCGAGGGCGTGGTGCTCGACCGCCAGGACACCACCAACGCCGACCCCGAGGCCCGCCTGACGCTCACCGGCGTACGCGTCCACGACGACGACGTGCTCGGCACGTCCGCCGACGGCGCCGCCAACCTCGAGTGGATCGTCGAGCGGGCCACCGCCGCGCAGTGCGCCGTCGCCATCGGCGTGTGCGAGGAGGCGCTGCGCATGACCGCCGAGTACACCAAGACCCGCGAGCAGTTCGACCGGGTCATCGCCACGTTCCAGGCGGTGGGGCAGCGGGCGGCCGACGCGTACATCGACACCGAGGCCATCCGGCTCACCACCTGGCAGGCCTGCTGGCGCCTCTCGGAGGGGCTGCCCGCCACGGCCGAGGTGGCAGTGGCGAAGTTCTGGGCGGCCGAGGGGGGTCAGCGCGTCGTGCACGCCGCACAGCACCTCCACGGCGGCATGGGCGTCGACCGTGACTACCCGCTGCACCGGTACTTCCTGCTGGCGAAGAAGCTCGAGCTCACGCTGGGTGGGGCCACGCCCCAGCTGCTCAAGCTCGGCGGTCTCCTGGCTGATGCGCCCGCGAGCGGGCTGGCTGCCGCCGAGCGCGTGTGAACGAACCCCGGCCCGTCGCCGTCGACCACGACGGCCTCCGCCATGTCGCGCTCGACTGGGGCGGGACGGGGGAGCCACTGCTGCTGCTGCACCCCAACGGCCTGTGCGCGGGGTTCTTCGACCCGCTGGCCCGCCGGCTCACCGACCTCTACCGGGTGGTCGGCATCGACCTGCGCGGGCACGGCGGCTCCGAGCCGCCCCCCACCCGGGCCGGCCTCCAGTACGTCCCGATGGCGGGCGACGTCGTCGCCGTGCTCGACGCGCTCGGGATCGGTGAGTTCAGCGCGGTGGGGGAGTCGCTCGGCGGCGGCGTGGGCGCCGTGGTGGACCGGCTGAGCCCCGGCCGCCTCCGCCGCCTGGTGCTGTGCGAGGGCATCGCGTTCGACTCGCACGCCTTCCCGCAGGGCCACGTCCCCGGGGAGGGCGGCAGCGGCAACTACATGGCCGAGCTCGCGCGGGCCCGGCGGGCCGTGTGGCCCGACCGCCACTCGGTGCGGGACCGCTACGCCTCCCGGGCGCCGTTCGACGTCGTCGCGCCCGAGGCCCTCGACGCCTATCTGCGGTGGGGCTTCTTCGACCGGGCCGACGGTCAGGTCGAGCTCGCCTGCGCGCCGGAGACCGAGGCGTCGATCTTCGAGGTCACATCGGAGTCGGGCGGGGCGGCGGTCGCGTTCGACCACCTCGCGATGATGCGGGGCCGCGTGTCGGTGTTCCACGGCGACACCTCCTACCTGCCCAAGCCCTGGTTCCAGGCCCAGGCCGACGCCGTCGGCGCGCAGTTGCATACGATCCCCGGCGGGCACTTCTTCCTCCAGGAGGACACCGCCCGTGGTGAGGCCATCGTCCGCACTGCGCTGGGACGCTGACGAACCGAACGAGGGGGCAGCGATGGCGAAGAACGACCAGGTGGTCGAGCGGCTGCTCGCCTACGACGAGATCGGCCAGCTCGCGGCCCGCTACGCCGTCGCCACCGACGCCCGCGACCTCGACGCGCTGGTGGCCCTGTTCGTCGACGACGTGCAGGTGGGGCGCGACGTCGTGGGGCGCCCGGCCCTCAAGGAGTTCTTCGAGCGGTCGCTGAAGGACGTCGGCGTCACGATCCTCAACATCGGCACCCACGTGATCGAGTTCGACGACCCCGACCACGCGCGTGGCGTCGTCTACTGCCGCGGCGAGGTCCAGGTGGGCGAGCGCTGGATCGTGCAGGCCATCCAGTACCGCGACACCTACGAGCGGCGGGGGGGTCACTGGTACTTCGTGCGCCGCCGGCACCTCCTCTGGTACGGCCGCGACGTGGGCACCAACCCCATCGGCCTCCCCTCCGCCAACTGGCCGGCCAACCACTGGGGCTGGGGCGAGCTCCCCGACGCCTGGCCCACCTGGCAGGCCTTCTGGGGCCCCGAGGCCCCCCAGCACTGACGACGGGCCGGGCGCGGCGGGCTAGATCACGGCGCCGGTGCGGCGGAGGCGGGCGATGTCGCCGGGCTCCTTGCCGATCTCGGCGAGGATCTCGTCGGTGTGCTGGCCGAGCTCGGGCGGCATGGAGCGGGCGACGGCCGGGGTGCCGGCGAAGTCGCACGGCGAGCTCACCATCATCGCCGCGCTCGAGACGTCGGGGACCTCGACGAACGCGCCGCCCGCCCACGCCTGGGGGTCGGCGAGCACCTCCTCGGTGGTCTGCACCGGCGCCCACCACACGTCTTCGGCGTCGAGCGCCGCGCCCCACTCGTCGCGGGTGCGGGTGGCGAACACCTCGTCGAACTGCCGGATCATCTCCCGCACGTTCTCGCGGCGCGCCGCCGGCGTGTGGAACCGCTCGTCGTCGACCCACTCGGGATGACCGACGGCGCGGCACAGCGCAGGCCAATGGCGCTCGCCCTCGAGGCCGATGAGCCACACGTAGGAGTCGTCGCTCGTGCGGTACCAGTTCATCGCCGGGTTGGCCATCACCTCGTGGCCGCCGATGCCGATGGGCACGCCCATGCGCAGGTGCGTGTTGAGGTCGAACCCGATCGTGTACATGCCGTGGCGGAGCAGCGACGTGGACACCATCTGACCCCGGCCGGTGCCGCCTGGTCGGTCGCGGGCGACGAGCGCCGCGCAGATCGCCCCCGCGAGGTCCATCCCCACTCCGTGGTCGCCCATGCCGCCGCGCTGGAACGGCGGTGAGCCGCCCGGCGGGGTGAGCACCGACGCGATGCCCGAGCGGGCCCAGAACGCACCGACGTCGTACGCGGCTCGGTCGCGCTCCTCGCCCTGGGTCCCGTAGCCGGTGATGATCCCGTACACGAGGCGGGGGTTGTGGGCGAGCACCGTCTCGTGGTCGAGGCCGAGGCGCTCGAGCGCGTCCATGCGCACGTTGGTGACGAACGCGTCGGCGCCGGCGAGGAGCTCGAGGGCGACGGCGTGGCCCTCCTCGGTCGTGAGGTCGACGACGATGCTGCGCTTCGAGCGGTTGTCGAGCTCGAACGGAGGGTTCATCGGCAGGTCGCCGCCCATGATCCCCATGAACTGCCGGGCCGGGTCGCCGGTCGGCGGCTCCATCTTCACCACGTCGGCGCCCCAGTCGGCGAGGATCCCGCCCGCCGCGGGGCCGGCGACCCACACCCCCAGCTCGACGACTCGGATGCCTTCCAGCGGTCCGGGCATGTCGGCTCCTTCGCACTCGTGGACGGGCGGACCGTACAGGATCCCTACGATGCCGCCATCGACATCCTCGTGGTCTGCACCGGCAACACCTGCCGTTCCCCGATGGCGGAGGCGCTCCTGCGCGACGAGCTCGCCAAGCTCGGCTTCGACGCGCGCGTGCACTCGGCCGGGACCCTCGCGTGGCGCGGCGGCGCGAGCGCCGGGGCGCGGGCGGCGATGGCGGAGCGGGCGATCGACCTCTCGGCCCATCGCAGCCGCCGGCTCGATCCGGACATGGTGCGTGACGCCGACCTGGTGCTGGGCATGACCCGGACCCACGTGTGGTCGTCGGCCACCCACGTACCCGATGCCGCCGACCGCATCTTCCTCCCCGGCGAGCTGGCCCGCCTCGGCGAGGCCGAGGGCCCGCGGCGGGCCCACGAGTCGGTGGGTGAGTGGGCCGCCCGGGTGTCTCGGCGCCGCGCCGATCCTCGGGTTCCGGGCCATCCGCAGGACGAGGTCCCGGACCCGGCCGGGGAGCCGGTGGAGGTCTACCGGGCCACCGCCGAGCGCCTCGCCGGCGAGCTCGCGCGGGTGGCTCGCCTCATCGGCGGCTCGGTCACCGCCTGATCGCTCCCGGAGCGCGCCCCGGAGTGCGCTGGCCGGGCTGACCCGACGAGCCGGGCTCGCCCCCGGAGTCCGGCGGCGCGTGCGCGATACTCGGGTAGTGGACCGCCCCATCACGTCCGTGGCCGACCTCGAAGCCGTCATCGGCGCGCCGATGGAGTTCGTGCGCACGAAGGTGCGCGATGACCTCGACGCCGGGATGCGGGGCTTCATCGCCCACTCGCCGCTCGTCCTCGTGTCGACGATCGACGAGCACGGGCATCTCGACGTGTCGCCGAAGGGTGACCCGCCGGGCTTCGTGCAGGTCGACGACGACGGCGACCTGCTGATCCCGGAGCGGCTGGGCAACCGCCTCACGTTCGGGTTTCACAACATCTTGCGCAACGGCGAGATCGGGCTGCTGTTCCTGGTGCCCAATGAGCGCGAGACGCTGCGGGTCAAGGGCCGCGCCACGTTGCACCACGATCCCGAGGTCGTCTCCCGGATGTCGGTCGGCGGGCGGCCTGCCTTGATGTACACCCGCGTGCAGGTGGACCAGTGCTTCTTCCACTGCGGCAAGGCGCTCATCCGCTCCCATCTGTGGAATCCCGATGCCTGGGGCGACCCGGCGCGGGCGCTCGGCGCGCGCGGCTTCGCCGGCCTCGGCGGCGAGCCCGACGACGCCACGGTCGCCGCGGTCGCCGAGCTCCTCGAGCAGTCCTACTGCGACGATCTGTACTGACCGCGCAGGTCCCGTGCAGGCCGGGGCGCCGCTCAGCCGCCGCTCAGGCGCCGGGCGGGTCCTCCTCGGGCACCACGTCGGGGCCGGCCGTGCCGCCCGCGCCGACGATGGCCAGACGCCCGAGATAGTGGTCCCAGCCACCGGTGTGGTCGGCCACTGCGTCCTCGGGGAGCCCGCGGTGCGCCAGGCGGACGCGGGTCTTCTCACCCTCGGCGTGGAGGGAGATCTCCACGGTCGTGGACCCCGGCGTGATCGGGTTGCCGGGCTGGTCCCACCCGAACGTGAAGACCACCCGCTCGAGCGGGACGACCTCGACGTACTCGCCGACGGCCGGGTGCTTCCCGCCGACGAGGATCCGGTACTGCCCGCCGGGCCGCGGATCGATGTCGGCGACCGTGCCGATCCACTCGACGTGGCGCTCGGGCTCGGTCAGGAACGGCCAGATGGTCTCCGGGGTGGCGTCGATGATGATCTCGCGAACGAGCTCGGCCATCAGTGGGTCTCCTTGTCGGTGTGGGTGTCGGTGTCGGTGCGGGTGTCCGGGTCGGTGTCGTGGCCGGGGCGCGATCGGGCGCGGTGCTCCGCCGCCTCGGCGACGTCGCGCAGTCGCTCGAGCCCGGAGGTCCAGAAGTCGTCCAGGAACCGCCGCAGCTCGGCCATCGTCTGCGGGTTCGCCCGGTACAGGCGACGGGTCCCGTCACGGCGCTCGGTCACCAGTGCCGCCTCGCGGAGCACGGCGAGGTGCTGCGAGATCGCGGGCCGGCTGACGTCGGGGAATCGGTCGGCGATCGCGGTCGCGCCGAGCTCGTCGCTCCACACGAGGCGGAGGATCTCCCGGCGGCGGGGCTCGGCGAGGGCCTTGAGCGCGGTGTCCACCGGCTAATAGTAAGCAGAGACTTACGTAAGTGTCAACTTACTCAATGCCTCGCCGATCTAGCTCCAGCGGTCGCCGTCGAGCTCGACGCCGGGCGCACCCGGCGGGCGCGTGAAGGGCAGGTTGGGGAGCCGCACGATGCCCCGCTCCTCGAGCAGCCGCGCGTACCCGTCCTTGTCGGCCGGGACCGGGGTGACGTCGCCGGTGTAGGTCTCGAGGAAGACGCAGCCCTCCGGGCCGGCGATCAGCGGCCCGAACGCCGCGCCGTGCTCGAGCACCACGAGGGTGTGGGGCCCGCACACCCGGTCGCCCACCGTCAGCTCGCCCTCGAGCACGAAGACGCAGTGGTCGCTCGAGTGGCCGTGGCGCTCGAGCACGAGGCCCGGGTCGTAGCGGGTGTAGGCGACCATCCGGTCGGGCGTCCACTCCAGGAACTTGATGTGCACCGATGCCCGCCGGTCGCCGTGCATCTGGGCGACGACCTCGGTGAACTCGACGGCGTCGGCGTCGACGAACTTCAGCTGCGGCTCACTCATCGGTGCAGCGTAGGCAGGAGCGCAGCGAGCGTCCGGCGTGGCAGGGGGGTGGACGTCCGGTGGGGACGGTGTGGTGGAGCGAGCGCAGCGACCCAGAGTGTCGAACTGGAACGGGTTCTCGCTGGGATGAGAGAGTGGCGCCCGCATGACGGTCGACGAAGGCACGCTCACCCCCAACCAGGCGGCCCGGCGAACCCGGGTCCTCGAAGCCGCGATGGAGCTCGCCGCGGAGGGCGGCTACGACGCCGTCCAGATGCGTGACGTCGCCAGCTCGGCGCAGGTGGCGCTCGGCACGATCTACCGCTACTTCGCGTCCAAGGACCACCTGCTGGCCGAGTGCCAGCTCGAGTCGTGGCGCACGATGGAGGCCCGGCTCGAGCTGCGTCCGCTGCAGGGGGCGACGGCGGCCGACCGGGTCATCGACCTCATCGCGCGGGTGATGCGGACGGTCGAGCGC
>VGCA01000100.1 GCA_016870245.1 Actinomycetota bacterium | reverse complement strand
GCGGCCCCAAGGCCGGGGGCAAGCCGGGCGGCAACAAGGTCGTCCAGGCCGACCTCGGCGTGGGTGACCCCCTCGACTTCGACCTCGACCTCGACGACGACGCCCTCGAACGCCGGCGGGGCCGCACCCGCAAGGGCCGACCGGCCGGGCGCTACTTCATGTGCGTCCACGTCCGCGACGACGGGCACACCCACATCGCCGTCCTCGAGGGCCGCAGCCTCGTCGAGCACTACGTCACCACCCCCCGCGACGACGACATGTCGATCGACGGCAACATCTACCTCGGGCGGGTGCAGAACGTCCTGCCCGGCATGGAAGCGGCGTTCGTCGACATCGGCACCCCGAAGAACGGCGTGCTCTACCGCGGCGACGTGTCGTTCGACCCCGCCGAGGTCGAGTCGAAGCAGCCCCGCATCGAGCAGCTGCTGAAGAACGGGCAGAACGTGCTCGTGCAGGTCACGAAGAACCCCATCGGCGCGAAGGGCGCCCGGTTGACCCAGGAGGTCAGCCTCGCCGGTCGGTTCGTGGTGCTCGTGCCCAACCAGCCGCAGACCTACGGCATCTCGAAGCGGATGCCCGACGACGAGCGCAAGCGCCTGCGCAAGGTCCTCGACGACCTGCGGCCCGCCGATGCCGGACTGATCGTGCGCACCGCGGCCGAAGGGGCCACGGCCGAGGAGCTCGAGCGCGACGTGATGCGCCTGCGCCAGCAGTGGGAGCAGATCTCCGCCTACGCCAGGCAGTCGAAGCAGGCCCGGCTCCTCTACCAGGAGCCGCCGCTCGCCCTGCGGCTGCTGCGCGAGGAGTTCACGAAGGAGTACCGAGGGGTCGCCATCGACCACCAGGGCCTCTACGACGAGGTGAAGTCCTACGTCGAGGCCGTGGCGCCCGAGCTGGCCGACCGGGTGGAGCGCTACGACCCGGCCGAGGAAGGGCTCCCGCTGTTCGAGCGCTACCACGTGCACGAGCAGCTCCTGAAGGCCCTCGACCGGAAGGTGTGGCTGCCCTCGGGCGGGTCGCTCATCATCGAGCGCACGGAGGCCCTCACCGTCATCGACGTGAACACCGGCAAGAACGTCGGGCGGTCGAACCTCGAGGAGACGGTCACCAGGAACAACGTCGAGGCGGCCGAGGAGGTCGCCCGCCAGCTGCGCCTCCGGGACATCGGCGGCATCATCGTGATCGACTTCATCGACATGGAGTCGAAGGGCAACCGCGACGAGGTCATCCGCGCCTTCCGGGCCGCCCTGGCCCGGGACAAGACCCGGACCCAGGCGTTCGAGATCTCCGAGCTCGGCCTGGTGGAGATGACCCGCAAGCGGGTGTCCGAGGGCCTCCTCGAGTCGGTCAGCCACACCTGCGACACCTGCGCCGGGCGGGGCTTCACCATCGACGAGACGATGCTGGCCGACCTGGACTAGACTCTCCCGGTTCGTCGGCGTGGCCCCCGCTGCGGGGCCGGCGCCGATCCCGGCTCCCCTCGATGCCGAGCTCCCGCACCACCCCCGCGACTCAGGATCTGGACGAATCATGTACGCAGTCATCGCCACCGGCGGCAAGCAGTACCGGGTCGAGCCCGGCCAACGCCTCGAGGTCGAGCTCCTCGGCGTGGAGCCCGAGGCCGAGGTCTCGCTCCGTCCGGTGATGCTGGTCGACGGCGACACCGTCGTTGCCGGCGCCGACAAGCTGAAGGGCGCGACCGTCACCGCGAAGGTGCTGGGTGAGACCAAGGGCGAGAAGATCCGCGGCTTCGTCTACAAGAACAAGTCCAACAACCGGAAGCGCTGGGGTCACCGCCAGCACTACTCGGTCATCGAGATCACCGGCATCTCGGCCGGCTGACGCCCCCGAACCGAAGCATCCAGGAGCGAAACGATGTCGAAGAAGAAGGGTGCGGCGTCCTCCCGCAACGGGCGTGACTCCAACGCCCAGCGGCTCGGGGTGAAGGTCGCTTCGGGTTCCACCGTCCCCGCGGGCTCGATCCTCGTGCGCCAGCGCGGCACGAAGTTCCACCCGGGCGAGAACGTCGGCAAGGGCGGCGACGACACACTGTTCGCCACCACCACCGGGGTCGTGCACTTCGGCCGCCGCAAGGGCCGCAAGCTCGTCGACGTCGTCCCCGTCGCCGACTGACGCGGCGCCGCGATATCCCGCGCCTGCCCACCGGCGGGCCGCCAGACTGGAACCATGACCCAATCGGCGTTCGTCGACCAGGTCCAGGTCAACCTCCGCGGGGGTGACGGTGGCGCCGGCGCCATGTCGTTCCGCCGCGAGGCCCACGTTCCCAAGGGCGGGCCCGACGGCGGTGACGGTGGGGCCGGCGGTGACGTCGTCCTCGTCGCCGACCGCAACGTCGCCTCGCTGCTCGCGTTCCGCGACCACCCCCACCGCCGGGCCCCCAACGGCGTGCACGGGGCCGGCGGCAAGCGCCACGGCGCTCGGGGCAAGGATCTGGTGATCACGGTCCCCGAGGGGACGGTCGTCCGGGCACGCGACGGCGAGGTCCTCGCCGACCTCGTGCAGCACGGCGCCCGCTACGTCGCGGCCCGCGGCGGGCGGGGCGGCCGGGGCAACGCCCGCTTCCTGTCCAACGCCCGGCGGGCCCCCGGCTTCGCCGAGCAGGGCGAGTACGGCGAGGAGCTGTGGCTGCGGCTCGAGGTGAAGCTCCTGGCCGACGCCGCGCTCGTCGGCTTCCCCAACGCCGGCAAGTCCACCCTCATCGCCTCGGTGAGCGCAGCCAAGCCCAAGATCGCCGACTACCCGTTCACCACGCTCGAGCCCAACCTCGGCGTGGTCCGGTTCCGGGACCACGAGTTCGTGGTGGCCGACATCCCCGGCCTGGTCGAAGGCGCGTCGGAGGGACGGGGCCTCGGCCACGAGTTCCTGCGTCACATCGAGCGGGCCCGGGTGCTGGTGATCCTGCTCGACCTCGCCAGCGTCGACGGCCGCACCGCGGCCGAGCAGGAGGCCGTGCTGTTGCGCGAGCTCGGCCGCTACGAGCCCGATCTCCTCGACCGCCCCCGCCTGGTGGTCGGCAACAAGGCCGACGTCGCCGACGACGCGGTCGCAGCCGGGTTCGAGGGCTTCCGCATCTCCGCGGTCACCCGGGCGGGCCTCGACGAGCTGCTCGGCCGGATCGGCACCCTGGTCGACGACGCCCGCGGCGCCGAGCCCGCGCCGGAGGGCTTCGTGGTGCTGCGCCCCGAGGAGACCGGCTTCTCCGTGGCCCGGGAAGACGACGGCACCTACCGGGTGTACGGCAAGGTCGCCGAGCGGGTGGTCGCGATGGCCGACCTCACCAACGCCGAGGCGATCGCCTACGTCCACGAGCGCTTCCGGCGCATGGGCGTGGAGCGGGCCCTCGAGCGGGCCGGAGCCCGCGACGGCGACGTCGTGCACATCGGCGACGTGGAGCTCGAGTACGTGGAGGGCTTCGGATGAGCGGGGTCGCGGGCACGCGCGGGGGAACGGTGTCGCGGTGATCGTCGTGGTCAAGATCGGCACGTCGTCGGTCACCCGCGAGTCGGGTGAGCTCGACGACGCCGCGCTGGTGAAGCTGTGTGCCGAGATCGCGGCGGCCCGCAGCGCCGGGCACCAGGTCGTGCTGGTGAGCTCGGGCGCCATCGCCGCCGGGCTGCCGGCCCTCGGCCTCTCCCGCCGGCCGCGTGACATCGGCACGCTCCAGGCCGTCGCGGCGGTCGGCCAGCCCCGACTGATGGAGCGCTTCGGCGCACTGCTCGCCGAACACCGCCTCGTCCCGGGCCAGGTCCTGCTCACGCCGTTCGACTTCGGTCACCGGGCCCAGTACCTCCATGCCCGCGAGACCTTCGTCCGGCTCATGGATCTGGGGGTGGTGCCGATCGTCAACGAGAACGACACCGTCGCCGACGACGAGATCCGCTACGGCGACAACGACCGCCTCGCCGCGCTCGTCGCCCACCTCGTGGGTGCGGAGCTGCTCGTCCTCCTCACCGACACCACCGGAGTGTTCACCGCCGACCCGCGGGTCGACGCCGAGGCGTCGCTGATCGAGGAGATCATCGAGGTCGACGCCGCCCTCGAGGCCGTGGCCGGTGGGGCGGGCACCGCCCGGGGCAGCGGGGGCATGGCCAGCAAGCTCGCCGCCGCCAAGATCGCCGCCTGGTCCGGCGTGCGGGCGGTCATCGCAAACGCCAACGAGCCCGACGTGGTGATCGGCGCCATCGCCGACCGGGTCGTCGGCACCGTCGTCCAGCCCCGACCCCAGAAGCTGTCGAGCCGCAAGCTGTGGATCGCCTTCGCCCGGGGTGCCGCAGGCCGCGTGGTGGTCGACGCCGGCGCCCGCGCCGCGCTCGTCGACGGCAATCGGTCGCTGCTCCCCGCCGGCGTGCGCTCGGTGGAGGGCGACTTCGACGCCGGAGACGCCATCGAGGTCGTCGACGACGCCGGTCGGGTCTTCGCCAAGGGCCTCGCCGGGATCGACGCCGTCACGCTCCGGGCCGTCGCCGGCCGGCGCACCGATCAGCTCCCCGAGGCCACCCCCCACGAGGTCGTCCACCGTGACGACCTGGTCGTGCTGCCGTAGGGGCTGCCCCGGAGCGCCCTGGCCACGGGGTGCCTTGCACTTTGTGGGCCGAACCGGCACACTTTCCCCACTCGTCCACGACCGACGGGGGGAGGGCCTTCCTCTTCGAGGGCTCGCGACGGTCGGAAGACGAGCGGGAGCATGGCCTGGGGCCGCAGCCGGCGATCATCGCAAGGCGCGGCCCCAGCGCCACCCCAAACCTTGGTTCGGGAACGCTGCGGGCGGCCGATCCGGTGCCTGCGTGGTGCGGCACGGCGTCGACTCGGGCATGAAGGCCGCCCGCGGCCGCTTCCCGAAAGGCTCCCCTCCGCTGCGCTCCGGTCCGCGGGGGTGGTGCGGCGGCTTCCCGAACGGCTCCCTTCCGCTGCGCTCCGGTCCGCGGGGGTGGTGCGGCCGCTTCCCGAACGGCTCCCCTGCGCTGGGCTCCGGTCCGCGGGGTGGTGCGGCGGCTTCCCGAACGGCTCCCTTCCGCTGGGCTCCGGTCCGCGGGGGTGGTGCGGCCGCCCGGGACCTTTCGAGGTCGCCGGCGAACTCCGGCAGGCCCGGGGGAGCGCGCATCTATGCTCGGGGCGCATGTCGGACGTCGTGACGGAGCTCGCCCGCCGGGCGAAGGAGGCCTCGCGTCGGCTGGCCACCGCGTCGACCGACGAGAAGGACGCCGCGCTGCACCATGCCGCCGACCTGCTGGTGGCCCGGGCGACCGACGTGCTCGACGCCAACGCCGTCGACCTCGCGGCCGCCGAGGCGGGCGGCATGGCCGCGTCGGCCCTCGACCGGCTCCGGCTCGACCACCCTCGCCTCCAGGGGATGGCCGCCGGGCTGCGCCAGGTCGCCTCGCTCCCCGACCCCGTCGGGGAGACCCTCGACGGCACCCGCCGGCCCAACGGCCTCCAGATCCAGCGGATCCGGGTGCCCCTCGGGGTGGTGGCGGTGATCTACGAGAACCGCCCCAACGTCACCTCCGACGCCGCCGGCATCTGCCTCAAGTCGGGCAACGCGGCGCTGCTCCGGGGCTCGAGCACCGCGCTGACCACGAACCGCGTCGTGGCCGACGTCCTGCGGGAGGGCGTGGCCAAGGCCGGCCTGCCCGCCGACGCGGTCGCGCTCGTCGACGACGTCAGCCACGAGGGCGCCCTCGCGGTGATGCGGTGCACCGAGTACGTCGACTGCCTCGTGCCCCGCGGGGGTCCGGCCCTGATCCAGAGCATCCGTGACCACGCGACGGTCCCCGTGATCATCGACGGCGACGGCAACTGCCACGTGTACGTCGATGCGGCCGCCGATCTCGACGAGGCCCTGAGGATCTCGGTCAACGCCAAGACGAACCGTACGAGCGTGTGCAACGCCGCCGAGTCGCTGGTGGTCCATGCGTCGGTGGCCGACGACTTCGTCCCCCGGGTCGCCGAGGCACTCGCCGCCCGCGACGTCGAGATGGTCGGCGACGTCGCCGCCTGCCGCCTGGCGCCGGCGATGGGCGCGGCCACCGACGACGACTTCGGGCGCGAGTTCCTCGATCTCAAGATCTCGGTCGCCGTGGTGCCCGACCTCGACGCCGCGATCGCGCACGTCAACCGCTTCGGCACCGGCCACACCGAGGCGATCGTCACCCGCGACCTCGCCGCGGCCCGGCGGTTCACCGACGAGGTCGACGCCGCGGTGGTCATCGTCAACGCGTCCACCCGGTTCACCGACGGTGAGCGGTTCGGGTTCGGTGCCGAGATCGGCATCTCCACCCAGAAGCTGCACGCCCGCGGCCCCATGGGGTTGCGCGAGCTCACGACGTACAAGTACGTCGTGTGGGGGGACGGCCAGATCGTCGAGTGAGACCCGCCCGCGCGACCATGCGTGCGGCGAGATCCGACCGGCCCCGGTCCGGCGGATACGAGGTCGAGCAACTACCTGCGAGGAGCACACGAAGTGGGAGAACGGTTCGCATCGGTCGACGCCGTCGTCGCGCGGCTGCGCGAGGTCGACTACCTGGCCGACGGCAACATCGCCGGCGTCACGTACCTGGCCGACCGGCTCGAGAAGCCGGTGCTGGTGGAGGGGCCGGCCGGCGTCGGCAAGACCGAGCTGGCCAAGGCCATCGCGGCCTCGACCGGCTCACGGCTCATCCGACTCCAGTGCTACGAGGGACTCGACGAGGCCAAGGCGCTCTACGAGTGGAACTACAAGAAGCAGCTGCTGCGCATCCAGGCCGATCGTGAGCACGAGACGTCGTGGGAGGTCGTCGAGTCCGACATCTTCTCCGAGGCGTTCCTGCTCACCCGGCCGCTCCTCGAGGCGATCCGAGCCGAGGAGCCCATCGTGCTGCTGATCGACGAGGTCGACCGGGTCGAGATCGAGACCGAGGCACTTCTCCTCGAGGTGCTCTCCGACTTCCAGGTGTCGATCCCCGAGCTCGGCACCATCGTGGGCAAGCAGCGCCCGATCGTGCTGCTCACGTCCAACAACACCCGTGAGCTCTCGGAGGCGCTGAAGCGCCGCTGCCTCTTCCTCCACATCGACTATCCCGACGTCGAGCGCGAGAAGGAGATCGTGCGGGTGCGGGTGCCCGAGATCGACGACCAGCTCGCCGAGCAGGTCGCCCGGGTGGTGCGATCGGTGCGCGAGCTCGACCTGAAGAAGTCGCCGTCGATCTCGGAGACGATCGACTGGGCCCGCACGCTGATCTACCTGGGTCGCTCCGAGATCTCCCCCGAGGTCCTCGGCGACACGCTCCACGTGTTGCTCAAGTACCAGTCCGACATCGCCAAGGCCCGCAAGGAGCTGGTGGACGGCAAGTGAAGGGTGGCCTCGACCGCCTGAAGGTGGTCATGGACGAGGCGCAGGAGAAGCAGGCCCAGATGACAGCCGCGACCGGCCCGGCGCCGCAGACGATGCTCGACGTGCTCCAGGGCTTCGTGCACGAGCTGCGCGCGGCCGGGCTCCCGGTCTCGATGACCGAGAACCTCGACGGGATGCACGCGATCGAGCACGTCGACCTCCGGGACCGTGAGGTCGTGCGGTCGGTGCTGGCCGCGACCATGGTGAAGCACCAGCGCCACCGCGCCGCGTTCGACACCGTCTTCGACGTCTACTTCTCGCTGTTCAGCCCGGCCGCCGAGGACCGGGCCGCCCTCGCCCTCCCCGACGAGCTGTTCGGGGGGATGCAGGGCGACATGCAGGGCGGCGGCGCGGGGGGCGACCTCAGCCGTGAGGAGCTCGCCGAGATGCTGCTGCGCGCGCTCCAGTCGATGGACATGGACGAGCTGCGCCGCCTCGCGGGCATGGCCGTGAGCCAGTTCGCGGGGATGGAGCCCGGGCGGCCCGTGGGCGGCACGTACTACCTGTATCGCACCCTGCGTCAGCTCGACCTCGACGACCTGTCCGCGCGGATGATGGGGCAGGCCCGGGACCGGGGTGAGATCCCCGACGACCCGCTCCAGGGGCGCCTGGCCCGCGAGGAGTACGAGGCGCGTGTGCGCGAGCTGCGTCGGCTCGTCGAGGAGGAGATCCGCCGGCGGCTCGTGGCCGATCGCGGCGTGGAGGCGATGGCCCGCACGCTGCGCAAGCCGCTGCCCGAGGACGTCGACTTCATGCACGCCTCGCGCGAGGAGATGCTCGCGCTCCAGAAGGCGATCCAGCCGCTCACCCGTCTGCTCGCGGCCCGGCTGGCGCAGCGCCGCCGCCGGCGTCACCGCGGCCACCTCGACTTCCGCCGCACGGTGCGGGCGTCGATGAACTACGGGGGCGTGCCGGCCGAGCCCAAGTTTCGCCGACCCCACCCGTCGAAGCCCGAGATCATGGTCGTGGCCGACATCTCCGGCTCGGTGGCCAGCTTCGCCCGGTTCACGCTCCAGTTCGTGCACGCCATGGCGAGCCAGTTCTCGCGGGTGCGCTCCTGGGTGTTCATCGACGGCATCGACGAGGTCACGAAGTTCTTCGAGGGCACCGACGACATCACCGAGGCCGTGCACAAGGTCAACACCGAGGCCGATGTGGTGTGGGTGGACGGGCACTCCGACTACGGCCACGCGTTCAGCGTGTTCCACGACCGCCACGAGCTCGAGGTCACGCAGAAGACGTCGGTGATCTTCCTCGGCGACGCCCGCAACAACTACCACGCGTCGCACAACTGGGTGCTCCAGTCGCTCCAGAAGCGGGCCCGTCACGTGTACTGGCTCAATCCCGAGCCGCGGGGATACTGGGACACCGGCGACTCGATCATCTCCGAGTACGCGAAGTACTGCGACGGCGTGTTCGAGTGCCGCAACCTCCGCCAGCTCGAGCGCTTCGTCGCCACGATCGCCGAAGCATGATGCGTCCCGCGGCGACGCTGAGTGTCGGTCGAGGGACGCATGGTGCGACCATGCGTCCGTGAGCGACGGCAGGTGAGCGGACTGCGGTGAACGGCGACCTGGTGTGCAGCCACTTCACGCTGACGGGGGCTCCGGGGCGCGAGCCGGCGCGGTTCGGGTTCGCCGAGCGGGTCGCGGCCGCGGCCGACGCGGGGTTCACCGGCATCGGACTCCTCGGGATCGACCACGTCCAAGCCGTCGCGACCGGCACGTCCGAAGCCGAGATGGCGAGGGTGCTCGCCGACCACGGGATCGCAGTGGCCGAGGTCGAGTTCGTGCTCGACTGGTCGGCCGGACCCGACCAGCCCGAGCGCCAGGCCGTCGCCCGGTACCTCGAGGACACCGTGTGGGCGGTCGCCGACGCGTTCGGACCACGGGTGGTGTCGGTGGGGGAGATGGTGGCGTCCGAGGAGATGCCGCCGTTCGACGAGGTGGTCGAGCGGTTCGCCGCGCTGTGCGATCGGGCGGCCGACCACGGCCTCCTCGTGGCGATCGAGTTCGTCCCCTGGTCGGGCATCCCCGACATCCTGACGGCGTCCGCCATCGTGCACGCGTCGGAGCGGCGCAACGCCGGGATCAACCTCGACGCCTGGCACTGGTTCCGTGGCCGCTCCAGTGCGGAGGTGCTGCGCGGCATCGCCGACCGGATCTTCGTGGTGCAGCTCGATGACGCCGACGCCGAGGTCGTCGGGTCACTCGAGGACGACACCGTCCTCCGGCGGCGGTACCCGGGCGACGGCTCCTTCGATCTCGTCGGCCTGCTGCTCCTCCTGCGGGACGCCGGCGTGGAGGCGCCGCTCTCGGTCGAGGTGATGTCGACCGAGCACTACGCCCTTCCGGTGGCAGAGGCTGCGCGCCGGGCCTACGACAGCGCGCGGTGGGTCGTCGACCGCGCCTGGCGCTGACCCGAGAGCCGCGACCGGTCCTTGTACTCGGCGATGGCCTCGTGGTGGTCGACGATCGGGGGCGGGTAGTCGAGCGCCTCCCGGACGGCCGCGGGCAGCTTCCACGGCTCGTGCACCGCCTTGCCGGGCACCGCCCGCAGCTCGGGGACGTAGCGGCGCACGTAGTCGCCGTCGGGGTCGAAGCGCCGGGCCTGCACGGTCGGGTTGAAGATCCGGTGGGGGTTGGTGTCGGCACCGGTGCCCGCCGTCCACTGCCAGTTGAGGTTGTTGTTGGCGATCTCGCCGTCGACGAGCCAGTCGAGGAACTCGCGGGCGCCGAGGCGCCAGTCGAGGTAGAGGTCCTTGGTGAGGAACGACGCCGCGACCATGCGGGCCCGGTTGTGCACGAACCCCTCCCTCCGCAGCTGCCGCATCGCCGCGTCGACGACCGGGTATCCGGTGCGACCCTCCGCCCACGCGGCGAAGCGCTCGGGATCGTCGTGCCACGCGTCGCCGCGGCGCCGGTAGTCGCCCCACGCGGCGTCGGGACGGGCGAGCAGGGCCTGCGCGTAGAAGTCGCGCCAGCACAGCTGGCGGACGAACGGCTCCGCGCCGGGCCGTCCGGTCAGCTCCTGCTCGAGCTCGGCCGGCGACACGCAGCCGAAGCGCAGCGCCGCGCTCACCCGTGAGGTCGCGTCGCCGGGGAGATCGTCGTGGCGGTCGCCGTACTCGGCCAGGCGGGCCTTCACCCAGGCGTCGAGCGCGGCCCGGGCCGCGGACTCCCCGCCGGCCACCACCTCAGGGGAGGGAGCGCCCGCGACCAGGTCGGCGAGTCGGGGGAGCGGGGCGTCGGCCACCACGTCGGGGACGCGCACCGCATCGGGCGGCGCGAGGACCGGGCGGCGGGCGGCCTCCAGCCACCGGCGGTGGTACGGGGT
>VGCA01000099.1 GCA_016870245.1 Actinomycetota bacterium | reverse complement strand
GCAGGTCCCCACCACGCTCGAGTCGCTCGTCGTCACCTGTGCCCTCGCCCGTCTCGGCGCGGTGCAGAACCCGATCGTCCCGGTGCTGCGGGGCCACGACGTGGCGTTCATCGTCGACCAGCTCGGCAGCGAGGTGCTGATCGTCCCCGAGGAGTGGCGGGGCTTCGACCACGGCGCGATGGCCCGGGAGATCGCCGCGACCCGTGGCCTCAGGGTGGTCATCGCCGACCACGCCACCGACCCGTCGACGGCGGGCGGCGCGATGCGGCTGCAGGCCGGCGACCCGGCCGCCCTCCCTCCGGCGCCGGACGGGGACGGTGAGCGCTGGGTGTACTACTCGTCGGGCACCACCGCCGACCCCAAGGGCATCCGGCACACCGACTTCTCGGTGATGGCCACGGCCAACTCGGTGATGCGCGGCATGGGGATGAACCCCGACGACGTCTTCCCGATGGCCATCCCCATGGCCCACATCGGCGGCGTGGGCATGCTCACCGCCGCGCTCATGAGCGGTATGTGCATCGTGCTGTTCGACACCTGGGACCCGGCCACCACACCCGAGCGGATGGCCGCGCACCAGCCGACGATCCTCGGCAGCGCGGTGCCGTTCTTCCTGGCGTACACGGACGCGCAGCGGCGCCACGGCGACGAGCCCCTGTTCCCCGCGCTGCGCACCGGCGTTGCCGGCGGCGCGCCGCTGCCGCCCGAGGTCAACCGAGCGGTGCGCGAGACCCTCGGCATCCGGGGCATCTGCAACTCGTGGGGGCTCACCGAGTTCCCGATCATCACCTCGCCCCGGCCCGACGACCCGGTCGAGGTGCTCGACACCACCGTGGGCTTCCCGGGTGAGGGGATCCGGGTGCGGGCGGTCGGCGCCGACGAGCAGGAGATGCCGCCGGGTCAGGAGGGCGAGCTGCGCCTGAAGGGCCCGCAGTGCTTCGCCGGCTACGTCGACCCCGCGCTCGATGCCGGGGCGTTCGACGCCGACGGCTGGCTGCGCACCGGCGACCTCGGGACCGTCGACGCCGACGGACGAGTGCGGGTGACCGGGCGCCTCAAGGACGTGATCATCCGCAACGCCGAGAACGTCTCCGCGCTCGAGGTGGAGGACGTGATGATGCGCTGCCCGGGGGTGGCCGACGTCGCGGTGATCGGCGTCCCCGACCTGCGGACCGTCGAGCGGGTGTGCGCAGTGGTGGTGCTCGCCCCCGGCGCGACGCTGACGCTCGACGACGTGGTCACCCACTGCAGGGACGAGGCCATGACCCCGTTCAAGATCCCCGAGCGGCTGGAGGTCGTCGACACGATCCCCCGCAACTCCATGGGCAAGATCCTGAAGAACGACCTCCGCGACCGCTTCCACTGAAGTCCTGGCGTGGCCTCTCGTCGGACGTCAGACGGGAGACTGCGCCACGAGGGTGGGTCACCCGCAGAACGGCTCCCGGGACCGCCGCGCGTCTACGCCGTCGGCGTGAACGCGACCGGCATGGCCTCCGGCCCGGAGATGAAGTTCGACGCCCGCCGAGGCAGCGGGTCGCCCGCGAGGTGGAGATCGGGCAGGCGCCGGAGCAGCTCGCCGAACATCACCCGCAGCTCCATCCGGGCGAGCGACGCCCCCATGCAGAAGTGGGGCCCGAACCCGAACGCCAGGTGCGGGTTGGGGTTGCGCTGCACGTCGAACGTCTCGGGGTGCTCGAACACCCGGGGATCGCGGTTGGCGGCCGGGTACAAGAGGATCAGCTGATCGCCCTCACGCAGCGTCTCACCGTGGAGCGTGACCTCGCGGGTGACGGTGCGGCTCATGTTCTTGATCGGCGTCACCCAGCGCAGCAGCTCCTCCACGCCGACCTCGAGCTTCGTCGGGTCGTCGCGCAGGATCGCCATCTGATCGGCGTGCGCGAGCAGGGCGAGCATTCCGTCGGTCATTACGTGGCGGCTGGTCTCGTCGCCCCCGATGAGGATGAGCAGGCTCTCCTGGATGATGTCCTCGTCGCCGAGGCGCTCGCCGTCGATCTCCGCGTAGCAGAGGATGCTGACGAGATCGTCCTGGGGCGGCTTCGCGCGTCGGTCGGCGATCACCCCGAGCTGGAACTCGCGGAACGCCATCCCGGCCATCGCCGCCGTCATCGCTGCGTCGGGGTCGTTGATGGTGGTGCCGCGGATGAGGTCGTCGGACCAATGGAGCAAGTCGTCGTAAGACTCGGGCGGGAAGCCGAGCATGTCGGCGATCAGCAGCAGCGGCAGCGGTGCGGCGATGTCCCACACGAAGTCGCACTCGCCCCGTGGCGCGACGCGGTCGATGATCTCGGTGCAGATGCGGCGGACGGTGTCCTCGTGGTCGCGCACCCGCCGAGGGGTGAACCCCTTGCTCACGAGCTTGCGGCGCATCGTGTGCTCGCGCCCGTCCATCGAGATGATCATCGGCAGGTGGTCGCCGTGGGGGCGGGGCGCCCGGTAGCTCGAGAAGGTCTTCGGGTCCTTCTCGATCGCGAGCACGTCGTCGTAGCGGGTGAACGCCCACACCTCGTTGACCGGGTCCCAGTAGGCGGGCGCGTGCTCGCGCATCCAGGTCCAGTCGTCGTACGGCTGGGTCGCGTACCAGCGGCCGTCGAGCAGGTCGATCGAGCGGTGGGTGTCCGTCGTCATGCCCTCAATATCGCACGGCGCGAACCCCCTTCGCGCCGCGCCCGCCCGTCAGCTACCGCGGGTTGTCGAGGAACTCGACGAGGAGGCCGCGGTAGCGGGTCGCACCGACGTTGATCGCGGTCTCGGTCACCCCGCCGTTGAGCGGGATGACCGCGCCCGGCACGACCTCGTACTCCATCCGGGGGAACTCGCCGCCCTCGATCGGGTTGTGAACCAGCCGGTCGCCCTCGAGGTCGATCACGAGGTAGTCGTGGTCGTGCCGGTGCACGGGCGACTCTCCACCGGGCTCCACGACGTTCTCCCACACCCGCACGTGCGCGTTCTCGAAGACGATCCGCTCACCGATCGGCGCCAGCCCGTCGTCGCTCACGGCGCGGCCTTGCGGTCCTCGGCGCTGCCGCCGAAGAAGAACTCCTGCGCGTTGCCGTAGAGGTACGCGTCGAGCACGTCGGGCTCGAGATCGAGCTCGGTCGCCTCGGTGATGCAGCGGGTCTGCGAGAGCACCGGCGAGTCGGAAGCGAAGATGATCCGGTTCTTCCCGCGCGTGCGCAGGTAGTGCAGCACCGACTCCGGCAGCCGCTTGGGCGCCCACGCGGAGGTCATCAACCGCAGGTTGCGGTACTTGATCATCAGCCGGATGGCGAGGTCCCACCACGGGTCGGCGCCGTGCACCATGCACAGCTTCAGCTCGGGGAAGCGGATGCACACGCGGTCGAGGTGGATCGGGTTCTGGGCCTCGGCCGGCAGCGGCGGACCGGGGATGCCGGTGTTGAGGCACACCGGCAGCTCGAGCTCGCACGCCTTCGTGTAGAGGGGGAAGTACACCGCGTGGTCGGGCGGGTACATGCCGTCACCCCAGAAGCTCGGGCCCGAGATCGTGTACGAGACGGGGAAGTCAGCGGCCATCGACTGCAGGGTGCGGATCGACGGCATCGGGCGCATGAAGTCGAACCCACCGAGCCCCAGGCTGAACCGGTCGGGCCGCTCCTCCACGAACTTCCGGGTGCGGGCGGAGACGTCGGGCATGCGGGCGATGAGCACGGCCCGCTCCACGCCGAGCGTGTCCATCTCCTCGAGCACCTCGTCGAGCTCGCGGTTCGCGAGGAAGGAGGCGCCGCCCTTGAAGGTGTCCTCCTTCACCCGGATCATCCACTCGGGTGGCTTCATCTCGCCCATGTCGACGTTGGTGAGCATGTCGTGGGCGCGCGGGACAGTGGTCACGGCTGCACTCCTGCATTGCGGAGGACGTCGCGGAACGGGACGCCCTCGTCGGCGCTCGGCTCCTTCGGGAGGTCGAGCCCGCCTGGCGGCATCAGCGCGCCGAAGGCTCGGAACGTCGCGCTCACGACGGACGGAGGAAGTCGTGTGCGTTGTCGCGCATGATCCGGCGCTGTTCGGGCCCGTCGAACGCGTGCAGCTCCTTTACGAAGTCGACCGGCTCGGCCAGTCCCTCGCCGTGCGGCCAGTCGGAGCCGAACAGCACGCGATCGACGCCGATCGTGTCGGCGAGCTTCCGCACGTCCTCCTCGAAGTACGGCGCCACCCACACGTTGCGGCGGATCTGGTCGGCCGGATCCTCGGCGAACGACTTCGGCAGCTGGTTGGCGAGCTTCTTGAGCCGCTTCGTCAGCGCGTGCACCCAGTCGGAGCCGTTCTCCACGCTCGCGACCCGAAGGTCGGGGAAGCGCGTGAATACGCCGTGGCAGACCAGGGACCCGATCGTGTCGTGGATCGCCCGGTCCGACACCAGCAGCCGCTCCAGCGGGTCGGGCGGCGTGAACGGCTCGAAGAAGTCGCGGCCTCCCCACATCGCGGCGACGTGGTTGTAGCCGCTGTCCCCCAGGTGGAAGGCCACCGGCAGGTCGGCCTCCACGAGCGCCGCCCACACGACGTCGAACGCGGGATCACCGAACGAGCGGCCCCGGCCGTCGGGTCCACCCGGCACGGGCGCGGGCCGCAGGTGCACCACGCGAGCGCCGCGCCCCACGAGCCACTCGACCTCCGCGACTGCGGCCGCGGGGTCGGCGAGTGACAGCATCGGTACCCCGATGATCCGGCCGTCGTGGTCGAAGCCCCAGTCGTCGTCGAGCCACCGGTTGAACGCGTGCAGCTGCACCATCGTCGCCTCGACGTCGTGGCGGAGCCCCTGCTCCACGCCGCAAGCGAGCGTGGGGAACATCCAGACGGCGTCGAGGCCCTGTTCGTCCATGACCGCGAGCCGTGCGTCGCGGTCGCGGTACTCCGACTTCAGCGGCTCCACCTGGGTGAGGTCCCGGGGGTTCACCCCGTCGGGCACCTGGCCCCGGAACATCGGGTCGAGGCAGCCCGCCACGATGATCGGGTCGAAGGTGGGGTTCGGGATGAAGTACGAGACCTTGTCGGCGTGGAGGACGAGCGTGCGCTTCCCGTCCTGCACCACCCGCACACCCCGACGGGCGAACTCCTTCGGCAGGTGACGGGTGCACGCGTCGACCGGCTCGTAGTAGTGGTTGTCGGCGTCGATCGGCGGGAAGTCGAGGTCCACCGAGCATCTCCTCCGGGGCAACGGTCGTCGAATCGTATGGATCGCTCGACCCGCCCGCCACCGGACCCGGGCTCCCTGCACCCCGGCGGCGTGCGGCCGATGCCGCCGCCGTGGTCTGATCGCGTCCGCCCGCCGCCCCCCGACCCGTCCGCACCGCCGAGAGGAGCCGTCCGTGTCGCTACAGGACCTCGCCCACGAGCACGTCCACGTCACCGAACGCGGCCACGTCGTCACCGTCACCCTCGACAACCCGGCGAGCCGCAACGGCTGCACCGGCGACATGTGGGTGCACCTCGGGGAGATCTTCCGGCACATCGGCTACTCGGGGGCGCGGGTCGCGATCCTCACCGGCGCCAACGGCGATTTCTGCGCCGGCGCCGACCTGAGCAGCGCGGCCGGCGGCACCGGCGACGGTGAAGGCGCGCCGACCACCAACCAGCTCGCCGGCATGCGGGTGCTGGGTGACGCCATGCTCCAGATCCACAACTGCGTGGTGCCGGTCATCGCCAAGGTCGACGGGGTGTGCGTGGGTGCGGGGCTCGGCCTCGCGCTGTGCGCCGACATGGTGTGGGCGTCGGACCGGGCGCGCTTCTCGGCCATCTTCGCCAAGCGCGGCCTCAGCCTCGACTTCGGCACCTCGTGGCTGCTGCGCCAGCGGGTGGGCGTGCACCTGGCCAAGCAGATCGCGCTCACCGCGGAGATGATCCCGGCGACGCGCGCCTACGAGCACTACCGGTTGATCAACGAGGTGGTGCCCGCCGACGAGCTCGACGCCCGCGTCGACGAGGTGGCCGCGACCATCGCCGGCGGCCCGCCCATCGCGCTGTCGATGACGAAGCGCCAGATCGACAACGGCGGCTCGTCGTCGTTGCTCCAGGCGCTCGAGGTGGAGACGCTCGCGCAGAACGTCAACATCGGCACGTCCGACATGCAGGAGGCCTTCATGGCCTTCTTCGAGAAGCGCCCGCCGAACTTCGAGGGCCGCTGACCCATCGGCGAGACTGGGACCATGGAACTCCACCCGGCGACCCTGTGGGAGGCGATCGCCGACACAGTTCCCGAGCAGACCGCGCTCGTCCAGGGCGCGGTGCGGTGCTCGTGGCGCGACTTCGACGACCGAGCGGCCCGGCTGGCCCGGGTGCTGCACGACGGCGGCGTGCGCGCCGGCGACCGGGTCGGGCTGATGCTCCACAACTGCCCGGAGTTCATGGAGGGGTACTTCGCCGCGCTGAAGCTGCGGGCGGTGCCGTGCAACGTGAACTACCGGTACACCGGGCCCGAGGTCGCGTACCTGCTCGACGACGCCGATGCCGCGGCACTCGTGTACCACGGGAGCCTCGACCCGGTCGTCGCTGCGGCGCTCGGGCTCGCGGCCCGCCGGCCCCTCCTGGTCGCGGTCGACGACGGCGCCCCGGTACCCGCCGACCGGGTGCGCTACGAGGACGCGCTCGCCGCCGCGGCCCCCGCGCCCCGGGCGGCGCGCAGCCCCGACGACGTGACGATGATCTACACGGGCGGCACCACCGGGATGCCCAAGGGCGTGGTGACCAAGGTCGGGCCGCCGCTGGAGTACCTGCTGCAGACCGTCCCGCCGCTCCTCGGGGAGCCGCCGATCACGGTCGACGGCGCGCCGGCGCTGGCCCGCCGCCGCGCCGACGCCGGCACGCCCATGATCGCCTTGCCCGCACCGCCGATGATCCACAACACGGGCCTGGCGGTCGGAGCCGTGCCCGCGCTCTCGGTCGGCGGGACGGTCGTGTTCACCCGGGGGCGATCGTTCGACGCGCTCCGGCTCTGGGACACCGTCGTCGCCGAACGGGTCACCGACATCACCATCGTGGGCGACGCGTTCGCCCGGCCGATGCTGGCCGCGCTCCGCGCCGACCCGTCACGCGACCTCTCCCACGTGCGGTCGATCGCGTCGTCGGGCGCGATGTTCTCGGCCGAGGCGAAGGCCGGCCTGTTCGAGTTCATGCCCCAGCTCCTGATCCTCGACATCATCGGTGCGAGCGAAGCGACGATGGGCATGTCGATCGCGACCGCGGCGACGCCGGTCGACACCGCGCGCTTCCTTGCCGCGCCCGGCGTCATCGTGGTGTCGGAGGGCGGGCGGCGCATCGCGCCCGGCTCGGGGGAGGTGGGCCTGGTCGCGGTGCCCGGCGGCGCCGAGGGCTACCACAACGACTCGGCCAAGACCGCGGCGACGTTCCGGGTGATCGACGGGGTGCGGTACACGATCCCCGGCGACCACGCGACCCTCGAGACCGACGGAACCCTGGTGTTCATGGGCCGCGGCTCGTCGTGCATCAACACGGCCGGCGAGAAGGTCTTCCCCGAGGAGGTCGAGGAGGTCCTGAAGACCCATCCGGCCGTGGAGGACGCGCTGGTCTTCGGCGTGCCCGACGAGCGCTTCGGCGAGCGGGTCGCCGCGGTGGTCTCGGCCTCCGGCTCTGGACCGCTCGACGTGGCAGCGGTCCTCGCCGAGGCCCGGGAGTCGCTCGCCGGGTACAAGATCCCCCGCGAGGTGGTCGTCGTGCGTCAGGTGCCCCGCACAACGGTCGGCAAACCCGACTACGCCGCCGCCCGCGAGCAGTTCACGGCGTCGGGATCGAGGTAGCGCGCCGGGTCGACGGGGTGGTCGACCCGGATCCTCCGGCGGGCTACCGGGCGAACGCGACCGCAGCCCGGCGCGCACCGACGGGGGGACGATGCGGCGCACCACGCTCAGCCCGGGTGCGCCCTGCACGCGGCGCACCGTCGCCGACGTCACCTTCTGATCGACGCCCACGTTGCGTGCGGTCAGGTTGGGGACGAAGGTGGGATCCACGCCGATGAACTCGTAGACGGACTGCACGACGCTCAACGGGTCGGCTACGAGGTCCTCGTAGAGGTGCACCTGGATCTGCTCGTCCGGAAAGAGGTCGCGGTACCGCGTGAGCTGCTCCCCGTAGAAGCTCGCGGCCAGGATCGGGAAGCGGTCGCTCTTGTCGCCCCTCACCCAATCGTCGATCGCCTGCATGAACGTCCGCTGCTCCTTCCCTTCGCGGAGCCTCATGCGGTACGCAGAGAACGCTCGGTCCGCAGGATCGCGGAGGACAGCGACGAGACGACAGTCGGGGATATGGGTGCGGATGTTCCCCGGCGCGCGCGGCTGGACAAGGTACGCGGTGGAGGCCTCGCCAACCGCCCGCTCATCGGCCACCCCGTCGAAGAGCCGCGTGTAGTCCGCCCACGTGAACGTGAGGTGCGTCTTGCGGTCGTTCGCCGGCGTGTCCGCCGCGCGCACGAGGAACCTCGGTTCTTTTTGGGGGCTCATGTAGACGTCGGGGTGCTCTGCGAGCTGGTAGTAGAGCGTCGTCGTGCCCGCCTTCATGGCTCCGATGACGAGGAAGTTCGGCAGCATCCTTCGTGCCTCAGACGTCGGCCGCGCCCTGCATGATGTGCTCGAACCACCACTGCGGCGCGTTGTCGATGATGTTGGCCAGGTTGGAGTAGTCGTGCCAACGGCAGATCTTGCCGTCGCGCAGCTGGGTGACCGACACGAAGGAGTGGTCGATCACCTCGCCGGTGTGGAAGATCCAGCGCTCGGTGTGCTCGGTCATCACGAGGTCGCCCTCGGCCACCACGTTGGTCCCGGGCAGGTGCTCGTAGCCCTCGAGCGGCTCGATGCCGAGACGCAGGCGCCGCATCACGCCGTCGGGGCCGGTGCCACCCGCGCCGGGCGACCCGACGTCGGTGTAGTGGACGTCGTCGGTGAGCAACGACGTCATCATGTCCCAGTCGCGCCGGGCCAACGCGTCGAAGTACCGCTCGACGACCGCCTTGTTCTCCTCGACACCCATCACGTGCTCCTCGGCTCGGCGGCGCCGGTCGCGGCCGGCGGCGCGGGTCCCCATGCGGCGGTCTCGCCCTCGGGGAGCGTCAGGATCTCCGAGCCCGACTCCGTGACGAGGATCGTGTGCTCGAACTGCGCGGTGCGTAGCCCGTCGGCGGTGACCGCGGTCCACCCGTCGGACCAGATGCGCTCGCGCCCGACGCCCATGGCGATCATCGGCTCGATCGTGAACGTCATGCCCGGCAACATCTCCATGCGGGCCCGGCGGTCGTGGTAGTGCGGCACGGTCGGCTCGCAGTGGAACTGGTGGCCGATGCCGTGACCGGCGAAGGTGCGTACGACCGAGTAGCCGTGCTCGTGGGCGTGGGCCTCGATGGCCTCGCCGATGACCGACACCTCGCGCCCCGGCGCCACCGCGGCGATGCCACGCGCCAGGCACTCGCGAGTGACCTCGACCAGACGGCGGGAGCCGGCGTCGACATCGCCCACCAGGAACGTGGCGTTGGTGTCGCCGTGCACGCCGTCGACGTAGACGGTGACGTCGAGGTTCACGAGATCGCCGTCGGCGAGGGGGCGGTCGTCGGGGATGCCGTGGCAGATGACCTCGTTGACCGACGTGCAGATCGACTTCGGGAAGCCGCGGTAGTTCAGCGGGCTCGGGTACACGCCGAGGCGCACGCACTCCTCGTGGGCGATCGCGTCGAGCTCGTCGGTGGTCACGCCGGGTGCGACCGCCTCGCCCACCAGGGTGAGGAGGTCAGCGGCGATGGCGCAGGCCCGGCGCATGCGGGCGATGCCGTCGGCGTCGTGCAGGGCGACGGCCCGCACGGGAGCGGGCTGGCCGGTCAGCGCGTAGTCGGGCCGCTCGATCGACTCGGGCACGGTCCGCATCGGGCTCAGCGTGCCGGCGACGACGGGCGCCTCCCGGCCCCGATGGCAGCGCTTGTACTTCTGCCCGCTGAAGCACCAGCAGGGATCGTTGGGACCGAGCGCCACCGGGTGGTCCTCCGTGAGGCGGGGGAGTGAGGCGGGAGCGGGCTGCGGCCCCGGGCCGGGGGCCCGCACCGCGGTGGTGGGCGAGGGGGGACTTGAACCCCCACGAGGTTGCCCTCACTGGCACCTGAAGCCAGCGCGTCTGCCATTCCGCCACTCGCCCGAGTGGACCCGGGATCGTACCAGCGGGCCGACGGGGTCGCCCCGGCGGAACCACCGCGACGCGGTGCGGCGGAGCCGCCGGAAGGTCAGGTTCCGCAGAAGGTGACGTAGCGTCCGAAGTCGTCGGGGGCCGGCGCCGCGTAGGCGTCGAGCCCGGGCCGCTCGGTGAACGGGTCGGACACCACGGCCACCAGCTCCTCCACCGGGCCGAGGTCGCCGGCGGTCGCCGCGGTGAGGGCGGCCTCCACCCGGTGGTTGCGCGGCACGTAGACCGGGTTCACCCGATCCATCGCGTCGGCCACGGCCGCAGGATCACGGTGGTCGCGCGCGCGGGCCGCATCCCACCGCTCGACCCAGGCGTCGAAGCCGGCCGGGTCGGTGAAGTACGCCCGGGCCGGGCCGGGGTCGCCCCGCACCGCGGTCGACAGGGCGCGGAAGCATCCGGTCCAGTCGGCCCGGTCGGCCTGCATGAGCGTCAGCAGGTCGGCGACCAGCGCGTCGCCGCCGTCGGCCGGCGGGTCGCCGAGACCGAGCTTCGCCCCCATGACCGCGCTCCAGTGATCCTCGTAGCGGGCGGAGAAGGTCTGGAGCACCTCGGTGGCCTTCTCGATCGCGACGTCGTCGTCGCCGTCGACCAGGCC
>VGCA01000098.1 GCA_016870245.1 Actinomycetota bacterium | reverse complement strand
GGCCGGAGCGTGACCGCGGAGGCCGGGGTCCCGAGCGCGCGCTGCGGCGACTGGTCGGCCCGGCTCGGGCGTCGCCCGCGTGTCGCGTTCCTGGCGTGGCGCGACCTCGCGCACCCCCAGGCCGGTGGATCCGAGTTCGTGGTCGACCGCCTGGCGGCGGGTCTGGTGGAGCGCGGCTACGACGTCACCGTCCTCGCCGGCAGTCCGACGATGCGCCACGAGTACCCGGTCTGGCCGTTGGGCGGAACCTACGACCAGTACCTGCGCGCGCCCTTCGTGTACCGGAAGCGGGTGCGCACGGCCGACATCGTGATCGATGTCGAGAACGGCGTGCCGTACTGGGCCCCGCTGTGGCAACGGGCCCCGGTGGTGTGCCTCGTGCACCACGTGCACACCGAGCAGTGGGCGATGCAGTTCCCCGCGCCGATCGCCGCCGCCGGCCGGCTGCTCGAGTCGCGGGTCATGCCCCGCGTGTACCGCCGGTCCGAGTACGTCGCCGTGTCCCGCTCGACGGCGGCGGCGCTCGAGGGCATCGGGGTGCCCGCCGGGTCCATCGCGACCATCGAGATGGGTGCCGCTCCGCTGGCCCCGCTCGGGGAGCGCTCCCCCGATCCCCGCTTCCTCGTGCTCGGCCGGCTCGTGCCCCACAAGCGGGTCGACCTCGCGCTGCGGCACTGGCCGCCGGTGCGGGCCCGCACCGGCGGCACCCTCGTGATCGCCGGCGACGGTCCCGAGCTCGAGCGGCTCCGTGCGCTGGGGGGCGAGGGCGTGGAGTTCACCGGCTACGTGACCGAGGAGCGCAAGGCCCAGGAGCTCGGCGCGGCATGGGTGCTGGTGCACCCGGCCCATCACGAGGGCTGGGGCACCGTGGTGATGGAGGCGGCCGCCGCGGGGGTCCCCACCGTGGGCTTCGACGTCGAAGGGGTGCGCGACTCGGTCGACCCGGGGGTCACCGGCGTCCTCGCCGCCGACGAGGCCGCCTTCGCCGAGGCCTGGGCCACGATCGGCACCGACCACGCGCTGCGCACTCGCATGTCCGACGCCGCGCGCGCCCGGGCCGCGACGTTCACCTGGCCACGCGCGCTCGACGAGATGGAGGTCGTCATCGATCGTGTGCTCGCGCGCGCCAAGGGCGTCGGCCGGTGACGATGATCGGTACCGTGGGCCCGTGGCGGTGACGGCGGAACGCGGTGTGGGCGGGGGCGTGCGCGCGCACGTGACGCGCACCGCCGAGCTGTGGAAGCTGTTCCGCAACGAGCGCTCCGATCCGGGCGCGTTCTACCGGCGCCTCGCCGCCGACGCGGTGGCCGGCTTCGAGCGGCGGTACGGCTCGTTGGCCGGGAAGCGCATGGCCGACGTCGGCTGCGGGCCCGGCTACTACACCGAGGCGTTCCGGGCCGCCGGCGCGGTCGTGCTGCCGCTCGAGTACGACCCCGCCGAGCTGCGCCTCGCCGGCGAGCCGCCCGCCGACGCGGTCGTCGGCGACGCCGAGCGCCTGCCCATCGCGACCGGCGCGCTCGACGCGGTGTTCTGCTCCAACATGCTCGAGCACACGCCCCGCCCGGCAACGGTGGTCGACGAGATGGCCCGCGTGCTGAGGCCGGGCGGCTGGGGGTACCTGTCCTTCACCAACTGGTACTCACCGTGGGGCGGCCACGAGATGAGTCCGTACCACCTCCTCGGACCCGAGCGGGGCGTGCGCCTCTACGAGAAGCGCCACGGCACCGATCACAAGCACCGGGTGGGCGAGAACCTCTACGTGACCCACATCGGCGACGCGCTCCGCATGTTCGAGGCACACCCCGACCTCGTCGTGCGGCGCACCGAGCCCCGCTACTACCCGTGGGCCGCGCCGATCATGAAGGTCCCCGGCGCCCGTGAGGTCCTGGCCTGGAACTGCGTGGTGCGCTTCGAGCGAGTCTGATGGCGAGGATTCGGTCCGGTCGGTCGGAGGCACGGCTCAGCCGGCGTAGATCGCCGGGTCGGCCGTCACGTTGCACAGGGTGGTCGGCGCCCCGTTGGTGACGAGCAGCACGTCCTGGGCCTCGGCGGCGAGGCGGAGCCGGTAGGGGCGGCGGACGAACGGGAGGATGGGGCGCAGCGGGCCGGTCGTGCCGTTGCGCACGACTGCCACCGAGAGCGCGTTGGGGAAGGTGCTGTCGACGCGGGCCGCGGTGGTGGCCGCGGGGTCGCCCTGGAAGCGGACATGGGCGCCGGGGCCGGTCGCCGCCACCACGATGCAGCCCTCGGGGCCGGGAGTTGCCACCGCCTCGAACAGGCCCGTCACGCGGGCCGGGGGGTCGGTGGTGTTGGCGGGCCAGTGGTCGAGCGAGACCTGGAGGTCGGCCCGGGCGCCGAGCCGGTCTTCCTTGGTGAGCGTGGCATCGGGGAGGTCGCCGTCGCGGGCGAGCTGGGCGAGGAGCGGGATGGTTGCCGAGTCCTCGAACACCGAGGTGCCGAGCACCGAGTCGTTGACCACCGGGAGGCCCCGGGCCACGAGCTCCGCACCCGCGACCACGCGCCGTCGCTCCATCGCCTTGACGGCGCGCGCGTCGTCGGCATCGCCGACCAGGTCGCCGACCTGCACGGCGAGCAGCACGACCGCGACGGCGCCCGCGACGGACGCCGCGGCCCGCCACCGCCGAACGAGTGAGGTCGCGGCCAGGCCGATCAGCGGCAGGAGCAGGGTGAAGGCCATCCACATGTACCGGCCCGTGGTGGGACCCGGCAGAAACGGCGAGTCGCGGCGGATCCCGACGATCGCGTAGAAGAACACGGCGCCGAGCGCGCTGCACAGGGCCCACGCCCGGGTACCCGTCCACGACCGGGCCGTTGCCACCACGTAGACGGCCAGTGCGCCGAGCACGACGACGCCCGTGTACGCGAGGTGGGTGGTCTCGTCGAACGCGTAGGTGAAACCCGTGGCGATGAAGTCGGGCACCTGCTGGATCCCGTTCGGTGAGAGCAGCGAGTTGCCGCTTCGGCCCCACCCCAGGGTCCAGATCCCGTAGACGCCGATGGGGACCACCAGCGATTCGACCGCCACCCGCCAGCCCCGGCTCCACAGCAGGCAGGCACCGACCACCACCAGCATCGTCAGCGCCACGCCCGAGCAGAGCACGCCCAGGATGCCGAGACCCCAGGTGACCCAGCGGTCGCGGGCGGTCATCGGGCCGCGATCGTCGACGAGCACCAGGATGGCGAACCCACAGGTGAGCGCGCCCACGAAGGTGAGGTTCCAGGCGAACGCCGTCTCGACCCCCGCTGGTCCGAAGAGCAAGAAGCCGAGCGCGGCCACTGCGGCGACGTACGGATCGCAGCCCACGCGGAGGCAGAACCGCCAGAGGACGTGCGCCGTCAGCACGCACACCGCGATGAACAGGACCATCAGCGGGACGTAGGTGCGCAGGCCGAACAGGGCGAGATGCGCCCGGTACACGATCACCGCAAGCGTCGACCAGTGCTCGTTGTGCGGGTCCAGCAGGCCCTTCTCCGAGCTTCCGAAGACCTTGCGCAATGCGATGGTGTCCCACTCGTCGCCGGAGAACCACTGCCCTCGGGCGAGCCAGCCATAGACGGCCGCGCCCACGACCAGGGTCGCGGCGTGGAGCGCGCGCGCGGCGCGCGGCACCGTGGCGGTGCGGGACGGGGGGGGCTCCGGGCTCAGGGCCGCCGAGCGTACCGACCCGGCGGCGCTCACGCAGGGTCGGTCGTGGCGGCTGCGGCCGCGGCGAGGGCCCGGGCCAGATCGTCGATGAAGGCCCCGAGCCTGCGGACCACCAGCCTCCCGGTGCCCGGGATCCGCGGCACGAACTCGGAGTGCCAGTGGATGGTCGTGCCGCCGTCAGAGATGGCGGTCAGCTCGACGTCGCCGCGGTAGTCGCGCAGCGGCATCCCGGAGAGCAGCAGGTAGGCGACGTGGCGGGGTGGGTCGAAGACGACGATCTCCTCGAGGCTGCGGGTGCGGCCGAACCGGAACCGGCGCTGCGCGCCCACGCCCTGGCCGCCGGACGGGTCGGGCCGCACGATCAGCGCCTCCTCGAAGTCGCTCCACGACGGCCACGTGGTGGCGTCGGCGAGCAGGGCCCACACCGCTTCGGGCGATGCGGTGCTGGTGGCCTGGACGTCGATCCGATGGGTTCCCATGCCGATAGCGTGGCCGCTCATGGCCGACACTCCCAAGTCCCTCGGGTTGACCCCCGAGCTGCACGACTACCTCGTGGCCCACGGGACGCCCCCCGACCCGGTGCTGGAGGCCCTGATCGTCCGTACCGAGGCCCTCGGCGGGATCGCCCGGATGCAGATCGCACCCGAGCAGGGTGCCCTCATGACCGTGCTCACCCGGCTGCTGGGCGTACGGGTGGCCGTCGAGATCGGCACGTTCACCGGGTACTCGGCGCTCTGCATCGCCCGCGGGCTGGAGCCGGGCGGGCGGCTCGTCTGCTGCGACGTCAGCGACGAGTGGACCGCGATCGCCCGCGACGCCTGGGAGGAGGCGGGGGTGGCCGACCGGATCGACCTGCGGATCGCGCCGGCGATCGAGACCATCGCCACGCTTCCCGAGGCCGAGCACGTCGACCTCGTGTTCATCGACGCCGACAAGGAGAGCTACGCCGCCTACTACGAGGCGCTGCTCCCGCGGCTGCGCCGCAACGGCGTCATCCTCGTCGACAACACGCTCTGGTCGGGTGCGGTCGTCGACCCCGCGGCACAGGACCCGTCGACCGTCGCCATCCGGGCCTTCAACGCGATGGTGGCCGCCGACGACCGCGTCGACACGGTGATGCTCTCGATCAGCGACGGCCTCACCCTGATCCGCAAGCGCTGACGGTGTCGACGTCCCGCGGCGTCGGCGCGCCGCGGGACGTCGACACGCGCGTGATCAGTAGTCGGACTGGCTGGCCGCCGCTCCGATGAGCGCGGAGGCGAGGATGCCCATGGGCAGGGCACCCCAGTACGACACGTTCACGCCGACGTTGCCGAGGAACAGCATCAGCAGCCACGTCGCCGGGAACGTGGCCACGAAGAAGATGACGAGCAGCGCGAGCATGGCCTTCAACACGGTGAACCTCCAGGTCGGGTTGCACCGGACCGTAGGCCCACCGTGCGTGGCGCGCGCGGATACCCGGGCGACTCAGTCGAACGAGCCCGTGCGGCCGTAGCGGTAGTACCCGGCGAACTGCCGGTTGACCTCGTCCGGGAGCGGCACGACCGTGCCGATCGCGCGGGCGCCGTGCACGATCTCGGCCGTCCGCTCGATGAGCTGGGCCACGTGCAGCACCTCCTTCGGCGTCTTCGACACGGCGAAGATCCCGTGGTTGGCCATCAGGACCGCCGCCTTCTTGGCGACGCGCGAGGCCACCTCCTCGGCGAGCTCCTCGGTCCCGGTCGTCTTGTAGTCGGCCACCTCGACGTCGCCGCCGACGTACACGTCGAACTCCTCGATGACCGCCGGGATGGGCTGGCGGGTCAGGGCGAACATGGTCGCGAACTTCGCGTGGCAGTGCATCGTCGCGCCGATCTCGGGGTAGCGCCGCAGCGCCGAGAGGTGCAGCGACTTCTCCGTCGTCGGGTTGCGATGACCCTCGAGCACGTTGCCGTCGAGATCGCACACCACGAGGTCGTCGAGGCCCATCGTGAGGTAGTCCAGCGACGACGGGCTGAGGACCGCGTTGCCGTCGGGGAGTCGAGCGGCGACGTTGCCCGCGGTGCCCTCCACCAGGCCGCTGCGGAGCATCTCCTGCGCGACCCAGAGCAGCTGCTCCTTCGTCTCCTGTGCGCTCATCGGCTCCTTGCTGCTCATCGGTTCCTCTCCTGGTCCGGCGGGCCGGGCCGCTCGGGCCCCGCTCGCCTCGCGGTGCGCACGTCTCGGAATCGGGGCTCGCTCACCGGTCCAGGACCTCCGGGTTGACGAGGTTGGCGGGCCGGCCGCCGGCGAGGAGCTCGGCCAGGCCGTCGGCGATCTGCTTCGAGTGGTTCGCCTCGGTGTCGTAGGTCGCCCCGCCGATGTGCGGGGTGAGGACGACGTTGCCCATCCCGATCAGCGGGTGGTCGACCGGCAGGCGCTCGCCCACGAAGTGGTCGAGGCCCGCCCCGCCGAGGTGGCCCGACTGCAGCGCGGCGACGAGCGCGTCGGTGTCGTGGAGGTGGGCCCGGGCGGTGTTGAGGAACAACGCGCCCTGCTTCATCCGGGCGAACTGCTCCGTGCCGATCATCCCCGTGGTCTCCGGGGTGACGGGCGCGTGCATCGACACGACGTCGGACGCGGCGAGCACTTCGTCGAGCGACGACGTGGCGTCGGGCGCGTAGGGGTCGAAGGCGAGGACCGTCATCCCCAGACCCTCGAGCCGCCACTTGAGCGCCCGCCCGACCGCGCCGAGCCCGACGATCCCGGCGGTCCGGCCGGCGAGCTGCCAGGCCCGGTAGCGCTGGTAGGGGATCGTGCCGTCGCGGTAGGTCTGACCCTCCCGCACGTCGAGGTCGGCCCGCACCACGCCCCGGTTCACGGCGAACATCAGGGCGACCGCGAGCTCGGCGACCGCGTCGGCGTTGCGGCCGGGGGCCCGCAGCACCGGGATGCCCTTGGCGGTCGCCTGGGGGACGTCGATGTTGTTGGGGTCGCCGCGGCACGCGCCCAGGGCGACGAGGGGCAGGTCGTAGAGCGCGGTGCCGGTGACGAAGTCGGACTCGACGATGAGGATGTCGGCGTCGTGCTCCTGGACCAGTGCGGCGAGCGCGTCGCCGTCGAGGAGGCGGACCGGCTGGTGGTCGATCCAGGGGTCGAGCACCACGTCGGCCAGGCCGCGGAGCGTGTCGAGGCCCTCGCCGCGGAAGGGGGCGGTGACGAGGGCCGTGTGTCGGGGGGTGGGGGAGTCGGTCATCGTCGGCGAGTCTCGCACGGACCTGACGACGGTGTCAGGCCGAGCGGCCCGGCGCCGCGGCGGGTCCCGGCGACCTGTCAGGCTGGCGACGATGGCGATCCACTACCGACCCGACGGCGACCACGTGGTCGTGATCACGATCGACCGGCCCGAGGCCCGGAACTCGGCCGACGCCGCCCACTTCCGGGATCTGCGAGCCGCGTGGGAGCGCTTCGCGGCCGACGACGACGCCCGGGTGGCCATCGTCACCGGCGTCGGCGACACCTTCTTCACCGGGGCCGACCTGAAGCGGTACATGCCCGAGGTGCAGGCGCTGCGGCGCGCGATGGCCGAGACCGGGGCCGATGCCGTCGACGGCTGCCGCCCCGACGACGCCTTCGCCGCGGTGCTGCGCGGGGTCCCCCTGTACAAGCCGGTGGTGGCCGCGGTGAACGGGTTCTGCGTGGGGGCCGGCATGGAGATGCTCGGGGGGATCGACCTGCGCCTCGCCTGCCCCGAGGCGTCGTTCGCGGTGATGGAGCCCAAGCGGGGGATCATCGCCAGCGGCGGCACGACCGTGCGGCTCCCACGCCAGATCCCGTGGGCGCTGGCGATGGAGATGCTGTTGTGCGCCGATCTGGTGCCCGCTTCCCGGGCGCTCGAGATGGGGCTGCTCAACGCCGTGGTGCCCCGAAACGACCTGATGGGGGCGGCGCGCGAGTACGCGGGGAGGATCGCGGTCAACGCGCCGCTGTCGGTGCGGGGCACGAAGGAGAGCGCGCTGCGGGCGCTGTACGCCGACGTCGAGCAGGTGGCGCGGGTGCGCGAGGCCGCGGCCTCCCTGGTGCGTTTGATCGAGACCGTGCGGCCCGAGGATCCCGGGTCGACGCGGTTCGCCCTCGCGGTCGCGGCCGAGGTGCTCGAGGGGCTCGGGCGTGATCTGCAGTCCGGCTTCGACATCGAGTCGTCGGTGTCGGCGTGGGTCGTCGCCTCCGACGACGCCCGTGAAGGCCCCGCCGCCTTCGCCGAGAAGCGCCCGCCCCAATGGCACAACCGATGATGCGTCCCTGAGCGACGCTGGGCGTCGGTCTGGGGACGCATGGTCGCACCTTGCGTCCGTCAACCGACGGATCGAAGGGGGTGCAGCCGACGCCGGCGGGCTGCGTGGATCTCCGTCGCCACCCACTCGGGGCGGTAGCGGATGTCCCAGGTGGTGAACCGCAGCACCAGCCAGCCCAGCCGGCCGAGGGCCTCGTCGCGTCGGGCGTCGGCCAGCTGTGCCGTGTCGCTGCCGTGCCACGCGGTGCCGTCGGCCTCGATGTCGATCCGCAGCTCGACGTAGGCGAAGTCGAGGCGGGCGACGAAGCGGTCACCATCGAAGACCGCGTGCTGACGCTCTGGCCGGGGCAGACCGAAGCGCCGGAGCAGGGCGTCGAGCTCGGACTCCAGCGGGCTCTCGGGCGCCGCACCTCCGGCCATGCGCAGCTCGAGGGTCCGCCTCGCCCGTGCGGACCCCGGGCGCCGGGACCCGAGCCGCTCGAGCACGGCGTGGATCTCGCCGACCGTCGTGAGGCGGCGCCGGACGTACTCGTCGCACACGTGCACGAGCCCGGCGTCGTCGAGCACGATGGCGAGGTCGGCGAACGTGCGGGCGGGCGTCGTCGTGGGGATGCCGCTCCGCTCGACCACGTCGATGGGCTCGAGGTGGTACGACTCGTGCCAGATCACGCCGGGGGCCTTGCGGCGGCGGTGGCGAAGCGCCGTGACCTCGACCCCGGCACCGAAGCCGGGGATGCCGTCGAGCGTCGCCGAGGTGCGGTGCGACGCCACCGCGGGGCCGGCGAGGCATGCAGCCATGACCTGCTGGTGCCAGGTGGTCGGTGTGGTCGCGAACCGGTAGACCCCATGGTCGACCCGCACCCAGTCGCCCGACTCCAGCCGGCGGTCGACGAGTCGGCTCGACGCACCGAGCGCGCCGACCTGCGCGCGGGTGAACACGCCGTGTTGCCGGTCGGCGATCGGGGCGAGCTCGCGGATCAGGGCGCGCGACGGTTCGGGCATGTCCGGGGGACACCGGTGGCACCCCCGGGGTGACCGGGTCTCAGACCCGGGTCCCGCCGATGTCGCTCGGGGACGCATGGTCTGACGATGCGTCCCCAGACCGACGCCCAGCGTCGCTCCCGGACGCAGCTCGGGTCGTGAGGTGGGCGATGGCGATCGCGGCGAGGATGCAGAGCGCAGGTTCGGCGGGGGCGCGATAGCGGGCGTGGCCGAAGGTGATGACGGCCGACATGGTCACCACCAGCACCGGGGCGAGCACCGGCATCAGCGGGATCCGGCGGCGCCGGACGAGCACGGCGCCGTAGATCGCGAGCCCCACCAGCGGGTAGAAGACGACCAGCGCGAGCCGGTTGGCCCACACGGGTCGGCCCTCGTAGTAGTCGAGGTCGACCTGCTGCAACGGCTTGTAGACGTTCCACATGCGGCCGAGCCGGGCGGCCACCACCACCGGGTATCGGCGCTGGTGCGACCGGATGTAGTCCATGGCGGTCTCGCGCAGGAACTGCTCGTCGTCGGACTGGTCCCAGCCCTTCGTCCGCTCGATCACGGGGATGCAGTCGGGCGACCAGTAGCCGAGGCGATCGCCGTAGTAGGTGATGTCGCAGTTGGTGTTCGACAGCGTGATGCCGAACCCGGTCGACAGGGTGACCGGGTGGTTGAAGCGCGTGAGGTTGTAGCCGACCCACGGCAGCACCACGAGGAACGCGGTGACGCCCACGACCACGAAACGCAGGATGCGATCGCGCCACGCGGCGTCGCGTCGCAGCAGGGTCATCGGCGCGCCGACGAAGAGCACGAGGATCCCCATCTCGGGTCGGACCAGCATCGACGCGCCGATCGCGACGCCGAGCAGGATCGCGGGCGCGTACGTCGCCCGGTACCAGAGGCGGTAGCCGGCCCACATGACGAGGACGGCGCACAGGATCGCGGGGGTCTCGGAGAGCACGTTGCCGTCGTTGATCCACACGTTCGGGTTCAACGCGATGAGCACGGCGGCGATCAGGCCCGCGCGCTCCCCGAACACCTCGCGCGTGGCGATGCCCGTGACGAAGACGGTGACTGTCCCCATCAGCACGACGACGAGGTGGTGTGCCGTCCAGCTGTCGAGGCCGACGAACGAGAACGCGGCGAGGATCCCGAAGAACAGCGGTGGGTGGTCGGCCGATGGGAAGCGCACGTCGTTGACGTACCAGTCGGCCGGCGAGATGAAGCCCTTGCCCTCGGCCAGCAGGTTGGCGGAGTTGTGGTACACCCACGCGTCGCCCGGGCAGCCGTCGACGAGGACCTCGGCGCCACAGGACCCCCGCCGAGCGAACCAGTAGAACGCGAGGCGCAGGAGGAACGCGGCCGCGGTGATCGCCAGCAGGATCACCACGTAGCGCTTCGCGGGACGGGGGAACGGCACGTCGCGTGGCGCGGCTTCCTCCGGCGCGTGCAGTTCGTCCGGCGCGAGCGCGCCGGTCACGCCATGAGCTCCGCGATCACGTTGCGGTCGGCCTCCGACGGGCGTCCCCACCCGGTCTGGTAGCCGAACACGTCGCGGGCGACCTGCGAGCCGAACCGGTCGTCGAGGATCTCGAGCTGCTCGGTCGTGATCAGCCCCGGGTGGACGACCCCGCAGGCCCGGCTCAGGCGCAGGAGCTCGCGGCGGAGCTGCACGAGGTAGTTGGCGCAGCGCACCGACTTGTCGGTCGGGTCGAGGCCGCGCTGGCGGTGCTTCGACTGGGTGGCGACGCCGGTGGGGCAGCGGTCCGTGTGGCAGCGCTGGGCCTGGATGCACCCGATGGCGAGCATCGCCTCGCGGCCGACGTTGACCCCGTCGCAGCCGAGCGCGAACGCGAGGAGCGCCTGGCCGGGGAGTCCGAGCTTGCCGGCGCCGATGAAGACCACCCGGTCGGTGAGGCCGGCCTCCGCGAACACCCGGTACACCCGGGAGAAGCCCACCTTGAAGGGCAGCGCCACGTGGTCGGTGAACACGAGGGGCCCCGCGCCGGTCCCGCCCTCGCCGCCGTCGATGTTGACGTAGTCGACGCCCCGGTCGCCCCGCTCCATCAGGCGGGCGAGATCCCGGAAGAGGGTGTCGTCACCC
>VGCA01000097.1 GCA_016870245.1 Actinomycetota bacterium | reverse complement strand
CGTCTTCGGGCTGTGGGCCGGCGCGGTGGTCGACCGCCTCGACAAGCGAATGCTCCTGCTGACCACCCAGGTGGTCGCCGCCGCCCAGTCGGCGGCGTACGCGGTGCTCGCCTTCGCCGGGAGCCCACCGCTCGGAGCGATCTACGCGGTGGCGCTGGTGGGCGGCTTCGTGGTGGCGATCGACACGACGGCGCGCCGGGCGTTCGTCGTCGAGCTCGTCGACGAGGAGCACGTGGCCAACGCGGTGAGCCTCAACTCGGCGATGATGACCAGCTCGCGGGTGTTCGGCCCGGTGATCGCCGGCGTGCTGATCTCGACCGTCGGCTACGCCTGGTGCTTCACGCTCGACGCGCTCTCGTACGTCGGGCCGGTCGTCGCGTTGCTCGTGATGCGCACATCGGAGATCCGGCGTGCGCCCGTGGTGTCGCGCACGCAGGGGCAGATCCGTGATGCCTTCCGCTACGTGGGCGGCCTCCCCAACCTGTGGCTGCCGATCGCGATGACCGCGATCATCGGCACGTTCACCCTCAACTTCCAGGTGGTGTTCCCGCTCCTCGTCACCCGCACCTTCGATGGCACCGACGCCGCGTTCACCCTGCTCTTCTCGGTCCTGAGCGTGGGCTCGGTGCTCGGCGCGCTGTGGATGGCCCGCCACACCACGCTGCGGTTGGCCCAGACGGTCCACACCGCCACGCTGCTCGGGGTCGCCACGCTGCTCCTCGCGGCTGCGCCCGACCTCCCCGTGGCCTTCCCCCTCGCGTTGCTCATGGGGCTCGGCATGACCGCCTTCATCACGTCGAGCACCGCCAACCTCCAGCTCACCGCCGACGCCGAGAAGCGCGGGCGGGTCCTCGCACTGCAGAGCGTCGTGCTCATCGGCTCGACCCCCATCGGCGGGCCGATCGTGGGTGCGATCGTCGAGGCGTGGGGGCCGCGTGCGGGGCTGGTCGTCGGGGGCATCGCGTGTCTCGGTGCCACCGGGTTCGGCTACTGGGTGATGCGTCGGCATCGGGATCTGCCGACGTCGATCGAGCTGGGAGTCGACGGCACCTCGGGCCCGTAGCCTGACGTCATGGCGAAACCGGGTGGTACGGGGCCCGTCGGGCCGTTCCCCGCGACGGTGGCGGACGACGACGAGGCGCACGACGAGTACGACCGCATGCGACGGCGGCTGCTGTGGAAGATGCCGTCGGGTCTCTACGTCGTCGGGTCGACCGACGGCGCGCTGCGACGCAACGGGATGACGCTCAACTGGGCCACGCAGATCTCGTTCGACCCGAAGTGGATCGGCATCGGCGTCGAGGCCACCGCGCTGACCCACGAGCTGATCGACGCGAGCGGGGTGTTCAGCCTGTGTCTGATCGATCGCGACGATCGCGCGATCGTCCGCAAGTTCACCAAGCCGGTCGACGTCGACCTCGAGGCGCAGACGCTCAACGGCTTCCCCTACGTGGAACGGGCGACGGGGGCACCGATCCTGACCCAGTCGGTCGCCTACCTCGACTGCGAGGTCCGCGAGCGGGTGGTCGCCGGCAACCACACGTTCTTCATCGGCGAGGTGGTCGACTGCGCGTTCCTCAAGGACGAGGACACCGAGGTCCTGCGCATGGAGGACACCCGCATGAGCTACGGGGGTTGAGGTTCGGGCCCACGCGCACAGTGCGGGTGTCCGACCGTGGTGATGGAGGACACCCGCATGAGCTACGGGGGCTAGTCCCGGGCGGGGATCCCACCGTGCTCGTTGCTCCGCTCTGTGACGTCTCCGCAACGACCACAGTGGGACCCCCGCCATGACCGCGTCGTTCGCGGGTGATCAGGTGGTGAGGTCGAGGGTGGCGTCGGCGAGGGCGGCGAGCTCGGCGTCCCAGTCGGTGATCGTCGAGCCGAACGGCACGGGGACGAGCTTCGAGAACCCGACGGCGATGAACGCCTCGAGCGTGCGGCGGAGCGCGTCGTGGCCGATCGGCACCACCTCGGCCGCGTTCACCCCCGACAGCCGCTTCCCGATCGCCTCGAGCACGGGCGGCGGGATCTCGGTGGGGGAGTAGGCCACGAGCGCGCCCCAGTGCTCGGGATCGATCGCCCGCCCGGCCGTGGCCGCCGCCTCCATCACGATCGCCTGGCCGGCCTGCACCTCGGCGGGCGACTGGAACGACGGCAGCCACCCGTCGGACAGGCGGCCCACCCGCTTCAGCTCGCCGGGTGACCGGCCGCCGAGCCACACGTCGGGCGGCGATTGCACGGGCCGGATGCCGATGCCCACGCCGTCGTAGTGGAACCAGGTGCCGTCGTGGTCGATCGTGTCCTCGGTCCACAACCGACGCATCACGCCGAGGGCCTCGTCGAAGCGGCCCGCCCGCTCCTCGCGGGCCACGCCGAACGCCTGCTGCTCGATCGGGTCGACCACGCCGAGGCCGAACGCGGGGAGGGCGCGACCGCCCGACAGCACGTCGAGCGTCGCCCACTCCTTCGCCAGCAGCACGGGGTTGCGGCCCGGGAGCACCTGCACCGAGGTCCCGAGCTTGAGCTTCGTCGTGCGCCCGGCGGCGACGCTCAACGCGACGAGCGGGTCGAGGGTGGGTCCGGTGGCGCGCTCCGACAGCCACAGCGAGTCGAAGCGCAGGTCCTCGAGCGAGTCGATCAGCGCGGCGAACGCGCCGGCGTCGGTCGTGGCGCCCAGCGTGCCGAGCCCGAAGCCGATGCGCACCTTCACGTCGACGCCCTCAGACCCGAAAGTCCTCGTAGGCGCGCAGCTCGCGCCGGGCGATCTGCATGAGGTGCACCTCGTCGGGGCCGTCGACGAAGTGCAACGTGCGCGCGTGCGCGTACATGTCGGCCAGCGGCCAGTCGTCGCTCACGCCGGCGCCGCCGAACACCTGGATGGCCCGGTCGATGACGGTGGTGGCGAGCCGGGCGGCGACCACCTTGATCGCGGAGATCTCGAAGCGGGCGCCCTTCACGCCGACGGTGTCCATGAGCCACGCGGCCTTCATCGTGAGCAGGCGGGCCTGCTCGATCTCGATGCGGCTCTCCGCGACCTGGTGTTGCACGACCGCGTTGTCGGCGAGGGGCCTCCCGAACGCGGTGCGCATCTGCACGCGTGCGCACATCAGCTCGAGCGCCCGCTCGGCCATGCCGATCGCCCGCATGCAGTGGTGGATGCGGCCGGGGCCGAGACGGGCCTGCGCGATCGCGAAGCCCGAGCCCTCCTCGCCGAGAAGGTTCTCGGCGGGCACGCGCACGTCGGTGAACAGGGTCTCGGCGTGACCACCACCGTGGCTCTTGCCGAAGACGGGGAGGGCCCGCTCCACGCTGACGCCAGGTGTGTCCATCGGGACGAGGATCATGGAGTGGCGTCGGTGCGGGTCGGCGTCGGGGTCGGTGACGCCCATGAGGATCGCGAACCGGCAGCGCTCCGACACGGCGCCGCTCGTCCACCACTTGTGCGCGTTGATCACGTAGTGGTCGCCGTCGCGCACGATGCGGCTCGAGATGTTGGTGGCGTCGGACGACGCCACCCACGGCTCGGTCATCGCGAAGCACGAGCGGATCTCGCCGTCGAGCAGCGGCCGGAGGTACTGCTCCTGCTGCAACGGCGTGCCGAACAGGTGGAGGACCTCCATGTTGCCCGTGTCGGGGGCCGAGCAGTTCGTGGCCTCGGCGGTGAGCGGGTGGCGGCCCATGATCTCGCAGAGTGGCGCGTACTCGAGGTTGGTGAGCCCCGCGCCCTCGTGCTCGTCGGGGAGGAAGAGGTTCCACAGGCCGCGGGCCTTGGCCTCGGCCTTCATCTCCTCCATGACCGGGGGGTGGAAGTGGTGGTCGCCGGAGTCGTGCACCTGCTGCACGTACACGACGCTGCCGGGCTCGACGACCTCGCGGACGAAGTCGAGGAGTCGCTGACGGAACTCGGCGGCGCGGGGAGACAGGGCGAAGTCCATCCCCCGACGCTACGCGCGCTCGGCGTGGTCCCGCCGCCCGGGTGGGCGTCGCTCAGGGACGCATGGTGCGACCATGCGTCCCGAGGCCGACGCCCAGCGTCGTTCAGGGACGCTTCATCGGGTGCACGGTCAGTTCGCGCTCGCGTCCTCGGGGACGAAGAACGTCGGCTCGGGAGGTGCGGCGAGCGGTGGGGCCGGGTCGGTGAGGCGGGCCGCGGCGTCGGGGTCCCGCACCTCGGCGGTGGTGCAGCAGAACTCCACGGTGATGCCGTTGGGGTCCTCGGCGTAGATCGACGTGCACCAGCCGTGGTCGATCTCCACCACGGGCAGGCCGTGCGCGAGCCAGCGGTCGCGGTGGGCGCCGAGCGCGTCGAGGGTGGGCGCGTCGAACGCCACGTGGTTGGTCCACGGCGGCAGGCCGAGGCCGCGGCTGATCGACGGGTCGAAGTCGGCCGGCAGGTGCTCGGGGTCGTGGAGGTCCCACACCGCCAGGCACTCGCCACCGCCGGTGTCGTAGAACACGTGCCGGGCCCAGCCGGCGGTCGGCCCGTCGGGGTCGAACAGGGCCTCGGGCGTGGGCGCGGTCTCCACTCGCAGGAGCGTGAAGCCCATCACGTCGGTGTAGAAGGCGTGGGTCGCCGGCAGGTCGCGTGTGCTGATCGCGACGTGGTGAAAGGCCATGACCAGCCTCGCTTCCCCGGCCGCCCGCGCGGCCGAATCCCGAACCGGGGTGCGGTTGCGGACCGTATTCTGCACCGGAATGGACGAGTTGTCAGAGCGCACCGTCGGCGCCGACCCCTTCGAGGAGGTGGCGGCCTGGTACGCCGAAGCCCGGGCCGTGCACGGCGACGACGCCGACGCGATGGTGGTGGCCTCGGCCGACGCGACGGGGGCGCCGTCGGCCCGGGTGGTGCTGCTGCGGGGCCTCGACGAGCGCGGGTTCTGCTTCTTCACCAGCTACGACAGCCGCAAGGGTCGGGAGCTCACCGAGAACCCCCGGGGCGCGATCGTGCTCCACTGGCCGAGCCTGCGCCGCCAGGTGCGGGCCACCGGCGCGGTCGAGCGGGTGTCGGACGCGGAGTCCGACGCCTACTGGCAGCGCCGACCCGTCGCGAGTCGGTTCAGCGCGTGGGCGTCGCGGCAGAGCCGGCCGGTCGACAGCCGGGCCGACCTCGAAGCGGCCGCGGCCGCCGCGGAGGACCGCCTCGCCGGCACCGACGTGGAGCGGCCCGACTTCTGGGGCGGCTTCCGACTGGTGCCCGACACGATCGAGCTGTGGCTGCACCGTGACGACCGGCTCCACGACCGGGTGCAGTACCAGCGCGCAGGCCGCACCGCCCCCTGGACGATCACCCGCCTCCAGCCGTAGCACCGCGCCGGCGACACGCACTCGACCGCAGAGCAGGGCGGCGCGCCGGGGACGTGACGTGTGTCACGCCCGGAACGGCATCGGAAGAGGTCCCGGGAAGGGAGGGTTGCAGGTGGTGACCGGTTCCCCCCCTTCCGGTTCCCGACCTCGAGGCGCCCCGCTCCCCCTGGGGCGCCTCGGTCGCGTCCGGCCGCCGAGCGCGGCTCAGTGGGTGGTGCGGTCGTCGACGGGGAGGGCCTTGCGACCGGTCATCGACTCGATCTGGTCGTACGAGCTGAGCTTGCCGTCGAAGGGTCCCCACTTGGGCGGACTCCCTTGCGGGTCGTCACCCAGGATCGTCACCCGCTCGATCCGGCGGGACTCGTCGTAGTCGTTGATCGCGTAGTGCTGGGTCACGCGGTTGTCCCAGATCCCGATCGCGCCCTCCGCCCACCGGTACCGGCAGGTGAACTGGGGCTGCTCCGAGAACGCGTAGAGGTACTCGAGCATCGCGCGACTCTCGCCCGGGCTGAGCTCGACGAAGTGCGAGGTGAACGTGCGGTTCACGTAGAGCGAACGTCGCCCGGTCTCGGGGTGCACGCGCACCGCGGGGTGCGTGGTCTGGATCTCGGGGTGGCCGAACGACTTGGCCCAGTGCACTGCGGTGAGCCCGTCGAGCATCTCCCGCATCGGCGCGGAGAGCGCCTCGTACACCGCGTACTGGTTGGTCCACATCGTGTCGCCGCCGCGCGACGGCATCGTGACGGCCTTCAGCACCGAGCAGATCGGCGGGTGGGCGGCGAAGGTCACGTCGGTGTGCCACACGTCGGCCCGGGCCGTCCCCTCGAGCACGACGATCTCGGGGTGGTCCTCGTCGAGCTTGGCGATGAAGGGGTGGATCTCCGGCTCGCCGAAGCGCACCGCGAACGCGCGGTGCTCGTCGGGCGTGAGGTGCTGCTCGGGGAAGAACAGCACGAGGTGCTCGAGCAGCGCCGCGCGCACGGCGGCGAACTCGGCGTCGCTCAGGGAGCCGAGGTGCACGCCGCGCACCTCGGCGCCGAGGGCGCCGGCGACGGGGTCGAGCTCGAGCCGGACGGGAGCGGTGGTGGTCATCGGCGGGTGCCTTTCTTGGTGGTCACCGGTGCGGCGAGCGCGCCGGTGACGGTGTCGACGAGTGCATTGACGACGGCGTCGTGGGCAGCGGGGTCGAGGCCGAGCGAGGCGGCGGCGGCTTCGGGGTCGGCCAGGGTCGAGACGACGAGGCCGCCGACCAGCCCGAGGCGGAAGTGCCGCACGGGGTCGGCGAGCGAGGGGAGCGCCCGGGCGAGCGCGGCGTCGAACGGGGCGAACTGGGGGGCGAACGCAGTGCCGAGCCGTCGCCGACCGTCGTCGCCGCTCTGCAAGGTGGCGAGCACCCGCACGTAGGCGCGGCCTGGGCCGCCCGGGTCGGCGCTGAGCTCGGCGAGGGGGACGACGAGCGCCTCCACGACGGCCCGGGGCTCGGGGGTGCGGCCGTCGGGGAGGGCGTCGATCATGGCGAGCCGCCGGGCTCCGAGCGCGTCCATCCGCCGGCGCAGCACCGCCTCGACCAGCGCGTCCTTCGAGCCGAAGTGGTAGTGGACCGCGGCGACGTTGGCGCCGGCGGCCGCGTTGATCGCCCGCACCGAGACGGCGTCGATGCCCCGCTCGGCGAACAGCATCTCGGCCGCGTCGAGCAGCCGCTCGACGGTGGCGCCGGCCGGGGTGGTCGCGTCGTCGACGACGGCGGTCATGGGCGCACCCTAGACCAATCGGGCGATTCAATCAACTGATTGAGTCAACTGATGGAATGACGGGCGTCACTCGGCCGGGAGCCAGCAGGACCCCGACCCGTCCAGGGCCTCCGCCGGTGGGCCCCGGCGTGCGGGTCAGGCCGCGGCCCAGGCGAGCGCGTCGCCGAGCGCGTTCGGCTCGAAGACCTTGATCTCGCCGGGGAACATCCAGCGGAACATCCCGATCCCGTGGCGCACCCAGTCGTGATCGGTGACGATCGCGCACCGCTTCCACGCAGATCGGTGGGCGATGCCGAGCTTGGTGTCCTCCCATCCGGCGGCCACCGAGTAGCCCTCGAACTCGTCACTGAGCACGTAGACGATCCGGACCTCGCCGCGCTCGCCCACCATCGCCTCGACCGCGGGCTCGAGCACCTGCTCGTAGTCGGCCTTGCCGATCTCGCCGACGGCGCGGAATGCGAGCACTCCGTCGGGACTGTCGATGCGCTCGATCATGGTTCCTCCTGACCGCGGCCGCGGCTCGTGTCCGCGCGGAGGCTAACCCGGGGTTCGGCGGGCGAGAAGGACGCGGGGTCGGGCGGCGGCGTCACGGGAAGAAATCGCCGTGGCGTGACTTCTTGCCGAGGCGTTCCGCCTCGAGCACCTCGATGATCGTCACGTAGACGACGACGCGGCCGAAGAAGAGGATCCACGCGATGAGCGCGAAGACCGCGCCGATCGTCCCCCAGAGCTCCGACGAGCGAGTGACCAGTCGCGGCACCCAGATGCCCCCGATGACCTTGAGCGCCTCGAGCATCGCGGCGCCCGCCATCGCCGCCGGCAGCATCGCCCGGAACGTGGTCTTGCGGTTGGGGAGCCACCAGGACGTGAACAGCCACAGGATGGCGTTGATGAGCAGCGTCGCGATCACCACCAGGAACGCGAGCTCCTTCGGGAACCGCGTCCACAGCACCGTGGTCCACACGCCGAAGGAGACCAGCGCGCCCGCGCCCAGCAGCCACACGAGGGCCCGGGCCCGCTCGATCAGCCCGCGGTTCTTCACGTCCCACGCCATGTTGTACGACGTCGCGATGGCGCCGGCGAAGCTGGTGCCGATCGTCACCACACCGATGAAGCCGATCAGGGTCGCGAAGCGGGCGCTGTTGCTCGCCGTGCGGACCGCGTTGGTCACGACCTTGGCTGCGTCACCCGAGAGTCCCAGCCAGCGAGTGATCTCCGCGGCGATGTCGACGTTGGAGCGGTCGAGGTAGCCGACCACGGCGACGGCGAGCAGCGTGAGCGCGAAGAGCGCCAGGAACCCGGTGAGGGTGATCGAGTTGGCGCTGACGTTGCCGTGCAGGGCCTCGTAGCGGTCCTGGATCTGGAGCACGTACTTGAGCGGCGGGAACCGGGCGGCGACGCGGTCGATGTGACGGCGCACGTCGATCCCCACGGGGAGTCACGCTACCGTCCTGCCCACCGACCGTGCCGGGAACGGAGCAGCGCCGATGGCCGATTACGAGACCGTGACCTACGAGGAGGCGAACGGCGTCGCCTGGGTGACGCTGAACCGCCCCGAGGTGCACAACGCCTTCAACACCACCATGACCGAGGAGCTGCGCGACGTGTGGCGCGGCCTGCGCCACAACGCCGCCGTCCACTGCATCGTGCTGACGGCTGCGGGGGAGCGGGCGTTCTGCACCGGCATCGACCGCAGCGAGGTCAACGTCGACTGGCCCGACGAGCTGGCCCGGACCGGCGCGCAGGCCACCAGCGACGGTGGGACCATCGGGTTCTCGAGCCCGTTCATGCTCGACGACCCCGGCGAGTACCTCGGGCCGAAGAGCAACGACCTCTGGAAGCCCGTGATCGCCGCGGTCAACGGCATGGCCTGCGGGGGTGCGTTCTACATGCTCGGCGAGGTGGAGTTCGTGATCGCGGCCGACCACGCGACGTTCTTCGACCCGCACGTGTCGTACGGAATGCCGACCGCGTTCGAGCCGATCCACATGCTGCACAAGATGCCGTTCCCCGAGATCATGCGCCTGTCGATCCTCGGCAACGCGGAGCGGGTGTCGGCCCAGCGGGCGTTCGAGATCGGGCTGGTCTCCGAGGTGTGCCCGCTCTCCGAGCTGCACGAGCGGGCGCGGTGGGCGGCCGAGACCATCGCGTCGTACTCGCCGCTCGCGGTGCAGGCGACCGTCCGGGCGTTGTGGGCCGCGCGCGACCTCGGGCACAAGCAGGCGCTCGGCCAGGGCTACACCTGGATCGCGATGGGCACCGACGCCGAGGGGCTGCGGAAGGGTCAGGAGTCGTTCGCGTCGGGCGCCCGCCAGGAATGGCGGCTCCGCTGATGGGCCGCTTCGCCCGCTCCGAGGTGGAGGAGGCGTTCGCCCACTTCTACCGGCTCGGCTGCGTCGACGAGGACTGGACCGGCTGGGCCGACCTGTTCACCGACGATGCCCGTTACGTCGAGCACTTCTGGGGGACGATGCACGGGCGCGACGAGATCCGCACCTGGATCGACCCGGTGATGATCGCGGTGCCCGAGATCTACACGGTGCTCGAGTGGTACGTGGTCGATGACGACAAGGTCGTGTGGTCGTTGCAGAACCGGCGCGACAACCCCGATCCCGACGGTCCGCCCTACTTCGACTTCCCCGGCCTCTCGGTCGCCTGGTACGCGGGTGACGGCCGGTGGGCGGGCGAGGAGGACTACTGGGACGTGAAGGGCGCGCGGACCACGGCCGACGCCTACGCGGCGGCGTGCCGGAAGACCGGCATCGGCTGGGAGGATCGCCTCTCCCGGAGGCACTGGCCCGACCACGGCCCGGACTGGGCCCGCCGGGCCGAGCCGCCCACCCCGTCGTGGCTCGGTCGCACCGACATCCGTCCCATCACCAAGCCCCGCGAGCTGCGCGAGCTGATCCCCCGCCTGGCCGGTCAGCCCCGGGGGCCGGCCAGCATGCCGCCGTCGGCGACGAACTCGGCGCCGGTGGAGTAGCTCGACTCGTCGGACGCGAGGAACAGCGCCATCCGGGCGATCTCGACGGCCTGACCCACGCGGCGCAGCGGGGTGGTGGCGAAGCGCTGGTCGAGCGCGTCGGCGCCGCCCATCGCGTCGACCTCGCCGCCGGGGCGGATCATCTCGGTGTCGATGCCGCCGGGGTGGATCGAGTTGACCCGGATGCCGAGCGGCCCGAGCTCCATCGCCGCGGTCTTGGTCATGCCGCGCAGCGCGAACTTGGTGGCGGTGTACGACGTGGTGCCCGGATACCCGGCGAGCCCGCTGGTCGACGAGATGTTGACGATCGACCCGCCCCCCGCCCGCTCCATCGACGGCACGACGGTGCGCATCCCGAGGAACGCGCCGAGCTGGTTCACCTCGAACAGCTCGCGGAACTGATCGACGGTGGTCTCGACCAGGTTCGACACCCGGAAGATCCCCGCGTTGTTCACCAGTACGCTCACCGGACCGAAGTCGCGCTCGGCGACGGCGAGCGCGTCGGCCCAGCTCGCCTCGTCCCGCACGTCGAGGCGCACGTACCGGGCCGCGGCGCCGATCTCGGCGGCGACCGCCGTGCCGCGGTCGTCGAGGACGTCACCCAGCACCACCCGCGCGCCCTCCTCGGCGAACAGCCGGGCCTCCGCCTCGCCCTGGCCCCGCGCCGCGCCCGTGATGATCGCCACCTTGCCATCGAGTCGACCCACCGTCCGCATCCCTTCGTCGCCGTGCACCACTCGGGCGGGACCCAAACTCTGGGTCGCTCCGCTCGCTGCACGCCATCGACGGGCCGCGCCGACCGTTGGTGCGGGTCCGGACGCTCGCTGCGCTCCTCACTCTGGGTCGCTCCGCTCGCTGCACGCCATCGACGGGCCGCGCCGACCGTTCGTGCAGGTCCGGACGCTCGCTGCGCTCCTCACTCTGGGTCGCTCCGCTCGCTGCACGCCATCGACGGGCCGCGCCGACCGTTCGTGCAGGTCCGGACGCTCGCTGCGCTCCTAACTCTGGGTCGCTCC
>VGCA01000096.1 GCA_016870245.1 Actinomycetota bacterium | reverse complement strand
GCGGGCCGGGTCGCGGCGGCGATCGACGCCGGCCTCACCGGCGACGCCGTCGACCTCGAGGTCGTCGACGGCCGGCTGGTCGCGTGGAAGCCCGCGTTCGGAGGGCAGCTCGTCGCCGCGATCCACGCCCGCTCGGCCACGCAGATGGCCACGGTGCGCGTGGGCGTGCTGCCCCGCCTCGAGCCGCGCGACGCCGTCGAGCCGGCGCGCGAGACCCGTCCGGTGACCCCACGCAGCCGGGTGTGCGTGCTCGCCCGCGTGCGCGACGACGACCTCGACGTGCTGGCCGAGGCCGGCGCGGTGGTGGGCGTCGGTCGCGGCGTCGATCCGGGCGACTATCCGGCGCTCGACGCGTTGTGCGGCCTCCTCGGCGCCGAGCTGGGGGCCACCCGCAAGGTCACCGACAACGGCTGGTTGCCGCGCGCCCGCCAGATCGGCATCACCGGCCGCTCGATCGCGCCCCGCCTCTTCGTCTCCATCGGGGCCAGCGGCAAGTTCAACCACATGGTCGGCGTTCGCTCGGCCGGGACCGTCCTCGCCATCAACCCCGACCCCGACGCCCTCGTGTTCGGGGTGGCCGACGTGGGGATCGTGGCCGACTGGCAGACGGCCGTCCCCGCGCTCGTCGCGGCCATCGCCGCGCATCCCGACGCGGGCCGGTCCTGACATCCCTCACGACATCCCTCGCGGCACGCACTCGCCACGAGCGTCCCCTGCGGCGTAGGGTCCGCCCCCAGGGCAGTCCTTGCCAGCGCAACGAAGCCAATCGTCGTTGCCGGGGCTGCGGGGAGGTGGGGCCCCCGATGAGCGGGCCGGCGGCGATGGCGATCGCGGCGGCCGACGCGATCAGCCCGTAGGCCCGCGGGCGCTCGCTCTGGGGGAAGTTCGACGCGACCAGCGCCACGATCGCCGGCATGATCAGGGCCGCGCCGAGTCCCTCGAGGACCGACCACCCCAGGATGAGGACCGTGAGGTTGGGTGAGATCGCGGTGACGAACGAGCCGGTGCAGTAGACGGCCAAGCCGATGGTGAACGCCCGCTTGCGGCCGAGGATCTGGCCGAGCTTCCCGCCGGTGATCATGAACGCGGCCATCACCAGCGTGTAGAAGGTGATCGCGGTCTGGATCCCGGTGACGGTGGTGCCCACGTCCTCGGCGACGGTGGCGATCGACACGTTCATCACCGAGCTGTCGAGCGCCATGAGGAACTGCGCCGAGGCCAGGGTGACGAGGACGACCCCGGCCGCCTTGGTGGCGCCGGCGCTCGCCTCGGTGTGGGTCATCGGGGCATCGTAGGGTGACGCAGCGCAGCGCGAGCGATGGAGACTGAGCATGGCCGAGGGACGAGCACACCGCGTGGGGGTCATCGGAGCCGGGGCCGGAGGCATCGCGTCGGCGTACCGCCTGCTCGAGGCCGGCTACGACGACTTCGTCGTGCTGGAGAAGGCCGCGGGCGTCGGCGGCACCTGGTTCCACAACCGCTATCCGGGGCTGCAGTGCGACATCGCGTCGCACCTCTACTCGTTCTCCTTCGATCCCCACTGGGTGTGGAGCCGGCCCTACGGGAACGGCCCGGAGATCCGGGAGTACATGGAGCACGTCGTCGACGCGCACGGGCTCCGGCCGCACATGCACTTCGACACCGAGGTCACCGGTGCGCGTTGGGACGACGACACGCAGCGGTGGCGGGTGACCACGGCCACCGGCGACGAGTGGGAGTTCGAGGTCCTCATCGCCGGGCTGGGGATGTTCAACGAGCTGAACTGGCCCGACATCCCGGGCATGGACGACTTCGCCGGGCACTCGTTCCACTCGGCCCGCTGGGACTGGGATCGCTCCCTCGCCGGCGAGCGGGTCGGGGTGATCGGCAGCGCGGCGAGCGCGGTGCAGTTCGTGCCGGAGATCGCGAAGGAGGTCGGGCAGCTGCACCTCTTCCAGCGCGCGGCCAACTGGGTCCTCCCCAAGCTCGACACGCCGTACACCGACGAGGAGCTCGAGCACTTCCGCACCCACCCGGAGACGGTGCTCGCGAAGCGCCAGGAGATCTTCGACGCCGTCGACCCGCGCATCACGTTCGCCGACCCCGCCATGGTCGAGATGCAGACCCGGCTCGGCCTCGAGGCGATCGAGGTCGTGGACGATCCGGAGGTGCGACGCAAGCTCACCCCGACCGTGCCGTACGGGTGCCAGCGGCCGCTGCTGTCGAACTACTACTACCCCACGTTCAACCGTCCCAACGTCGAGCTGGTGGCCGACCCGATCGAGCGGATCAGCGCACGCGGCATCGTCACCGCCGACGGGGTGGAGCGCGAATGCGACACGATCGTCTACGCGACGGGGTTCAAGACGACGCAGTACCTCTCGGCGATCGAGGTCGTCGGGCGAGGTGGTCTCCGGCTCGCCGACGCGTGGGCCGACGGCGCCCACGCGTACCTCGGCATCACCACCGCCGGGTTCCCCAACCTGTTCATGCTCTACGGGCCCAACACCAACAACGGCTCGATCATCTACATGATCGAGGCGCAGGTGGAGTACGCCGTGCGCCACCTCCAGTGGATGGACCGCGACGGCCTCGCCCTCGTCGACGTGAGGCCGGGGGTGGAGGCGACCTACAACGACGCGCTCCAGGCCGACATGGCCAAGGTCGGCCCGTGGACCGCCGGCAACTGCCACAACTACTACTGGTCCGGTGGCCGCATCGTCACCCAGTGGCCCCACTCGATGAGCGAGTACCGCCGTCGCACCGAGGCCGACGACATCGCCGCCTACGAGGTCACAGGCCGAGGTTGAAGACGCGGTTGGCGTTCTCCCTCAGGAACTTCGGCCAGACCTCGTCCTTGAAGCCGACATCCTTCATCTCGGTCATGATCCGGTCCATCGACAAGCCCATGGGGAAGTAGCCGGCGTACATGATCTTGTCGGCGCCGCGGCTGTTGGCGTACTTGATGATCGCCTCGGGGTAGTACTTCGGGGCGAAGGCCGAGGTGCAGTAGTAGAGGCCCGGCCACTTCAGCATCAGCTTGACGGCCAGGTCCTCCCACGGCTCGGCGCCGTGGCGCATCACGATCCGCAGCTCGGGGAAGTCGTAGCAGACCCGGTCGAATCGCTCGACGTGCTGGCAGTCGGACGGGAACCGCGGGCCGGCGATGCCCGCGTTGACCAGGATGGGGATGTCGAGGTCGACGCAGGTCGCGTACACCGGGTACATGAGCGCAGCGTCGACGTTGACCTGGGGGAAGCAGCCCGACGGGAAGAACGTGACCGCCGTGAGGTCATCCTGTTCCTTGGCCTTGCGGATCTTGCGCACCGTCTTCATCGCGTCGTTGGGGTCGACCTCGAGCGAGGTGAGCACCCGCCCCGGGTAGCGCTTCTTGGCCTCGCGGGCGTCGTCGCCCAGCCCGAACAGCCCGGCCTGGATGCCGTACTCGTCCATCTTGGCGAAGGTGGCCTCGATGGGGTCGGCGCCCTTCTCGTTCTCGTCGGGCACCTCCTTGAACATGTACTCCGCCGGGAACGTGAACTCCGACTTCGTCTCGTCGTCGCGGATGCCCCGCATCAGGTACTCGTAGACCTTCTTCTTGTCTCGCATCGGGAAGCCGATCATCAGATCGACGATTCCCACGCCTTCGGGCATCGCCACGGGGCACTCCTCGTCGTCGGTCACCGATCCCGGGCTCCGCGGCTGCGGAGCGGCGTCGGTCCTGCGCCGGGCATTCTTCCCCGTCGCGTGGTGCTGCCGCATCTCCGCGCAACGTGCTAGATAATCGGAGCGATTCGTCGACCGGGGGAGGTCGGCGAGGGTTCGACGGCGCGGCCGGCTGGTCGCGCCGGAGGGGGGAGCACGTGAGCGAAACGGTGCACGAGACGCCGGGAGCACTCGAGCAGGAGTTCACACCCGACGTCGAGCAGGTCCACGCCTCGGCGCCACCGCCGGTGGCCGACATCCGGCTCGGCGGCTGGACCAAGTCCCGGGTGGGCTGGTCGATCACCGGGGCGATCTTCCTGCTCTGGGCCCTGTGGGCCTTCATCGACAACAGCACCCTGTTCGTGGCGCTCCTCGGCGCCGGCCTGGCCAAGGGTGCCGTGGTGTCGCTGGCGGCGATCGGCTTCATCATGATCATGAAGGCCACCGGCATCGCGAACTTCGCCCAGGGCGATCTGATCACCGTCGGCGGCTACCTGGGGCTGTGGGCCACGAGCAAGGTGGCCCCGGCCGTGGACGGCCTCGGGCTCTCGCTGGGGTTGGGCTACCTGCTCGTCCTCGGTCTGATGTTCGTGCTCGGCGTGGGCATCGAACGGGTGGCCTACGCGCCGCTGAGCAAGCGAGCCCATGACGTGCACGTCGTGGTGATCGCCACGCTGGGGGTGGCGATCATCCTCCGGACGATCTTGGGCATGTGGCAGGGCACCAACCCCCGCTTCCTGCAGAGCTGGTTCAACCTGGGCGGCAGCCTCGACGGCTTCCTGGTCTTCAAGGACGGGACGCTGACGATCAGCATCGGATTCCTCGGCGTGGACAACGCCGTGATCTCCGCGCAGCGGGTCGTGATCATGGTCGTCACCGCCATTGTGGTGCTGGCGATCATGGCCCTGTTCTCCCGCACGAGCTTCGGCCGCCAGGTACGGGCGATCGCCGCCGACCGCGAGACGGCCCGGATGTACGGCGTCAAGGCCAGCCGCCTCTCGATGCTCTCGTTCGGCATCTCGGCGATGCTGGCGGGCCTGGCCGGCATCATGATCGGCCCGCTCGGCAGCTTCGACCTCTCCCTCGGCTTCTCGTACATGCTCCTCGGGTTCGCGGCCGCGGTCCTCGGTGGCTTCGGCAGCATCGGCGGGACCGTGCTCGGCGCCCTCATGATCGGCCTCACCGAGGAGCTCTTCGGCGGGCAGATGGTGCCCTTGCTCGTGGAGAAGCTCGGAGGCGATCCGGTCGACGCACTGCGCTATCGGTCGGTGCTGCCGTACGTGCTGATGCTCGTCGTCATCGCGGTTCGGCCCCAGGGGTTGTTCGGTCGTGCCGGGAAGCGGCTGTAGGGCCGGGGAGGATCAACCAGTGAGCGACATCGTGACGAACGCACCCGCTCCGGCCCGGACCCGCCTGTCGGCGCGACCGCCGGCGATGCGGGGCTCCCCGTACGTGTGGCTGGGCATCTTCCTGGTTTTCATGGTCGCCCTGCGGTTCGTGCCCAATTGGAGTGCCGCCGAAGCGTTGGTCTTCAACGACTGGATCTACCTCTCGATCATGGTGGTCGGGTTCTACTTCGTGTTCGGCGTGGCCGGGCAGTTCGCGTTCTCGCAGGCCGCCTTCGCCATGGTCGGGGGCTACACGTCGGCATGGGCAACCCGCGAAGGGCTCGACTGGATACTGGCCGTTGCCCTCGGCATCGCGGTCGCGTCGGTCATCGCGTTCGGCTTCGCATGGATCGCCCGCAACGCGAACCTCTTCTTCCTCGCGATCGCCACGCTGGCGCTGAGCGAGCTGCTGCTCGAGCTGTTCAAGCAGTGGAAGGAGTTCACCGGGGTGGAAGGCGCGGAGATCGCGCTCGACGAGACCCAGCGCATCGAGATCTTCGGGTGGAAGGTCACCGATCTCGCGGCGGCTCCGGCGACGAACGAGCGAAACCTGTTCTGGGTGTTCCTCGGAGGGTTGGCCATCGTCTTGGTCATCGGGACCTGGATGGCCCGCTCGCCGGCCAAGCGCGAGGCGATCGCGATGCGGGACCAGCCCACGGTGGCAGCCACGTCGGGCGTCCCGACGCTGCGGGTGCGGATCAGCATGTTCGTGCTCGGCTCCGCCATCGGCGCGTTCGCCGGGTCGCTGTACGTGCACGGGCGCGGCTACGCCACCCCCGACATCTTCAGCGTCGAGCTCGGCCTGGGCGTGTTCGTCATGCTCATCGTCGGGGGCATCGGCTCGCTGTGGGGCCCGATCCTCGGTGCGGCGTTCTACGCGTGGCTGCCCTACGTCCTGCGCCAGTTCGACTTCGACATCTTCGGCCACGAGGTCCGCGAGTACAAGGAGATCATCTACGGCGCGGTGCTGCTGATCGTGATGATCTTCGCGCCGCATGGTCTCATCGGGCTGTTCCACGCGGTGAAGGCCAAGATCCAACATCGGGCCCACGATCGGGGATCGCGCACCTGGCTCTCCGACTTCTTTGGGATCACCCGGCCACCGGTGGTGGAGGTCCCCGTCGTCGACGAGACCCCGAGCGGTCTCCCCAGGGTGTCGGCCGAGGCCCGGGCCCGGGCCGGGGTCGACGGTGCGTCGGTACCGGAGTCGGCCGTGATGAGGGCGGCCGGGATCCACGTGAGCTTCGGCGGGGTCCGGGCCGTCGACGGCGTGGACCTCGACGTGCGTGAGGGCGAGATCCTCGGACTCGTCGGACCCAACGGGAGTGGCAAGACGACCTTCCTCAACGCCGTGGTCGGCGTGGTGCCGGCGTCGGGCTACCTGGAGGTGGGCGGGATGCAGGTTCCGCTGGGCACGCCGGGACGCAGCCGAGGGGTCGGGGTGCTCCGCACGTACCAGGCACCCCAGACCTATGACCACCTGTCGTGCATCGAGGACGTGCTCGTGTCGACGTCCGATCGGAAGTACACCGGGAACCTTGCGTCGTGGTTCGCCCGGCCGATCGTGAACCGTCACGAACGGGAGCGCTGGGGCGTGGCGGTCGACGCGCTCACCCGCGTCGGGCTCGGCGACCTGGCCGAGGTGCCCGCGAGCCGGCTCACCTACGGCCAGCGTCGACTGCTCGAGCTCGCCCGGGCGATCGCGGCCGGGCCGCGGGTGCTCCTGCTCGACGAGCCGTCGGCGGGTCTCGACGCGGCCGAGACGGATCAGCTCGCCTCGTACATCAACGACCTGCGCGACGAAGGCGTGTCGATCCTCCTCGTCGACCACAAGCTCGACTTCATCACCGGCGTGTGCGATCGAGTCGCGGTCCTCGAGCAAGGTCGACTGGTGGCAGTGGGCGACGCCGACACGGTGTTCGAGGATCAGCGAGTGGTCGACGCCTACCTCGGCGTCGCGGACGTGGACTGAACGGAAGGGATCGCAGTGCTGGAGATCCGCGGACTCGAGGTGTCGTACGGTCCGGTGACGGCCGTGCGTGGCATCGATGTCGACGTGAACATGGGCGAAGTCGTCGCGCTGATCGGGCCCAATGGTGCGGGGAAGACGTCGACGCTCCGAGCCATCTCGGGCCTGGTGCCCCACGGCGGCTCCGTCCGCCTCGACGGGGTCGATTGCCGGTCGCTCAAGATCGAGGAGCTGGCGCGAGCCGGGCTGATCCACGTCCCCGAAGGCCGCCGCATCTTCCCGTCGTTGGACGTCTACGAGAACCTGCAGGTGGGCGCGACCGCGGGCATCGGGCGAACCGAAGGGTTCTCGATCGACGACGTGTTCGACCTGTTCCCGCCGCTCCAGCCGCTGCGCAAGCGCGATGGTTGGGCACTGTCGGGTGGTGAGCAGCAGATGGTGGCGGTTGGTCGCGCCCTCGTCGCGAAGCCGCGGGTGCTCCTGCTCGACGAGCCGTCGCTCGGTCTCTCACCGAAGTACACCCAGGCCGTATACGGGGCGCTGGCCCAGGTCGCCGAGCGCATCCCGTTGCTCCTCGTGGAGCAGAACACCGTCATGGCCCTCAAGCACTGCACGCGCGCCGCGGTGATGGTCGGGGGCAAGCTGGTCCTCGAGGGCACTGCCGGCGATCTCGCCGACCGCGAGGCGCTGGTGGCGTCCTACCTCGGTGAGGAGCCGGCGCTCGCCGGGGAGGAGGTGGCGCTGCACCGCGACACGTGACGAGAACGCGTTCTCGTGGGGCGATGTCCGCAACGCGGATCGCCGTGCTAAGAAGCATGATTACTCGCCGGGATCCGACCCGCGAGATCAACAGGGGGTGAACTGCCTTGAGGCAACTCAAGAGGGTGATCGTCGCGGGCGTGGCAGCAGCCGCGGTGGCGTCGGTGGCCGTGACCACGGGCTCGGCGGGTGCCCAGAGCACTCGCGGGCCGAAGGACAGCTACATCATCGCGAACATCGAGGTACCGGGGGAGTCGACGCTGGCAACGCCGCAGTTCGGCGACGGTGCCAACCTCGGCGTCGCGAACGCCAAGAAGGCCGGCCGCAACATCCAGTACGAGCGGATTCCGGCCGGTGCGATCAACGCCTCGCTGGCCGAGCAGGCGTTCCTCCAGGGGTCGGCCAAGAGCCCCGATGCCATGATCGGGCTGACGTCGAGCAACGTCTTCATCCCGGTCGGCCCGAAGGTGGCGGCGAGCGGCGTCCCGTTCATCGCGCTGGCCTCGCCGTCGGAAGGCGTGGCCGACGGTACGTCGGGTGGTGACAACATCTTCCTCATCCGACCGCTCAACGAGCAGACCTACTCGAGCCTGCTCGAGTACGTGTGCACAGACCTGAAGAAGGAGCTCGGGCTCAAGGACGTCAAGATCGCCCTGAACACGGTGCAGACCGCGTTCGGCGCGACCGTCCAGCAGGTCGTCAACCGTGAGGTCGGCAACTACAAGAACTGCAGTGTCGTCACCACGCAGACCAACTCGGCAGTGGCGAACGACCTCACGCAGCAGACGCTGGCGATCAAGGACTCCGGGGCCAACGTGATCCTGTCGGCCAACTTCCCGAACCCGACCGGCGTGTTCGTGAACCAGCTCCGCCAGAACGGGGTCACCATCCCGTTCGTGGGCGGCGCGAGCCTGAACTTCGCCGTTGACGCAGGGTCGATCCAGAACCTGGACAACATCTGGGCGTCGGACGACTGCGTGCCGGAGCTCGAGAAGGACAAGAAGGCCAAGAAGTTCGTGAAGCAGTACACCGAGGAGTACGGCTACGCGCCGAACTATGCCTCGGCGCAGATGCACGACATCATGCAGATGCTCTCTCAGACCATCGAGGAGCAGGGCCACGACCCGGCGAAGATCATCAAGGGTCTGTCCAAGATCAACTACGACGGTGTCTGCGACTTCAAGGCCGACGACAACCACGTGCTCGGCACGTCGGTCACGATCTACAAGTACAAGGGCGGCACCGACAAGACCAAGCAGCTCAAGAAGAAGGTCATCCTGCAGGAGCTCGGTGAAGAGGAGATCGTCATCATCACGACGACGACCGCCGCTCCGCCGGCCGGCTGATCACGACCAACCACGCACGTCGGCTCGGGCCCGGGATTCGTCCCGGGCCCGAGTCGCGTCCAGAATGCGGCCATGAGTGCTGACGACGTGACCGTGGTGCCGGCGGCGACGCTGACCGGCTATTGCGCTCGCATCCTCGAGGGCCTCGGCGTGCCGGCCGATCAGGCGGGGGTGGTCGCGGGGTCGCTCATCGAGGCCGACCTGCGGGGCGTGGAGAGCCACGGGGTGCACCTCATGGCGCTGTACGCCGACCGGCTCCGGGGCGGACACCTCAAGCCTCGCACCGAGGTGACCGTGGTGCGCGACGCCGGATCGTCGGCGCTGCTCGACGGCGGGCAGGGGCTGGGCCAGATCTCGGGGATGGCCGCGGTCGACCTCGCGGTCGCCAAGGCACGGGAGTTCGGTGTGGGCGCGGTCGCGGTGCGCAACTCCAGCCACCTCGGCGCGCTCGGCTGGTACACGATGCGGGGCGCCGACGCCGGCTGCATCACGCTCGCCGCACAGAACGGTCCGCCGTTCGTGCCGCCGTTCGGCAGTGTCACCGGGATCTTCTCGACGAACCCGATGTCGTACGCGGTGCCGGCGGGCGAGGAGCCGATGCTGGTGCTCGACATGGCGACCACCGCGGTCGCGGGCAACCGGGTGCTGCTCGCGCAGAAGCGCGGTGACCCGGAGATCCCGGCCGGGTGGGCCAACGACGACCGGGGCCGGCCCACCACCGACCCGACCAAGGCGTCGGTGCGCCACCTCCAGTGGTTCGGGGGCTACAAGGGCTATGGGATCGCCCTGTTGGTCGAGATCCTCGCGGGCGTGCTCACCGGTGCCTCGTTCGGCCTGGTCGACCGGGAGCCGGGTGAGCTCACGGGCTTCGACCGGGTCACCCGCGGCTACCTGTTCGTCGCGCTCGACCCGTCGCACTACGGGCCGATGGACGGGTTCCGGGCCGACGTCGACCGGCTCGTGCGCGACATCCACGCGTCGGAGCCGGCCGAGGGCGTGGAGCGCGTGCTGGTGCCGGGTGAGCTCGAGCATCGGCGCCGGGAGCAGCGGCTGATCGACGGCATCCCGCTCGCGTCGGCGCTCGTCGACGAGCTCGACCGCATCGGCCGCGCCGCGGGCGCGGGCCCGTTCCCGGGGTGATGGTGCCGACGGTGTCGGTGCGCTTGCACCCCGCGACGAGGCCGGCGGCGGTCGCGGTGGGGAGGGCGGCATGAGCGAGCGGGTCTACATCCACGAGCTCGTGGACATCATCGGGCACAACCGCGCCCACTACATGCACCACATCACCGCGAACTGGAGTCCGATCGGGCAGCGCGAGCGCGACCAGCGGTGCTTCGGGGTGTTCGGCACCGTCGGGTCGACCGGTCGCTGGCCCGAGGTGATCAACATCTGGGAGTACGCCGACTGGGACGCGCTGGCCCACAACTTCGACGTGGAGCTGTCGCACCCGAGCCTGCAGGACCCGGCGCTCGCCGACTGGTGGGCGGCGGCCGCAGGCTTCCGCCGCGGCGGCCTCGACCGGATCCTCGTCGGCGCGCCGTGGATGTCGTCGATCGACGAGCTGTGCGCGGCGGGAGTGACCGGCGCGACCTACGCGCACGAGATCGTGCGGGTGCGCCCGGGAACGGCGTCGACCTATCTCGACGCCGTGCGCGACGTGGGGGCGCCGGCGTACGGCGCCCACGGGCTCACCCCGGTGGGTGCGTGGCGCACGGCGATGTGCGGCGAGGCCGAGGTCGTGCTGTTGTGGGCCATCCCCGACTGGGCCACCTGGGGCCGGTTCGAGGCCGCCCAGCTCACGGCGCCGGAGCTCGTCGACTGGAACCGGGCGGGGGCCCCGTTCGTGGAGCGCCTCGACCGATTCCTCGTCGTCGACGCCCCGCTCTCCCCCCTCCGCACCCACCGCCAACCCCACATTGACGACCGCCCCACCCACCCCCTCCCCTGACGATGCGCTTCTCACCCTCGATACGGGCTGCGCCGGTGCGCTTCTCACCGTCGATGGGCCCCACGT
>VGCA01000095.1 GCA_016870245.1 Actinomycetota bacterium | reverse complement strand
CGACCCACCGCCCCGCCCGGCTCGCCAGCCCGGTGCTCCCGGGCGGCGGGGGGCCGGTGCGCGGGTGGTCGGGGCCGTGGGTCCAGGACGTGCGCTGGTGGGACCGGCACAGCCGGCGCCGCCGGGCGCTGTGGCACGTGGTGGTCGACGTCGGGACGGTCGGCGAGGTCGCGTGCCTCGTGGGGATCGAGGGCGGCCGGGCGATGGTGGAAGCCGTCTACGACTGAGGCCCGATCACGTCGAGGGCGACCGGCAGGGCGCGTTGGCGCCAGTCCTCGAGGTCCGCATGGTGGGGTGCGTACTTGCCGAACACGGCGGCGCGTGCGAACGCGTCCTCCGCGGTCCCCGGTGCCACCACCCGCGCCACGGCGTCGCAGGTGGTCGGGCCGAGGCGCACGGTCACCGCCGGATCGGCCCGGAGGTTGCGCACCCAGTCGGCGCGCGGCCCGTCGGTGCCGTCGCCCGCGCCCGACAGCAGGTAGAGGGTCGTGTCGCGGAGGGCGAACCAGATCTCGATCTCGTGCGGCCGGCCCGAGACCCGACCCCGGGTGGTGAGGTAGCAGTAGTCCTCGTCGCGGTGGGCCGCGAGGTCGTCGGCGGTCGCCATGGCTCCACGGTACGGCGCCCGCCCCGGCAGCCACGGCTCCACCTCACCCCGATCGGGTGATGTGCGGGCCCCGAGGCGATGGGAGGGCCGGGGGGAACCGCCCTCACCAAGGAGACCTCCATGTCGGACACCGACCTCGATCATCTCGGGCCCATCGACTACCTCGTCGTCGAGTTCCCCCCAGGCCACGCCAACTTCACCGGCGAGATGGCCGTCGCCCTCGCCGACCTGGTGGAGAAGGGCATCGTCCGTGTGCTCGATCTCCTCATCATCCAGAAGGACGCCGACGGCTCGGTCGAGGCCCTCGAGATCGACGATCTCGATGCGGTCGACGAGATCGTGCACCTCGAGGCCGAGATCGCGGAGATCCTCGCCGCCGACGACGTGGAGCACCTCGCCGCCGCGATGGAGCCCGGCACGGTCGCCGGGGTGATCGTGTGGGAGAACCTCTGGGCAGCCCCATTCGGTGCGGCCGCTCGCAAGGCCGGTGGCCAAGTGGTCGCATCCGGTCGCATCCCGATCCAGGCCATCATCGCGTCGCTCGAAGCCGACGCGGACTGACCGTCACGCTCCACGACTCACGTCGAAAGGAACCACCATGCCCCTCCGTCCCGCTCGTGCCGCTCGCCGCGGAGTGATCGGCGCCCCGGTTGCCCGCACCGCCGCCGTCGTCGGCACCGCCGCCGTCGTGGCCCACGGTGTCGACCGCCGTCAGGACCGCCGCGAAGACCGGCGCGACCGCCGGTTCTAGCGCTCCACCTCGATCGATGGGCGCTCCGGCGTCGCGCCCGCCTATCCCCGCTGCAGCCGGCCTCGACGGGCCGGCGCGGCGCGTTCGGAGGCGGTCGCCTCGTCGTCGAGCAGCGTCGCGCTGTCCCAGTACTGGCGGAAGCCTCGGATGAGGCCGCTGTCGAACTCGACGACGGTGATCCCGTGCAGCTCGGTGCGGCGCCCGGTGGGCGGGAACACGATGTCGTCGACCGCGAGCGCGCCGGAGTGGAACACCGACGCGGTCCACTCGACCCACAGCTCATCGCCCAGATCGCGCGCACGCGTGACGTGGAGGTCGACGTCTTCGAACGCGCCCGTCCGGTCCTCGATCTCGACGGCGAGCCCCGGTGCCGACCAGACGCTCGTGGTGAGGCAGGCCTGCACGTCGCCCGCGAACAGCCCGTCCACCACGCTACTGTCGCCCTCGAGGGTCGCCCGGATGGCTCGGGTCGCTGCCTGGAGACGGTCGTCGGGCGTCATGGTCCGATCCTCGACGATCTCGCAGCCCGCCGCATCACCCGAAGCGGATGACGCGTCGACGAGGTGATCGGGGACCTGTCGGGCGAGCATCCGCCGACGATGCACGAGGCGCTTCCCGCCCTACCGGTTCGGCGTCGTCTTCGCGCTCCTCGTCGTCACCTACGGCGTGATGGCGGCGAGCCCGGCCGACGAAGCTGCCCGCATCGTCACGGTGCTGCTCGAGGGGCTCACGCTCATGGCGACGCTGCTCGCGGCGCGGGCGGGCCGGCTCCTCTTTCGCGTGGCCGGGGTCGCCGTGGTCGGAGCGGTCGTCGCGGCCGTCGTCTCGGCGGTACTCGGCTACTCCTCCGAGGTGGTCACCGGGTGGTTCTTCGCGATCAACGTGCTGCTCGTGGGCGCAGCACCGGTGGCCATCGTCCGGGCCCTCTACCGCCGGACGGTGGTGGACGTCCGGACCGTCCTCGGGGCCGTGTGCGTCTACCTGCTGATCGGGATCCTGTTCGCGTTCGTCTATGCGTCACTGGACGGGATCACCGGCGAGAGCTTCTTCGTCCAGACCGAGTCCGCCGGGATCCAGACGTTCCTGTACTTCTCCTTCACCACCCAGACGACCGTCGGCTACGGCGACTACACCGCGGCCACCAACCTGGGGCGCACGCTGGCCACCACCGAGGCGCTGCTCGGCCAGATCTACCTCGTCACGGTGATCGCCCTGCTGGTGAGCCGGATGACGGTGACCCGCCGCGAACCTCAGCGGTCCGACGACCCTGGCTCGGGGGCCGAGGAGGCGCCGACCGGCGAGTGAGGCAATGATGCGGGGATGCTGAGCGGACAGCGCATCCTCGTGACCGGCGCCGCCGGGCGGGTGGCGTTCCCCATCGCGCGTGAGCTCGCGGCGCGGGGCAACACCGTCTTCGGCCTCGCACGGTTCCGTGACCCGGCCGACCTCGACAAGGTGCTCGACGTGGGCGTCCACCCGATCGTGGGCGATCTCCACTCGGCCGACTTCGCCGACCTGCCCGATGGCATCGCCTACGTGTTCCACGCGGGCGCCGCGCTCGGGCGCGAGGCGTCGGACGACTGGGAGTTCGCGCTCGAGGTGAACGCGCTGTCGACCGGTCGGCTCGTGCGCGCCGTGGCGTCCACGTGTCGGGGCTTCGTGTACTGCTCGACCGGGTCGACCTACGCCTACCAGGGGCAGCGGCCGTTGCGCGAGGACGACCCGCCCGGCATCCACACCACCGGCAACTACTCGTTCTCGAAGGTGGCCGGCGAGGCGGTGGTGCGCCACACGTCGGTGGAGCACGCCGTGCCCGCGACGATCATCCGCATCTGCTCCACCTACGGGCCCGAGGGCGGTGCGCCGTGGGACCGCATCGAGCGGATGCTCGCGGGGGAGGAGATCGCGCTCCACCCCGACGTGCCCAACAACTACAACCCGATCCACGAGGACGACGGCGTGCGCCTCGGCATCCGCGCGCTGGAGGTCGCGACCGTGCCCGCGCTCGTCGTGAACTGGAGCGGCAGCGAGACGGTGTCGGCGGAGGAGTACCTCGCCTACGCGGGCGAGCTGTGCGGGGTGGAGCCGAAGATCGTGTACCGCGACGACGCGTGGACGCCGTTGTGGCCCGACGTCACGAAGATGCACGAGGTCCTCGGCCGCTGCGAGGTCCCATGGCGCGACGGGTTCCGCCGCATGCTCGAGGCCCGCTGCCCCGAGCGGCTCGTCGGCTGAGCGCGCTCACTCCTGTCTTCGGGCGCGGAGTGCGGCATGCAGGTCGCGTTGGTGTTGGAGGATGTGGTGACGCCGACAGCGGAGCTCGAGGTTCGACAGGTCGGTGGGGCCGTGGGCGGTCCAGTGCGTGATGTGGTGGGCGTCGCACCATTCGGCGGGGGCGGTGCAGCCGGGTTCGACGCAGCCGCCGTCGCGGATGCCGAGGGCGCGGCGTTGGGCGCGGTTGAGCATGCGGGTCTGGCGGCCGACGTCGAGGACCTCGCTGTCGCCGCGCATGAGGACGCGGCCGATGGCGGCGTCACAGGCGAGCATCGCGGCGACGGCGGGTGAGAGGGGGCCGGAGCCGGCGATCTCGCAGCAGCCCGACGTGAGGTCGAGGCTGGGTCGGCCGGCGAGGGTGTCGATGTCGACGGTGATGTCGAGGTTGATCTGCGGCGGCCGTTCACCGGAGGCGAGGCGCACGAGTGCATCGGCCCGGCGTTGCGCGCGGGTGCGGGGTGCGGTGATGCCGTCGAAGCCGTCGGGGGGCTCCATCCGGTCGACGACGCGGGTGAGGGTGGCGGTGGACACGGGGTCGAGGCGGCCGTCGAGGTGGCCGACGCCTTCGAAGGTGGCGACGATGTCGAGGTAGCTGCCCGTGATCTCCTTCACCGCCTTGTCGTGGTCGTCGACTGCATCCGCGCAGCGCCGCCAGTGCGCCATCGCGGAACGGAACGCCGACGGGTCCAGGCTGCGTGCGGCGTCGAGGAGCACGGTCTCGTGCTCCGTGTAGAGGTCGTCGCGGTGCTTGGTGGCCCGCGCCGCGACCTGCACGTGCGCCGCAGTGACATCGCCCGCATCCAATGCCTTGGCCGTCGCCTCGTGGCGGGCGACGTGGCGCGCCGAGCGCACCAACGAGGCTGCGTCCTGGCGGGTCACCGGCGTCCGGTGGGCGAGCCACGCCACCGGAGACACCGACCCGTCCAATGCCCACGCCGCATCGCGGTCCCACTCGCCCACCACCGCCATGACGAGCGCGCTCAGACGCTCCTGCGCGGCGAGCAGCTCCACCACCTCCGCCGAACGCGCCGCCCCCGACCACCCCGCCCGGTCCACCACCATCGCGGCGTCGACGGCTTCACGCACCTGCCGGGCCGAGCCCTGCGTTGACGACATCACACCTCCCCGGACGCACCTCGGATCCGGATCCACCGGCACCAACCGGCGGACCTCGGAGCAACCACGGGGAAGTGGAGACCCCCACTGTACCCGAACGTCCGTTCGATTGCAAGGTGGAATGTCGAACATACGTTCGATAGAGTCGCGCGCCCCATGGGGTACGCGGAGCTGCACTGCCACACCAACTTCTCGTTCCTCGACGGTGCCGGCCACCCCGAGGAGCTCGTCGACGAGGCCGTCCGGCTGGGCCTCGACGCGCTCGCCGTCACCGACCACGACGGCTTCTACGGCATCGTCCGCTTCGCCCTCGCCGCCCGTCCGGCCGCCCTGCCCACGGTGTTCGGGGCCGAGCTGGGGCTCACCCGCCCCGACGGCGGGACCGACCATCTCGTCGTGCTCGCCGAGGGGCCGGTGGGCCACGCCCGGCTGGCCCGGGCCATCAGTCGGGGCCAGCTGGCCGGGGAGAAGGGGGCGCCCCGCTTCTCCCTCCCGGCGCTGGCCGACGACGCCCGGGCCGCCGTCCATCTCACGGGGTACCGCCCCGCCCGGGAGAACGACGCCTGGCGCGTCCTCACGGGGTGCCGGCAGGGGGCGGTGCCCCGGGCGCTCCTCGCCGACGGGCCCGCCGCGGCCCGCCACGAGCTCGACCGGCTGGTCGAGGCGTTCGGCCGCGACCGGGTGTCCGTGGAGCTGTGGGACCACGGCGACCCGCTCGACCGCCACCGCAACGACGCGCTGGCCACGCTCGCGGGCCGGGCCGGGGTCGAGGTGATCGCCACCAACGACGTCCACTACGCCACGCCCGCGCAGCGGCCCCTCGCCACCGCGCTCGCCGCGATCCGGGCCGGGCGTTCGCTCGACGAGATGGACGGCCTGCTCCCGGCCAGCCCGCTCGCGCACCTGCGCAGCCCGGCCGAGCAGCTGCGGCGCTTCGCCCGCTGGCCCGGCGCGGTCGAGCGCACGGTGGAGATCGCGCAGCAGTGCGCGTTCGACCTGCACCTCGCCGCGCCCGAGCTACCCGACCTCGACGTCCCCGACGGCCACACCGAGATGTCGTGGCTGCGCGAGCTCACCGCGCGCGGCGCGGCGGTGCGCTACCCGTCGAACCATCCGCAGCACGCGCAGGCACTCCGCCAGATCGAGTACGAGCTGGGGGTGATCGAGGCGCTCGGGTTCCCCGGCTACTTCCTCGTGCTCGTCGACATCGTCGACTTCTGCCGGCAGGAGGACATCTACTGCCAGGGGCGGGGGAGCGCGGCCAACAGCGCGGTCTGCTACGCGCTCGGCGTCACCAAGGCCGACGCCGTCGCGCTGGGGTTGCTGTTCGAGCGCTTCCTCTCGCCCGAGCGCGACGGCCCGCCCGACATCGACCTCGACATCGAGCACCAGCGGCGCGAGGAGGTGATCCAGCACGTCTACGCGAAGTACGGGCGCGACCGCGCCGCGCAGGTCGCCAACGTCATCACCTACCGCGCCCGCAGCGCGATCCGCGAGATGGCGAAGGTGGTGGGCTGCTCGCCCGGCCAGGCCGACGCGCTGTCGAAGCAGGTGGATCGCTACTCCCGTGGCAGTGGGGGCTTTGCCGCGATCGACGGCGTGCCCGCACCGCCCTTGGCGTTGGAGCTCGCGGCGCAGGTGCTCGACTACCCGCGCCACCTCGGCATCCACTCCGGCGGGATGGTCATGGCCGACCGGCCGCTGGTGGAGTTCTGCCCGGTGGAGTGGGCCCGCATGGAGGGACGCTCGGTCCTCCAGTGGGACAAGGACGACTGCGCGGCCGCGGGGCTCGTGAAGTTCGACCTGCTCGGCCTCGGGATGCTCACGATGCTGCACCTCGCCGTCGACCTCGTGCGCGAGCACGAAGGCGTGGAGATCGACCTCGCGACCATCCCCCAGGACGACGACGTCTACGACCTGCTCTGCGCGGCCGACACCATCGGCGTGTTCCAGGTGGAGAGCCGGGCCCAGATGGGCACGCTGCCCCGACTGCGCCCCCGCACCTTCTACGACCTGGTGGTGGAGGTCGCGCTCATCCGCCCGGGGCCGATCCAGGGCGGCTCGGTGCACCCGTACCTGCGCCGGCGCACCGGCGAGGAGCCGGTCACCTACCCGCACCCCGTGCTCGAGGGCTGCCTGGCGAAGACGCTGGGGGTCCCGCTGTTCCAGGAGCAGCTCATGCAGATCGCGATCGACGCCGCGGGGTTTAGCCCCGGTGAGGCCGATCAGCTGCGCCAGGCGATGGGATCGAAGCGGTCGAAGGCCCGCATGGCGGTGATGCGCGAGCGGCTCATCGCGGGGATGGCCGCGAAGGGGATCGTGGGGGAGACGGCCGAGGAGATCGCGACCAAGCTCGAGGCGTTCGCCGACTTCGGGTTCCCCGAGAGCCACTCGGTGAGCTTCGCCTACCTGGTGTACGCGAGCGCGTGGATCAAGCTGCGCCACCCGGCCGAGTTCGCGTGCGCGCTGCTCAACGCGCAGCCGATGGGCTTCTACTCGCCGCACACGATCGTGCGCGATGCCGTGCGCCACGGGGTCGAGGCGCTCGGCCCGTGCGTCGCGCGGTCGCGGCGCGACTGCACCATGGAGCCGCGCACGGAGGCCGCGGGTCCGGTGGGGGTGCCGCGGCCGGGCTGGCACGCCGACCCGTCCACCCACGCGGTGCGCATCGGGCTGCGCTACGTGCGCGGGCTGTCCGACGCGCTGCTCGACCGCATCGACGCCGAGCGCGAGCGCGCGCCGTTCACCGACCTGGAGGACTTCACCCGGCGCACGGCCGCGTCGGTCGACGCGCTCGAGTCGCTCGCCACCGCGGGCGCGTTCGCCTGCTTCGACGTCGGCCGGCGTGACGCGCTGTGGGCCGCGGGCGCGCTGCGTGACGCCCGGCCGCACCGTCAGGGGGCGGTGGAGGCGCACACGCTCCCGGGCGTGGTCACCGGGGTGGAGGCGCCGGCCCTGCCCGGCATGAGCCAGCCCGAGGAGATCGCGGCCGACCTGTGGGCCGTCGGGCTGTCGGCCAGCGCACACCCCACCGAGCTGGTGCGGGAGCGGCTCACCGCGCGCGGCGCGGTCACCGCCGAGGCGCTGCGCACGCTGCCCGACCGCACGGTGGTGGAGGTGGGTGGGATCGTCACCCACCGCCAGCAGCCCGAGACGGCCAAGGGGGTGGTGTTCGTCAACCTCGAGGACGAGACCGGCCTGGTCAACGTGATCTGCACCCCCGACGTGTGGAAGCGGTTCCGCAAGGTCGCCCGGGGCTCGCCCGCGCTCATCGTGCGGGGCCTGCTCGAGCGCCGCTACGACGTGGTCAACCTCGTCGCCCGTCGCATCGAGCCCCTCCCCATGAACGCCGCCGACCTCGTCCGCTCCCGCGACTTCCGCTGACGGGCGTCACGCGGGCCTGGTCGCCACGGCGTGGACGACGTTGGTGGGGATCTGGGTGATGCCGTCGGCCTCCACCCGCGCCGCGCACGCCGCGCGCACACGCGCCGCGGCCTCGGGGCCGATCTGCTCGACCGCGCCGCGCATGCCGCTGCCGATCACGATCGTCCACCAGTCGTCCGCGTCGCGCAGGGGATGGGTCCCCGGCACGGCCACGGCGTCGACCGCGCCGTCGACCTCGGCTGCGGTGAACAGGGCGTGCAGCGCCTCGGGGGTCTCCAGCCGCGACGCCGGCGAGCCCGCGGGCGTGTCGGGCGGCAGCTCGGTCCGCACCGCCGTCCAGAACGTCTCCGACAGCGGCGCGAACAGGTCGGGGCCCCAGGTGGTCAGCGCGAGCCGCCCACCCGGCGCGACCATCCGCCACAGCTCGGCGGTCGCGGCCTCCATGTCGGGAACGAAGAAGATCCCGAACACGCAGATCACCGCGTCGAACGCGCCGTCGGGGTACGGCAGCGTCCGGAAGTCGCCCGCCACGAAGTCCGCCTGGCTCAGCCCCTCGGCCGCGGCCTTCGCCCGGGCGAGTGCGAGCAGCGGCTCGGCGAGGTCGGCGCCGGTGACCGTGCCCGCCGGGCCGACGGCCCGGGCGGCGGGGATCGCCGCGTGCCCTGTGCCGCAGGCCACGTCGAGGACCCGCTGCCCCGGGGTCAGAGCCAGACGGTCCACCGCGTCGGCGCTGATCCGGGCGAAGAACGCCAGCGCCTCGTCGTCGAAGTGGTCGGCCGCGGCGGAGAACACCGCCCGGTTGCGGGCCGCCGCGGCATCCTCGGGAGGGTTCGTGGTCATCCGGGTAGCCTGGTCGGGTCGTGCGACGCCGTGCACGTCGGCGTCCATCGTCACGTTGAGCAGGTCGAGCAGGTCATGAGCGAGCCTCCGAGTCCGCAATGCAGCGCCTTTCCCGCTTCGTGCGGCGGTTTGTCGCGCTCGTGCGCGCCGATCCGACCGGGGTCCGCGACGGCTTCGTCGCGCACCTCCTCGCGACCGCAACCGGGCTGATCGCCGGACTCGTCCTCGGGTCCATCACCGGCACGCTCGAGCAGCTCCCCGGCCTCCTCGTCCTCGTCCCCGCCGCCGTCGGCCTCCGCGGCAACGTGTTCGGCGCGCTCGGCAGCCGCCTCGGCACCCTTGTCGCGACCGGCAACTTCCGGCTCAGCCGCCGGCGCGACACGCTCGTCGGCCAGAACCTCGAGGCATCGGTCGCGCTGTCGATCGGGGCGTCGCTGCTCCTCGCCGTGATCGCCAAGCTGGTTGCCGAGGCCTTCGGCGTGCAGGACGCGATCACGGTGGCCGACTTCGTCGTGGTGTCCGTGGTCGGCGCGTTGGTGCCCACCGCGGTGGTGCTGGGCATCACCGTGGCGATCGCGGCCGTCGGCGTGCGTCGCGAGTGGGACATCGACAACGTCAGCGTCCCGGTGGTCACCGCCGCGGGCGACGTCGTGACCCTGCCGAGCCTGTTCCTCGCCACCTACCTGGTGACCGACGTGCCGGGCTGGGTCAGCACCGTGGCCGCGGTCCTGTGCACGATCGGCGGCATCGTGCTGCTCCTGATCGCGCTGCGCTCGTCGCTGCCGTCGTTGCGGCGCATCACGCGCGAGTCGCTGCCGTTCCTGCTGCAGGCCGGGCTCCTCAGCACGCTCGCCGGAATCACGATCCAGTCCCGCCTCGGTGCGCTCGCGAACGAGCCGGCGCTCCTCATCGTCATCCCGCCGCTGCTCTCGCTGTCGGGGTCGCTGGCCGGCATCCTCTCGGCCCGGGTGGCCACGAAGCTGCACCTCGGTCTCGTCGACCCCAGCCGGGTGGCGCTCGGACCGGTGGCGCCCGACCTCACCCTCGTGTTCGTGATCTCGATCCCGATCTACCTGGTGCTGGGCGGCGCGGCCGACGTGCTGGCCGCGATCACGGGCCTCGCCAGCCCCGGCGTGATCGAGATGTTCGAGGTGGTGATGCTCGCGGGCATCATGGCCACCGCGGTGACCTGCGTCGTCGCGTACGGGGCCGCCCTCGTGACCTACCGACTCGGGTGGGACCCCGACAACAACGGGGTCCCCCTGGTCTCCTCCGCATCCGACTTCCTGGGAGCGGTCGCCTTCATGGTGGCGCTGGTTATCCTGGGACTTTCCTAGGGCCCGTCCCTACGGGTCCTCACGGAGCATCGATGGGCGACGACCGACCTCCACGGAATCTCAAGGCCATGCTCTCGGAGGCGAAGGACACCTCCGAGCTCATGGTGGACCTCGCGTACGCCGCCCTCTTCTTCGACGACGAGGCGATGGCCAACGAGGTCCACGAGCTCGAGGAGCGCCTGCGCGACCTCGTGCACGAGATGCGCGAGGTGTGCGTGCTCGCGGCGCGTTCGCCGCGTGAGGCCGAGCAGATGTCGAGCGTGCTGCACCTCGTATCGGCGATCGAACGGCTCGCCAACGCCGCCATCGACGTCACCCGGGTGGTCACGCACCGCCTCGGGATCCCGCCCGACCTCGTGGCCGACCTCGCGGCGGCCGAGGAGATCTCGCACCGGGTGCGCATCCGCCCCGACTCCTCGCTCGCCCAGCGTCGACTCGAGGAGGTCGAGCTGCCCGTCGAGGTGGGCATGCGGGTGATGGCCATCCGCCGGGGGAAGGTGTGGCTCATCGACCCCGACGGCGACGACCTGCTGGTGGCCGACGACGTCGTCATCCTGCGCGGCGCCCCCGACGGGATCGACGAGCTCCGCCAGCTGGCCGGAGCACCCGAGTGGCGACCCCCGACCGTCGACCACGACCCCACGATCACCGATCTCGACCGCGCCGTCGACGTGCTCGTCGAGATGAAGAACATCTCCGAGGTCGCGGTGGGTCTCGCCTACTCGGCGCTGCTGTTCAACGACCAGAGCCTCGCCGCCGAGGTGAGCCAGCTCGAGGACCGGCTCGACGAGATGCGCGAGCGGCTCGAGGTGTGGGTGCTGCGCAGTGCGGCCGACGAGGTCGACCCGTCGCCGCTGCGAGGCCTGCTGCACCTGGGCGCGGCGGCCGAGGAGATCGGGGACGCCGCGCAGCAGATGGTCTGGCTCGTCGAGGAAG
>VGCA01000094.1 GCA_016870245.1 Actinomycetota bacterium | reverse complement strand
GGTGGCCGCCACCGCGGTGACCTCGGGCGACGCGCGGATCCGGGCCGGCCGGTTCCCGCGCGGGTTCGCGGTCCCGGCCCGGCTCGCGTTCGGTCTCACCGGCCCCCGCCGCCAGATCCTCGGTACCACCTTCTCGGGGGTGGTCGACATGGTCGGCGCGCGGGTGTCGGACCTCTCGATCGGCGACGCGGTGTGCGGCATGACCGGAGCCCGGATGGGCACCCACGCGGAGCACGTGACGGTGCCCGTGAAGCGGATCAGCCGGAAGCCGGCGGTGGTGTCCCACGACGACGCGGCCGGGCTGTTGTTCGGCGGTTCCACCGCGCTGTGGTTCCTGCGGGACAAGGGCCGGGTGGGCGAGGGCGCGTCCGTTCTCGTCAACGGCGCCTCCGGTGCGGTGGGGACCAACGCCGTCCAGCTCGCCCGGCACTTCGGTGCGTCGGTCACCGGCGTGACGAGCGCGCCGAACGCCGCGCTGGTCGAGCGGCTCGGGGCCGAGCGGGTCATCGATCACACCACCGTCGACGTCACCACCATCGGGGACCGGTTCGACGTGGTGCTCGACACCGTCGGCAACCTCTCGATCGCGACGGGCCGTGCGCTGCTGCGCCCCGGTGGTGTGCTGCTGCTCGCCGTGGCCGACCTCGCCGACACGATCCGGGCCCGAGGGCGGGTGGTGGCCGGCTCCGCTCCCGAGCGGGCCGCCGACTTCGACCTCGTGCTGCAGCTGGTGGCCGACGGCACCATGGTCGTGGTGCACGACCAGACGTATCCCCTCGACGGCATCGCCGAGGCGTACCGCCGCGTCGACGGCGGCCACAAGGTCGGCAACGTCGTCGTGCGCCCGTAGCCACCGACCGACGTCCGACCGAGCGAGGTCCGACCGAGCGAGGCGCTGCCCCCGCGCTCCGTGGCATGCTCGACGGCATGACGGACGTGATCTGGAAGGACGCGACGGCGCAGGCTGCGGCGATCCGCAGCGGCGAGACGAGCGCAGTGGAGCTGGTCGAGGAGCACCTCGCGCGGATCGCGCGGTTCGACCCCGAGCTGGCGGCCTACGTGGCCGTCGATGCCGAAGGCGCGCGGTCGGCGGCCCGAGCGGCCGACGCCGCGGTGGCCGGGGGCGATCCGGACCCGAGCCGGCCGTTCCTGGGCGTGACGATCTCGATCAAGGACGTGATCGACGTCGCCGGGCTGGCCACGACCCACTCGTGCAAGGCGCTCGTGGACGCGGTCGCGGTTGCCGACGACCCGCTGGTCCGGCGTCTGCGCGACGCCGGGTTCGTCGTCCTGGGCAAGACCAACGTCCCCGAGTTCTGCACGACCATGACCTCGTCGGAGCTCCACGGGATCTGCCGGAACCCCTGGGACCCCGAGCGGACGCCCGGCGGCTCGAGCGGCGGCGCCGCGACCGCGGTCGCGGCCGGGCTGTGCGCCGTGGCCCACGGCACCGACGGGGCCGGGTCGGTGCGGGTGCCCGCCGCGTTCTGCGGGCTGGTGGGGATCAAGCCCACGCGGGGGCTCGTGTCGTTCGGCACCGAGGCGGGCAACCCGTACTTCGGCACCAGTGTCGACGGCGTGCTCAGCCGGACGGTGCGCGACGCCGCAGCGTTGGTCGACGTGTTCGCCGGCCGGCGCGACCCGGTGCTGGCCGACGCCTGCACCGACGGAGTCGCTCCGGCGCCGCTGCGGATCGCCCTGACGACCACCGCGCCGTTCGGGGTCGTCGACGAGGAGTGTGCCCGGGTCGCGCGGGAGACGGCCGACGTCCTCGCGGCCCTCGGGCATCACGTCGAGGAGCGGACCCCACGGTGGGACGTGATCCTCGCCCCTGCGGCGGGACCGATGAGCGTGCCCGGACCGGCCGGCCTGATCCCGCTGGAGCAGGTGGGCCAGCTCGAGCCGAGGAACCGGCCCCTCCTCGAGCGGCTCACCGCCCTGACCCTCGTCGAGCACTCACGGTGGGTGGACCAGTGCCGGACCGCCGCGGTCGAGTTCTCGGCGTTCTGGGACGACGTCGATCTGCTGGTGTCGCCGACGGCCGGCATGGTCGCGCCGTCGGTCGACTGGGCGCCGTGGGACCAGTCGGCGGCGGAGCACATGGCCACCTTCTCCGGGTTTCCCAACTTCGCGCAGCCGTTCAACCTGTCGGGGCAGCCCGCGATCAGCCTGCCGGTCGGGTGGAGCCGCGACGGTCTCCCGATCGGGGTGCAGCTCGCCGGGCGATCCTTCGAGGAGGCCGGGCTGGTGCGCGTCGCCCGTCAGCTCGAGCTGGCGCTGCCGTGGTCGGACCGCCGCCCGCCGATGTTCGGGTGAATCGCGAGGACCGAGACTCCACTCCTCACTCCGGGGCAGGGTCGACGACCCCGTGCTCGATGGCCCAGCGCGTCGCGGTGGCGCGGTTCGACGTGCCGATCTTGGTGTAGAGGTTCTGGATGTGGCGGTCGGCCGTCTTGGCCGAGATGAACAGCCGGGCAGCGATTTCGCGGGTCGTGCACCCGGCGGCGACGAGCCGCAGCACCTCCAGCTCCCGGCGGGTGAGCCCGCCGGGGATCGCGGTGCCGGGCGGAGGCGTGGCGCGCGCCCGTTCGATCTCACCGCGGGCGTAGGCGGCGGCGGCGTCGAGGTCCATCGCGGCGCCGACCTCGTTCGGTGCTGAGATCCCGTCGCCGAGCCGCGCTGCGAGCGACGCGGCGAGGTCAGCGAGCTCGGGGACGTGCTGCATGCCCGCCGGGTGGCGGTGCATCGCCGTGCAGAGCGCGGCCGCGACCTCGTACCGGCCGAGGCGATCGAACAGCACGGGCACGCTGGCCAGGGTGATCACGAGCTGGGCCAGGTTGCCGGAGCGCCGGAACGCGTCGATGGCGGTGGCGTAGCGCTCGAGTGCGGCCCCGAGGTCTCCCTGGGCGGTGTGGAGCCGGGCGGCGTCGCGCGCGAGGAATCCCTCGAAGAAGCCGATGTCGTGCTCGCGCACGTACGCCCCGCCTTCGTCCCACGCGGAGAGGGCGCGGACGGGGTCGCGGCTCGACAGGGTGAGCCCGGCGATCCACAGCGCGTAGGCGATCCAGAACGGGTTCCCCACCTCCCGGGCACCGGCGACGGCGTCGTCGAGGCGCGCGACGGCGTCGTCGACCAGTCCGGCGGCCTGGAGCCCGTCGACGTATCCGGGCCCGGCGAACGCCCGCGCGGTTCCGGGGAGCTCGGCGATCGCGGCAGTGAGCTCCAGGTACCGGTCGAGGTCGCCGGCGTAGACGTTGGCGAGTGCTTCGACGAACGCGGCGAGACCGGGTTCACACGGGTCGCAGCCCGGCCGGCCCTCGAGCTCCGTCGCCCGATGGGCATAGGCCGCGGCCTCGCCCGGCCGTCCGACGAAGCAGGCGTAGCCCGCGCCGGTGTACAGCCGCGGGAGCCGGGCCACGTCGGTGGCCGCGGCCGGAGCGAGCAGGTCTTCGGCCCACTCGATGGGCTCGAAGACCTCACCGGAGGTACCGATCAGGGCTGCGTGGGCGGCGATGTCGCACGCGGTCTCCACGTCGCGCGTCGCGCTCCAGTGGTACGCCGACCTCAGGTTGGCCAGCTCGTCGTGCACCCAGTCCACCGTGTCCCGCCAGCCCGGACCGTTCCAGTGCTCCCACCGCGCCGCGCCCTCGCGCGCGAAGAAGCGGGCGTGGCGGTCACGACCCGGTTCGAGCTCGTCCGTCGCGGCCAGCTCGTCGACCCCGAACTGGCGGATCGTCTCGAGGAGGCGGTAGCGCACCCGCCCGCGTCGGTGGTCGGCCACGACCAGCGACCGGCGGACCAGCCGGTCGAGCGCCCGGAGCACCTCGACGTCGTCGTCGACCTCGTACACGCTGCAGTAGCTCGCCAGATCGAAGCCACCGACGAACACGGCGGCCTGGCGGAGGACGCGCCCTTGATCGTCGTCGCCCTCGACGCGTGGCCCGGCGACCAGCGCCTCCCCGTGTTCACCAGCGCGATCGGCTGGGGCGAGCTCGCGTACCTGCGCGGCGACTGGGCCGGCACGCGCGAGTGGGTGGTCCGAGCGCGGGAGATCGAGCCGGTGGCGATGGCGCCGTACCCCACGCGCATGCCGCCCGCCGGCGGCGCGGCCGCGGCCGCGGAGGCGTTCCGGGCGTTTCGTGAGGAGATCGACCCCCTCATCCCCGACTGGACCCGGCCGGTGCAATGCCTCTTCCTCGCCGACACGATCCGCGTGGCGGGCGACGCCGACGCCGCGGGCGCGTTGCACCGCGACTTCGCGGGACTGGCCGGATGGTGGGCCGTCAGCACCTTCGCCTATTGCGGCGGCCCGTACGACCGGGGTCTCGGCGTGTACGCAGCCACCGCCGGGGACCTCGACGCCGCGGTCGCTCACTTCGAACGGGCGCTCGCCATGACCGAGGCCATGGGGAGCCCGCCCCACGCGGTGATCACCCGGCTCGAGCTGGCGACGTCGTTGGCGCAGCGCGACGGTCCGGACGACGCGGCGCGCGCCGCGACGGAGATCGACGTCGCCCGCCGCGACGCCGAGCGGGTGGGGATGCCGGGCTGGATCGTGCTGCTCGACGCGCTCGCCGCGGGTGACCGCGAACCCTGGCGGCTCGCCATCCCCGACTGAACCGAACACCTGTACGCTGCGCTCGATGGCCCCCGACACCGGCACCGAGCCTGCGCCCGACTTCCTGGGGGGCTTGAACCCGGTCCAGCACGAGGCGGTCGTCGCGCCCGACGGGCCGCTGCTGATCGTCGCCGGCGCGGGCTCCGGCAAGACCCGCGTGCTCACGCACCGCATCGCCCACCTGATCAACGACCGGCGCGTCTCGCCGTTCCAGATCCTCGCGATCACCTTCACCAACAAGGCCGCGGGGGAGATGAAGGAGCGGGTCGCGCACCTCGTGGGGCCCGTCGCCCGGCGCATGTGGGTGGCCACGTTCCACTCGGCGTGCTCGCGCATCCTGCGGCGCGAGGCCGAGCACCTCGGCATGAAGTCGGCGTTCACCATCTACGACCAGGCCGACGCCGTGCGGCTCACCGACTACGTGCGGCGCGACCTCAACCTCGACCCGAAGCGCTTCCCGCCCCGTCAGCTGCACGCCCGCATCTCCGCGCTGAAGAACGAGCTGGTGATGCCCGAGACGTACGCCGACTCGGCGATGACCCCGCCCGAGAAGGCGCTCGCCAAGGTCTACACCGAGTACCAGCGGCGCCTGCTCGACGCCAACGCCGTCGACTTCGACGACCTGCTCGTGCTCACCGTCCGGCTGTTCCGCGACAACCCCGACGTGCTCGCCCGCTGGCAGCAGCGGTTCACCCACGTGCTCGTCGACGAGTTCCAGGACACCAACCTCGCCCAGTGGGAGCTGGTGCAGATGCTCGCGGCCGAGCACCGCAACCTCCTCGTCGTCGGCGACACCGATCAGTGCCTCGTGCCCGGCACCCTCGTGACGATGGGCGACGGCTCGACGAAGCCGATCGAGCACGTGCAGGTCGGCGACGAGGTGCTGTCCAACTTCGGGAGCGGCGACTTCCGCCCGTCACCCGTCCTGCGGACCCACGAGTCGCGCACGTTCGAGGCCGTGACCATCCACCTCGCCAGCGGTCGCACGATCACGTCGACCCCCGACCACGTCCACTTCGCCGGCTTCATCGACGCCCACCAGCGCACGCGAGGAACTGCGCGACCGACGCTGTGCGTGACGCTCTATGGAGCGTCCGAAGCGGGACGCCCCCGGCACCGGCTGGCACTCGTCGATTCCGGTGACGGAATTCGTCGTGACACCATCTGGCAGGACATGTCGGCGCTCTCCGACGAGATCCGCAGGCTCGAACGTGCGCATGACGCAGAGGTTCGGTACACGGCGCTCCTCGCCGCGAATGAGGGGGACGCGCCGGGGTCGGCGTCGCTTCCGCTGACCGATGCCGCCGAAGTGCGTACGGGCATGGCCATGCTCGACGAGCACGGTCGGTACGACATGGTCGACCGGGTGGAACGGATCGCCTCGGCCACGCCCGTCTACGACATCGACGTTGCGCAGACCCACAACTTCGTGGCGAACGGGATCGTCACCCACAACTCGATCTACAAGTTCCGCGGGGCGGACTACCGGAACCTGATGCGGTTCGAGGAGGAGTTCCCCGACGCGACGATCATCGTCCTCGACCAGAACTACCGGTCGACCCAGCGCATCCTCGACGCGGCCAACGCGGTCATCGCCAACAACGCGGCCCGCAAGCCCAAGCACCTGTGGACCGAGCAGGTCGGCGGCGAGCTGCTCACCCGCTACCAGGCGGAGGACGAGCACGACGAGGCGTCGTTCGTCGCCGGGGAGATCACCCGCCTCACCGACACCGAGGGGCACCGCTTCGGCGACGTCGCCGTCTTCTACCGCACCAACGCGCAGAGCCGCGTCGTGGAAGAGGCGCTGGTGCGCAACAACCTCCCGTACCGCGTCGTCGGCGGCGTGAAGTTCTACGACCGCCGTGAGGTGAAGGACGCGCTCGCGTATCTGCGCGCGCTCGTGAACCCCGACGACGAGGTGAGCTGGAAGCGCATCGTCAACGTGCCCAAGCGGGGTGTGGGCGACACGTCGATCGCGAAGGTCGAGCAGTACGGCCAGGCGTACGGGCTCACGTTCCGTGAGGCGCTGCGCGACTGCCCGGCGGCCGGCGTCACCGGCAAGGCGCTCGGCGGCGTGCGCGACCTGCTCGAGCTCATGGAGGAGTTCGAGCACGTGGCGCCGAACGGAGTGGGCCCGACCGTCGAGGCGATCCTCCATCGCACCGGCTACCTGGCCGAGCTCGAGGCCGAGCGCACCATCGAGGCCGTCGGGCGCATCGAGAACCTGCGCGAGCTGGTGGGCGTGTGCCAGGAGTTCGACGAAGCGCTCGACTCGGGCAACGCGTCGGTCCTCGCCGCGCTCGCCGACCTCGGCGACGGCGCGGAGGCCGAGGTCCCGAAGGGCCTGCGCCGCGTGCAGGCGTTTCTCGAGAGCGTGTCGCTCGTCACCGACATGGACCAGCTCGACGAGGAGGGGCAGAGCGCGATCACGCTGATGACCCTGCACTCCGCGAAGGGCCTCGAGTACCCGGTGGTGTTCCTCACCGGGTTGGAGGACGGGATCTTCCCCCACGTGCGCAGCCTCGGCGACCCCGACGAGCTCGAGGAGGAACGGCGCCTCTGCTACGTGGGCATCACCCGCGCGATGGAGCGCCTGTACCTGTGCCACGCGTGGAGCCGGACCCTGTTCGGCGCGACCGACTACTACCCACCGAGCCGGTTCCTCAACGAGATCCCCGAGGAGCTCGTCAACACCGTCGGCGAGCGGCGCCAGCGGCGCGGCCGCAGCGAGCACCGCGACGAGATCGTCGACGCCGCGATCCGTGCCGGCAACCGCGACCGCAACCGGGGCGACTTCGGCGGCGGTCGGCCACCCGCACCGTCGCTCGGTGCCCGCGGTGCCGAGTCGGCCGGACTGAAGATCGGCGACGACGTCGTGCACGAGATCTTCGGCGAGGGCGTGATCATCGACATGGAGGGCTCCGGCGATTCGGTCGAGGCCGTGGTCCGCTTCCGCGACGTCGGCGAGAAGCGCCTGCTCCTCCAGTGGGCCCCGCTCAAGAAGCTGGCCTGAGCCGCGTCAGCCCCCGAGGGTGCTCGCCGTGGTGGCCGCCGGCGGGTCGAGGGTGTCGAGGTCGACGAAGACCCCGCCCTTCTGCTTCCCGGAGGTCTTCACCTCCACGGGGTGGCGGGCCATCTCGGTCTTGTCGAGGCGGGTGCCGTCGCAGTCGATGTACGAGCCCTTCGACCCGCGCCAACGGATCGAGCAGTCGGGGTCTTCGTAGCGGCCCACGTCGAGGGCCACGAGCGCGCCGGCCTCCCGGTCCATCCAGAAGCCCCGGCCGCCGAACGGGTTGGCGAAGTACAGCGGGCTGCCCTCGTCGAGCTTCAGGATGATGTCGCTCTTCGGGCCCACGTAGAGCGGACCGTCGTTCTCGCTCGACGGCGAGCTGGTCCCGGTGGCGAAGATCAGCACCGACGCGAAGAAGAGCCCCGCGCCGATGACCAGCGCAGAGGTGATCAGGACCAGCTTCCGGTCGGCCTTGGCGATCGCCACGGGCCCATTGTGGTCGGCCCCCCGGGCCCCCCGGGCATCAGCAGGACCGCGGGACGGCGTGAGGAGTGGCCACCAGCGGGCATGGGCCGTCCTCTGGTCGCTAACGTTCCCCGCTGCGGCGGAGGCCCCCGGGCACGGGGTCGGCGCCGGCGCTCGACGGCCGGGACGCGGCTCGCGAGCCGAGTAGTCCCCAGACAGGGAGTTCGATGGACCTCTTCGAGTATCAGGGCAAGCTGTTCTTCTCGCGCTACGGCATTCCGATCTCGCCGGGCGAGGTCGCGTTCACGGTCGACGAGGCCGTCGCCGCCGCGGAGAAGCTGGGCTACCCGGTGGTGGTGAAGGCGCAGGTGCTCACCGGCGGCCGGGGCAAGGCCGGTGGCGTGAAGCTGGCGAGCAACGTCGACGAGGCGCGTGAGCACGCGACCAACATCCTCGGGCTCGACATCAAGGGCCACGTGGTCCACCGGCTCTGGATCGAGAAGGCGAGCGACATCGAGAAGGAGTACTACGCCTCCTTCACCCTCGACCGTGCGGCCAAGAAGCACCTCGGCATGCTCTCCGCCCAGGGCGGCGTCGAGATCGAGGAGGTCGCCGTCACCGACCCCGACGCGATCGCCAAGATCTGGGTCGACCCGGTCGACGGGCTCACCGAGGCGGTGTGTCGCGAGTGGGTCGCGGCCGCGAAGCTCGATCCCGAGGCCACCGAGGGCGCGGTCGACATCCTGCTCAAGCTCTACGAGGCCTACGTCGACGGCGACGCCGACCTGTGCGAGATCAACCCGCTCATCCTCACGACCGAGGGTCAGGTGAAGGCGCTCGACGCCAAGGTCACCGTCGACGACAACGCGGTGTTCCGTCACCCCGACTACGAGGAGTACGACGAGATCCAGCACCGCGACGAGCGGGAGGCGGCGGCGCACGAGAAGGGGCTCCAGTACGTGGGCCTCGACGGTAGCGTCGGCATCATCGCCAACGGCGCCGGCCTCGCCATGAGCACCGTCGACATCGTGAGCCAGGTGGGCGGCACGCCCGCCAACTTCCTCGACATCGGCGGCGGTGCCAACGCCGACGTGATGGCCGGCGCGCTCGAGGTGATCAACAACGACCCGAAGGTGCAGTCGATCTTCATCAACATCTTCGGCGGCATCACCAAGGGCGAAGAGGTCGCCAACGGGATCATCACCGCCCTCGGTCGCGTGCAGATCGACGCACCGATCGTCATCCGCCTCGACGGCACCAACGCCGAGCTGGGTCGCGAGATGCTCCAGCCGCACCTGTCCGACGCGCTGCAGATGCAGCCCACCATGCTCGAGGCCGCCCGCACCGCGGTCGCACTCGCAGAAGGAGCCTCGAAGTGAGCATCTTCGTCGACGAGAACACCAAGGTCGTCTACCAGGGCCTCACGGGCTCGCAGGGCAAGTACTACGGCCTGCTCAACCGCGAGTACGGCACGCAGGTCGTCGCGGGCACCAACCCCAAGAAGGCCGGCGAAGACGTGGAGGGGATCCCGATCTTCGCGACCGTGGGCGACGCGGTGGCGGCCACGGGCGCGAACGCGTCGTGCGTCTTCATCCCGGCTCCCGGCGTGAAGGCCGCAGTGATGGACGCGGCCGAGGGCGGCGTGAAGTTCATCGTCGTCATCACCGAGGGTGTGCCGGCGCACGACGAGGCGTGGTTCTACAACCGCCTGAAGCGCGACTACCCCGACGTGCAGCTCCTCGGCCCGAACTGCCCGGGGATCATCAGCCCGGGCAAGTGCAACATCGGCATCACCGCGGGGCACATCGCCAAGCCCGGCGGCCCGGTGGGCATCGTGAGCCGCTCCGGCACGCTCACCTACCAGGCGCTCTACGAGCTCCAGCAGAAGGGCATCGGTGTGACCACCTGCGTGGGCATCGGTGGCGACCCGGTCCCCGGCACCACCTTCATCGACTGCCTCTCGCGGTTCCAAGACGACCCGGAGACCGAGGCGATCATGATGTTCGGGGAGATCGGCGGGTCGGCCGAGGAGGAGGCCGCCGAGTTCATCAAGGCCAACGTCACCAAGCCGGTCGTCAGCTACATCGCCGGCGTGACGGCGCCTCCGGGCAAGAAGATGGGCCACGCCGGCGCCATCATCTCGGGCGGCAAGGGCACGGCCGACGCCAAGATGGAGGCGCTGCGCGACGCCGGGGTGTCGGTCGGGCTCAACCCGACCGAGGCCGGCGAGCTGATGGCGGGGATCGTCGCCGGGTTGTAGCCCTCACGCACCTGCGTTCGACTCGGGAGGCGGTTCCGCGGAACCGCCTCCGGTCGCGTCCGGGGCCGGATCGGTCCCCGGGATGGGGCAGGCCAGCAGCATGCTCATTCATGAGCATGCTAATGTATGAGCATGCTCGACCGGAGGTTGCAGATCCTTATCGACGACGACCGGTACCGGCGCCTCGTCGCCGCGGCCGAAGCGCGCGGGGTGTCGGTGGCCGTCGTGGTCCGCGACGCGCTCGACCAGGCGCTCCCGGCCGACCCCGACGCCCGGTCCCGGGCCGGATGGCGGATCCTCGGTGCCGACCCCATGGACGTGCCCGACGTCGAGGCGCTGCGGGCGGAGCTCGACGACCTGCGCGCCCACCGCGCGTGATCGTCGTCGACACGACCGTCCTGGTCTACGCGGTCGGTGCAGACCACCGGCTCGCCGAGCCGTGCCGCCGGATCGTCGACGACATCGCCCACGGGCGGGTGACCGCCACGACGACCGCCGAGGTCATCCAGGAGTTCGTGCACGTGCGGGCGCGCCGACGCGGTCGCGCCGACGCCGTCGCGCTCGGGGAGGCCTTCGCCACGCTGTTCGCCCCGTTGCTGGTGGTCGACGAGGCGATGCTCCGGCGCGGGCTCGCGCTCTACGGCGACCACGAGTCGTTGGGGGCGTTCGACGCGGTCCTCGTCGCGGCGGCGATGGCGACCGGTGCCGAGGCGCTGGTCTCGGCCGATCGGGCGTTCGCGAGGGTGGCGGGACTGCGCCACATCGACCCCACCGACTGGGCCACGCGCGCGTCGAACGGCTGAGCCCCGGCGGCGCGGGCAACCGCCGCGCGCGCTCAGCCCGCGGGGTCGGTCTCCGCGGGCGGTTCCGCGGAACCGCCCGGTGCCTCGGGCGGCGGCGGTGTCCCGGCCGACCAGGCGACCGGCGGCGTGTCGGTCGAGGTCGCGTCGGGTGCCGGCGGCGGGGGTGGGGGCGGCGGTGGCGGCGCAGCCTC
>VGCA01000093.1 GCA_016870245.1 Actinomycetota bacterium | reverse complement strand
CGGCCGCGCCGCGAGCTACAGGCGGCGGGCCGCCAGCCCGCCGTCGAGGGCGATCACGGTGCCGCTCACGTAGGTGCTCATGTCGGAGGCGAGGAACACCGCGGCGTCGCCCACCTCGTCGGCGGTGCCGAGGCGCCGCATCGGGTTCGCCCGCGCCACCATCGCCCGCACCGCCTCGGGGTCGGGCGCCCGGGCCGAGTGCTCCATGAACAGGCCGGTGTCCGTCGCTGACGGCGCGAGCACGTTGACCCGCACGCCCTGGGGCGCGTAGTCGATCGCCGCCTGCTTGCACAGGTTGACGAGGGCGCCCTTGGCCGCGCAGTACGCGGGGTAGCCCGGGGCCACGGTGAGGCCGAGCGTGGAGCCCAGTGCGATCACCGATCCGCCGCCGTGGGCGATCAGGTGGGGGATGCCCGCCCGCATCACCCGGAACGGCCCGGTGAGGTCGACGTCGAGCACGTGCTGCCACTCGTCGTCGGAGAGATCCACCAGCGGCACCGAGCTCTCGACCGCGGCCGACAGCACCAGCACCCGCAGCGGGCCGAGGCCGGCGGCGACCGCCACCATCCGCTCGACGTCGGCGGTCACGGTCACGTCGGCCTCCACGGCGACCGCGTTGTGTCCGTGGGCGACGATCGCGTCGGCGACGGTCTGCGCGCCCGGCCCGTTGGCATCGGCGACCGCCACGGTCGCGCCCTCGGCGGCGAACCGGTGTGCGATCGCCTCGCCCAGCCCCGACGCGCCACCCACCACCAGCGCCACCCGCTCCCGCAGCAGACCGGTCATCACGTCCTCCTCCCCCGCTCTCACCCGCTCACCGGGTGGCGGCGAGGCCGCCGTCGACGGGCAGGATCGCCCCGCTGATGTACCCCGACAGGTCGCTGGCGAGGAACAGCGCGGTCGCAGCGACGTCTTCGGCGAGGCCGAGCCTCCGCACCGGGATGTTGCCGGTGAGCCGCTCGATCCACGCGTCGGCGCCGGGCGTGGCGTCGAGCACCTTGCGGAACCGCGGCGTGTCGATCGAGCCGGGCGCGATCACGTTGGCCCGCACCGCGGGCCCGTACTCCACCGCGATCTGCTGGGTGAGCTTCACCAGGCCGGCCTTCGCCGCGCCGTAGGCGGCGAACCCCTCCGAGGCGGAGAGCCCGAGGGTCGACGCGGTGTTGATGATGCTGCCGCCGTCGCCCGCGAGCATGTGGGGGATCGCGGCGCGGCACGCGTAGAAGATCGCCGAGAGGTTGGTGCGGATCGTGAGGTCCCACTGCTCGTCGGTGCAGTCGACCACCGCCCCGCTCATCTGCACCGCGGCGTTGTTGTAGAGCACGTCGATGCGACCGAACCGTTCCATCGTCGTGGCGACCATCTCGTCGCAGCTCGGCCGCTCCGACACGTCGACCACCAGCGCCAGGCCCTCGGCGCCCTGCTCCTCGAGCATCCGGACGGTCTCGTGCGCGCCCGCCGCGTTGACGTCGGCGACGACGATCCGCGCACCGTGCTGCGCCATCAGCAGGGCCGCCGCCCGCCCCTGCCCCGAGCCCGACCCGGTGATGCAGGCGACCCGCCCGTCGAGCAGCCGCTCGAAGTCGGGGTACGCCGCGGTGGTCACGGCGACTGCCAGGTCTCGACGATCTGCGCGGTGGGGATCCGGTAGGCGATCACCGGGATCGTGTGCTGGAGTACCGCCTCCGCGTACTCACGTGGCAGGCCGGCGACCGCGTCGGGGGGCACGACCACCTCGTAGCCCAGGCCCACCGCCTCGATCACCATGCCGGTCACGCCCACGTTGACGGACACGCCGGTGGCGATCACCGTCTTCACTGCGAGGTTGCGCAGCATCGCGTCGAGTGACGTGCCGGTGAACGGCGTCATCCCGTGCAGGCGCGGCACCACCAGGTCGCTCGGCTGCACGTCGAGCTCGGGGACCACCTCGGCCGACGGGGTGCCCGAGATGAGTGCGCCACCCTTCGCGCTCGCGCGCAGCATCGGCGCGTTGGTGCCCGATCCCTGCCGGTCCTCGCGGAACTCGGCGGTGCAGTGCACGACGCGCGCGCCTGCGGTGCGCGCGGCGGCGAGCAGGTCGTGCACGTTGTCGAGCATCCCCGTGGCCGTGCACTCGTCGCGCAGGTCGGGGAGCATCGCGAGGTCGCCCATCACCCCGCGCTGGAGCTCCATGGTGAGCACGGCGGTGTGCGACGGGTCGACGATGGCGTGGAGGTCGAGGGGCATGCGCGCACGCTAGGGCAGTCGGAGTCGCGCCCGCATCCACGCCGCGTCACGGAGGTCGCGGGTCGTGTCCGGGGCCGGCGTGCCGGAGCCGCTCGTGTCCCCGATCACCGGTCCCGCGGACGACCTCGCGACCGTCGCCGCGAGCCTCCGGGCCGACTGGCGCGCCGACGAGTCCGAGTGGATGCACGAAGCCGCCCGACGCTGGACCCACGCTCGCGGCATGGGCGACGTCCTGGTCGACTACGCGGCTCGCGGTGATCGCGTGTCGATCGATGTCGCCGGGTTCACGTTCGAGGGAGCCGTGACTGCCGTCGGGGACGACCGCATCGACCTGGACGCCCATGGCGCGCTCGTCACCATCCGCACGGCGCTCGGTGGAACGGGGGGCAAGGTCGCGGCGCCGATCGTCGTCCGGCGCACCCTGCGCGCCCGTCGCGGCGGGCGGCGGGTTCCACCGGCGCTCGTCACCTTCGCGGCGCGCCTGCGCGAGCTCGAGGTCGACGCGCGTCCCGTACGCCTGGGTCTCGCCTTCCCACCGCGGGAGATGGTCGGTGAGGTGGTCGTCGGCGCCGACCACGTGATCGTGCGCGGAATCGACGAGGCGGTGATCCCGCTCGCCTGGGTCGCCTACGTCGTGGCGTCCTCGGACGTCCCCTCGTGATCCCGACGGTCGCCCGGCCCGGGTTGCGCGGCGAGCCATTCGAGCAGCTCGTCACGCAGGAACCGCAGCTCCCGCCCGCCGGGGAAGCGGTGGCTCGGCACCTTCCCCTCGCGAACCAGCTTGCGGAGGTACTCCACGTGGATCTGCAGCAGATCGGCGGCCATGGCCGCCGTCAGCACCGGCGGGAACTCGGTCGGGGGCGACGCCATCCCAGGAACCCTAACGCCGCGCTGTCCGGGCCGGGAGCCACGGCGTGGGCGCGGGGGCGGCGATGACCGGTTCGGCGCATCCGCTCGAGGCGCAGCCCCGCCGTGTGCGTCGCCGCCGGTGGCGGGGCGCGCACCTGGTCATGGTGCTCGCAGGGTTGTTGGGTCTCGTGCTCACGCTCACGGCGCTGCGGCAGGAGCCGACCGGGCGGCGGGTGGCCGTGGCCAACGGCCCGCTGGAGGCCGGCGTTCGCCTGGGTCGCTCCGACGTGCGGTTTGAGCGGGTGTCCGGGGCCGACGACGTCCTCTCCGCCCTGGTCGACGCCGACGATGCATGGCGCGGGAAGGTCGTCACCGCGCGCATCGAGACGGGGGAGCCGCTGACGCAGTCGCGCCTGCGCGCGGCGGCCACGACCGACGGGCGGCGGGCGATGAGCATCCCGGTCGAGCGGGCCCGGGCGGTGAACGGGCGTCTGGCCCCGGGTGATCGGGTCGACGTCGTCCAGGCCGCCGGCGGCGGGGCACTGGTGGTCGCCGCCGATCTGGAGGTGCTCGACGTCGAGGACGATCGTGACGGCGCGTTCGGTGGTGCGCGGGGCCAGGTCACGATCACCCTCGCCGTCGACGTGGCCGGCTCGCAGCGTCTCGCCGCCGTCCTGGCCGACGGCGACTTCGTCCTCACCCGGGTGACCGGTGCGGTCTCCGCGGCGGACGCGGTTGCGCCCGGCGGCGTCGTCCCGGCCGGGACGACGCCGCGATGAGTCGGGAGCCCGAGGTCGCGCTGGTGCTGTCGGCCGATGAGTGGGTCGACGACCTCCACCGATACTGCGCCGATCACGGCGGCGCGCGGGTCCGGTGCCTCGTCCTCGATCCCGCGGTCGCGCTGGACGAGGAGTTCGACGTCCTGGTCACGAGCGACCGGTGGCCGGCGCTCACCCGTCCGTTCGTGGACGCGCTCCACGACCGCGGTCGTCGCGTGCTCGTCGTCGGCGATCCGGTCGACGGATCCGACCTCGCGGCGAGGCTGGGCGTCGACGCGCTGGTCGCGCCGGACGCGCCGTTGCCGGAGCTGCTCGAGACCGTCGTGGAGCTCACCGGCTCCGGGGCGGACCGCCTCGCGGTGGGGCGATCCACCGATACGACCCCAGAGGCCCTCTGCGGCCCCGGCGCCGCGATCTCCGGGATGGTGATCGTCGGCGGGCCGAGGGGTGCCGGCTCGACCGAGGTCGCGATCGCGCTTGCGGGCCGCTGGGCCGACGCGGGAACCCGGTCCGTGGTCGTCGACGCGGACTCGGCCACCCCGTCGGTCGCCGTCCGTCTCGGCCTCCCGTTGGAGCCGAACCTGTGCACGGCCGTCGATGCGGTCGCCTTCGGCATCGGTGCCGTCCCCGGTGCCCTGTTCGACCTGGGGCCCGACTGGCCCGTCGTGCTCGTGGGGGCGCCGAACCGTCGCGCCGGGACGGCGCTCGGGGGCACCGACGTGGCTGCGGTGGCCCACGCACTCGCCCGGCACTACGCGCGCGTCGTGGTCGACGTGTCCGCCGGACCCGGCGACGGGCCCGACGACCTGTGGTCGGCGCTGGTGGCCCGGGCGGAAGTGGTCGTGGGTGTGGGATCAGGGGACCCGGTCGGAGTCGTCAGGCTGGGCGAATGGGTCGACGCCGCGCGGTCGCTCACCTCGGTCCCGGTCGTCGTCGTCGTCAACCGCGCGCCCGCGTCGCGACGTCGGCGCGCGGAGATCGCCGCCGACCTCCAGCGCGACGGGCGCGTCGCCGGGCTGACCTTCGTCCCGGTGGACCGCAAGGTCGAGGACGCGGTCTGGTCCGCCTCGCTCGTCGATCGCGGTCCGTTCGCTCGCGCGATCGACGGCCTGCGGACGACCATCCGAATGGGTGTTCACGGCGGGGCGGGAGGTGTCGGTGTCCACTGACGCGTTCGAGCAAATCCGCCGCGACGTGGTCGCCGGTCTCGACGGGCGCGAGTGGAGTGGGGACGACGGGGTGGCGGCGGTGCGCGGTGTCGCGGTGCAGGCGGTCGACGCCTACCAGCAGCACGCGCGCCAGGCCGGTGCGCCGTTGCTGCACGACCCTGCCGCGATCGTGGACCGGCTCGTGCGGGCGCTGACCGACCTCGGTGCGCTCTCGGACCTCCTCGGTCGCGACGACGTGGAGGAGGTCTTCATCGAGGGTGCCCGCGTCTCCTACCTCGACGACACGGGGCGCCTCCGCGGTCTCGTCACCCCGACGAGCGAGGCCGAGAACCGCCGCCTGGTCGAGCAGCTCCTGGTGTCGACCGACCGTCAGCTGAACGCCGCGTCGCCGCTCGTGCAGGCCCGGGTGCTCCACGGCGACGCGCGCCTCACCGCGGCGATCCCACCGATCGCCGACGCGCTGTCCGTCACCCTGCGGCGCTACACCGTGCGCTCGGTGTCGTTGCGCGACCTCGCCCGCCGGGGCTCCCTCGACGACCGATCGGCGGCGTTCCTGGACGCGGTCATGAAGTTCCGGAGCCGGGTCGCCGTGTCGGGCGAGCCCGGGGCGGGGAAGACGACGCTCCTCGCGGCGCTGCTCGCCGCCACCCCTCCTGAGCACTGCGTGCGCGCGTGCGAGGAGATCCGTGAGCTCTCGGTGCCGTTCGCCCACGGGGCCTACTACGAGACGCGGCCACCGGCCGTCGATGGTGGCGGAGAGATCTCGCTGCGCGACCTCGTGAAGTTCGTGCTCGCGATGCGGCCCGACCGGATCGTGGTGGGGGAGGTGCGCGGAGCCGAGGCCTTCGAGCTGACACGCGCCGTCAACGCCGGCTGCGGGTTCGTCTGCACCGTGCACGCCAACAGCGCTCCGGAGGCGCTCTTCGCGCTCGTCAACGCCGCGTTGATGGCCGGCGAGAACGTGACGGAACGGGTGGTGCAGCGGGTGTTCTCCTCGGCGCTCGATCTCGTGGTGCACGTGGAGCGGGTGGCCGCCGACGGGCCGCGCGGGGGGATCCGGCGCTTGGTGACCGAGATCACCGCCGTCCTGCCGGCCCTCACCGACGGGTTCACCTGCGAGCCGGTGTTCATCCGGGACGACCCCGACGGCCCGTTGCGGTGGACCGGGGTCCTGCCGGAGCGGCTCGAGGCGCGGGCCGACCGGGTCCTGGGCCGGCCGGGCGCCCTCCGGGCCGTGGTGGAAGGGGGCAGTGGATGGTGACGCTGCTCGCCGCGCTGACGGTCGCGGTCGCCGCCGGGGCCACGACGGTCGTGGTCTGGCCTCGGCTCGCGGGGAGTGACGGTCCGACCGACGCTCCCGGTCGCCCGGTATCCCGGGCGGCGACCCGCCTCGTCGGTCGGGTGCGGCGCGACGTCTGGCTCCGACAGGCCGGCGTGGACCTGACGCCACCGCAGCTGTGGTCGATCGCGGTCGGTGGGGCGGTTGCGACCTTCCTCGGGGTCGCCCTCCTGACCCACACGCCGGTGGTCGCCGCCGCGCCGGCGCTCGCGGCGGGGGTGATCCCCTTCGCGTATCTGGGGCACCGGCGACGGCTCCGGCTACGGGCCTGGCAGGATGCGTGGCCCGACGCGCTGCGTGAGCTCGTGGCCGCCATCGTCGCGGGGCGATCGCTGGGTCAGGCGGTCAGCGCCCTCGGCGAGACCGGGCCCGACCCGCTGCGCGAGGTGTTCGCCGACTTCCCGGCGCTCTCCCGGGTGTTCGGGACGGCCGCGGCGCTCGAGCAGGTGAAGGAACGACTCGCCGACCCCACCAGCGACCGTGTGGTCGAGGTGCTGCTCGTGGCCCACGAGCGCGGCGGCGCGATCGTGCGCGACATCCTCGAGGACCTCGTGGTCGCGACGACCGAGGACCTCAAGGTCCTCGACGAGATCGAGACCGAGAGCCTGGAGATGCGCATCAACGGGCGCGCGGTGCTGGTGCTGCCGTGGCTCGTCCTCATCGCGCTCACCCTGCGCCCGGGGCCGTTCCGGGCCTTCTACGCCTCGCCGACCGGGCTGTGGGTGATCCTGGCGGCGGCCCTGCTCAGCGCGCTTGGCGCCTGGTGGCTGGGACGCCTCGGCGCCCAACCGGTCGAGCCGCGGGTGTTCGGCCGGTCGGCTTCGGGTGATGCACGCCGGGGCGTTCCCTCGTGAGCGGCTGGCTCGGTCCCGCGGTGCTCCTGGTGGTCGCGGGCGTCGGCGGTCTGCTCGTCGTGCGGAGCCGCCCCTCGCTGGCGCAGCGCCTCGACCCGTACCGCGGCAGGACGCCGGGGACCGGCCCGGACACCGGTGCGTTCTGGGCGCCTCTGCGCCGGGTCGATCGGGTGGCCGGCGCGCCCGCGGCGGGGGGACTCGGCGCCCGCCTGCGTGCCGCGGGCCTGTCCGACGGCGACGCGGACCGGTTCCGGACCCGCCAGTACACGCAGACCGCGATCGGCGCGGCGTGCGGGCTCGTGCTCGGGGCCGCGCTGCTGCACTCGACCGTCCTCGCCGCCGTCGGCGTCGTCGTCGGTGCCGCGGTGGGACACACCCGCGGCCCCGCACGGTTGGCCCGGGCGGCCGACGAGCGGCGCACCCGCATGCGGCTGGAGCTGGTGACGATCGACCAGGTCCTCGCGATCCACGTGCGTGCCGGCGCGGGCCCGGTCCAGGCGATCACGCGGGTCGCGGGGCGCGGCGAGGGTGCGGTCGTCGACGAGCTTCATGGGATCATCGCCTCGATCCGGGCCGGTCGCTCCGAGAGCGACGCGTTCCGACACGCCGCCCGGTGCACGGCCGAGCCCCATGCCGCCCGCACCTATCGGCTGTTCGCGCTCGCGGCGGAGCAGGGCGCCGATCTGGGTGTGGCGCTGCGCGCGCTCTCGGACGACCTGCGCGCCGTGCGCCGCGACGAGCTGCGGCGTCAGGCGACGCGCCGCCGGGCCGCCATGTTGGTCCCGACCATCGCAGTGCTCGCTCCGATCATGTTGCTTTTCGTGATCGCGCCCCTCCCGTCGATCGTGCTGGGCGGTCGGTGACAGATCTCGCACCCGCGAGAGCCAACCCGAGGCAGGAGAGAGAGGTACCCACATGCACACCATCCTGCAGAGCCTCGACGCCGTGGACGCCGCCGCGTCGGGGCGCGCGCACGAACCCGAGTCCGGCGAGTCCGAGCGGGGGATGGCGACCGCCGAGCTCCTGGGCAACGCCGCCCTCGGCATCGCGGCGCTGGTCGCCATCTGGGCGGTCCTCCAGGCCGTCGGACTCGACGTCATGGAGTGGATCCGCGCGCAGCTCCAGGTCTGAGCGGTGGCGGCACGGCCGGGGTGGCGGTCCGAGTCCGGGATGGCCGGCGTGGCGTTCGTGGTCGCCGCCGCGTTCGCCTTCGTCCTCTTCGTGACGCTCGCCGACCTCGTGATGGTCCAGTTCACGCGCAACGCCGCGCGGGCAGCCGTCGACGAGGGCGTTCGCGCGGGGAGCCGGTCGGACACCCCGGTCGCCACGTGTGAGACCCGGGCCCGGGCGGTCCTCGACGGACTGCTCGGGCCCGGCGCACGCGGTGGGGTCACCGTGTCGTGCGCGACCGCGACCGCGCCCGACGCCGTGCGGGCGACCGTCCGCGTGGCGGTGACGCCGTGGTTGCCCGGGCTGCCGACCTGGTCGTTCACGATCGGTGGTGCGGGCGTCCGGGAGGTGCTGCCGTGACCCGGCGACCGCCGCGCGTGCGCGAGCAGGGGTTCGCCGCACTGGAGCTGAGCGCGGGCGTCGCCCTGCTCCTCCTCCCCGTGGTGCTCGTCGTCCTGAGCCTGCCCCGGTGGGTAGAGCGGCAGGACGTCGCGCGGGTCGCCGCGCGCGACGCGGCGCGCGTGGTCGGATTGAGCGGGTGGTGCGATCGCCGCGCCGCCGAGCAGGCCGTGGCCCGTGCGACGAGTGACGCGGGCCTCGAGCCCGGGGCGCTCCAGGTGACCCTCGACTGCGCGCCGGCCGGCCCGCTGCCGCGTGGGGGTCAGGTCACCGCGCACGTGCGGGTGGCGATGCCCGTGCTCGCCGTTCCGATGGTCGGGTCGGCCGGCGCCTGGACCTGGACGGCCGGGCACCGCCAGCCGATCGATCCCTACGGGAGCCGGCCGTGAGCCGGGGTGGCCTCCGGGGTGGGAGCCGGGGGAGCATCACCCTCTGGCTCCTGGGGCTGGCGGTGATGCTGCTGGCGCTCGGTGGGCTCGCGGTGGACCTCGGCCGGGCGTTCTCCGCCCGGCAGGCGCTGGCGGCCGCCGCCGATGCCGCCGCGCTGGCCGGGGCGGGCGCGCTCGACGAGGCCCGCTACCGGGCCGACGGGATGGTCGTCCTCGACCCGGTGGTCGCGGAGGCGCGCGCCCGACGGTCGCTCGAGGGCCAGCTCGACCGGTACGCGCTCGACTCGGTGTCGGTGCACGCCGACCGGCAGTCGGTCACGGTGTCGGTCGTGGGCACGGCGGAGCTCACGCTCCTGCGCCTGGTGCCGGACGGTGGGGCGCTCACCGTCAGGGTGACGGCGACCGCCCGACCCCACCTGCGGCGCTGACGCGCGCGGTGGTAGACCGCAGCGCATGGGATTCGCGGATGAGCTGTTCGACCTGTCCGGGCGCGTCGCCGTCGTCACCGGGGGGAGCCGGGGCCTCGGACGGGAGATGTCGCTCGCGCTCGCCCGCTGCGGTGCCGACGTGGTGATCGCGAGCCGGAAGCTCGACGCCTGCGAGGAGGTCGCGCAGGAGGTGCGCGACACCACCGGGCGCGAGGCGATGCCGTACGCAGTCAACGTCGGCCACTGGGACGAGCTCGACGGGTTCGTCGACGCCGTCTACGAGCGGTTCGGCACGGTCGACGTGCTGATCAACAACGCGGGCAAGTCACCGCTGTACCCGAGCCTCATGGAGCTCGAAGAGGGCCTGTGGGACGCGGTGTTCAACCTCAACCTCAAGGGCCCGTTCCGGCTCAGCGTGCTCGTGGGCACACGCATGAAGGCGGCGGGGAAGGGGTCGATCGTCAACATCTCCACTAGCGGCGCGCTGCGGCCCGACCCGTCGTTCGTGCCCTATGCGGCGGCCAAGGCCGGGCTCAACAACATCACCGAGGCGCTGGCCAAGGCGCTCGGCCCCGAGGTGAGGGTGAACTGCATCTCGTCGGGCCCGTTCGACACCGACGTCACCAAGTACTGGGACCCGAAGATGCGCGAGCCGGGCGGCATGCCGGGCTTCGCGATGAGGCGGATCGGCGACCCACCCGAGATCGTGGGCGCGGCCCTCTACTTCGCGAGCGACGCGTCGAGCTTCACCACCGGCGCCCTGCTCCGGGTCGACGGCGGCATGCCCTGACCCCGATGCGCTTCTCACCGTCGAACACGCTCCGCGTTCGACGGTGAGAAGCGCATCAGGGGGTGGGGGGGCGCTTGAGGCGTTGGGCCTCCTTGACCAGGCGGCCGAACTTGCGCTCCGCGGCGTGGCGGGCCGCGGGATCGGCCCGGAGCTCGGCGGCCTCGGCCTCGGCCCGCAGGTCGAGCCACGACTCGTAGCGGCTCCGGTCGAGGGTGCCGTCCTCGATCGCGCCGAGGACCGCGCAGCCGGGCTCCGAGAGGTGGGTGCAGTCGTTGAACCGGCAGTCGTCGACGAGGTCGGTGACGTCGGCGTAGACGTCGTCGACCGTGTCGACGTCGGTGAACACGCCGATCTCGCGCAGGCCCGGCGTGTCGACCAGGCAGCAGTGGCCGGGGAGCACGTGCAGCTCCCGGGCGGTGGTGGTGTGGCGGCCCTTGCTGTCGCCCTTGCGTACCGCGCTCGTGGCCGCGATCTCGCGCCCGGCGAGCGCGTTGACGAGGGTGGACTTGCCCGCGCCCGACTCGCCCACGAACGCGACCGTGCGGTCGGCCACGAAGTCGCGCAGCGCGTCGAGGCCGTGCTCGCTGCGCACCGAGCACACCTGCACGTCGCACCCGGGAGAGGCCCGCTCCACCAGGTCGACCGCCTCGGCGACGGCGCCGGCGTCGACCAGGTCGGACTTGGTGAGCACCACCATCGGCAGCGCACCGGCGTCGTACACCTGCACCACGAAGCGCTGGATGCGGCCGGCCTTCACCGGACGGTCGAGCCCGCACACCACGCCCACCCGGTCGACGTTGGCCGCCATGAGCTGGGCGCCACCCCGGGTGGGGTCGCGTCGCTGCATCAGCGACGTGCGGGGCAGCACCTCCACGATCGACTCGTGGTCCACCAGCAGCCAGTCGCCCACGGCCAGCGGGGGCAACGACGAGCGGATCGGCCGGGTGGCGGTGCCGTCGGCGCCGGCGACCACCACGGCGCTGCCGTCGTGGCGGACCACCCGTACCGGCTCGACCCC
>VGCA01000092.1 GCA_016870245.1 Actinomycetota bacterium | reverse complement strand
TCGCCGTCCTGGCCCGCCACCACGGGATCCCCTTCGTGGTCGCGGCCCCGTGGTCGACGGTCGACCTCGCGACGCCCGACGGCGCGGCGATCCGCATCGAGGACCGTGGCGGCGACGAGGTCACGGTGGTCGGCGGCGTGCGCCAGGCGCCTCGGGGGACCCCGGCGGCGAACCCCGCGTTCGACGTCACCCCCGCCGGACTGGTGCACGCCCTGGTCACCGAGCGCGGCGTGGTCACCCGCCCTTCCCGCACCAAGCTCGCCCGCCTCGCTTCACCACGAAGGTGACCGTCGGCGGCCATCGACGCCCCGACCCGGACATGACGGAGCGCCGGTGGTCGCCCGCCGGAGCGTGGAGCGAGCCGCCCCCACCGGCGTGATGCCCGAGCACGCGAGCGGCGAGCGTGGAGCGGAGAAGGGCGACTGCCGGCGGTCCGTCCGAAGACGCGTCCGGAGCGGACGCCGGAACGGGACGGGCCCCGAGTAATCCTCACGCCCGCCTGGCGGCGGCGCTCCGACTCCTCGGGGCCCACGTCCCATCCGGCGCCGGTTCCTCCCGGGCGCCCTGCGTCCTCCGGAGAGGCCGCCGGCGCCGCTGCCGCCGTTCGGGTGGGACCCACCCGCTCGACGGACTCGGTTCCGGTCCGTCCCGGTCTCCGTGCCACCCGACCGTGCGGTGGGATGTCACTTCCTCCGGTGAAACGGCACTCTAGGAGCGCGCGCCGGATCGGTCAAGCAGAATCTCGCGATGGCCTACGACGCGTCCGAGGAGGAGTTCGAGTCGATGGTGGTCGACGCACTCGACGAGCTTCCCGAGGGGATCGCCCGCGCGATGGACAACCTCGCGGTGGTGATCGCGGAGTGGCCCGACGACGACCTGCTCGGCCGCTACGACGGCGTCCCGCTCACCGAACGCGGACCCACCAGCTATGGCGGCGTCCTGCCCGACGTCATCACCGTGTACCGGGGGCCGCTGTGCGCGGACGCGCATGACCGCGCCGACCTCGCCGCCCAGGTGCGCATCACCGTGCTCCACGAGATCGGCCACCACTTCGGGATCGACGACGACCGGCTCGACGAGCTCGGCTGGGCGTAGCCGTCGCGCTCGGCCGTGCGGGCCTAGGCTGCAGGCATGCCGTACCCCACGAAGCTGCTCAACCGGAACGAGGAGATCGCACTCGACCTCCGTCCCCACTGGTGGTACTTCGGTCGCCAGATCCTCACCGGGATCCCGTTGTTCATCCTGATCGTGCTGATCCTGGCGTGGTCGGCCGACGGCTTCGTGAAGACGACCGCCAACTGGATCGTCATCGCGATGGTGGTCGCGTGGGTGGTCTGGCTCGCGGTGAAGTACATGGCGTGGGCCCGCACGTACTTCGTGGTCACCAACCAGCGCGTCATCTATCGCACCGGGGTGGTGGCCCGCCACGGCGTGGAGATCCCGCTCGACCGCATCAACAACATCAACTTCCGCCAGCGGATCCTCGAGCGGATGATCGGCGCGGGGAACCTCGACATCGAGTCGGCCGGCGAGCAGGGGTCGAGCACGTTCGACTTCGTCCGCCACCCCGACGGCGTGCAGCAGGAGATCTACAAGCAGATGGAACTGCGTGAGCACCGCTCCGCCGGGCTCGGCGCGGAGGCGGTGGGAGACGCCGTCGCGAAGGCCATGGCCGAGCAGGGCCCCGCCGGCGGCGGTGGCGGTGCCCCCGCCGGGCAGGCGGTGCCGGAGCAGATCGAGGCGCTGGCCCGCCTGCGCGACGCCGGGCACATCACGCCCGAGGAGTTCGAGGCCAAGAAAGCCGAGCTGCTCGGCCGCATGTGACGCCCCGTCCTGCGTCACCGGGGAGCGGCGATCCCGCGGCCCGGTCGCCGCACGGAGGTGGACGCACGGAGACGACGGTGATCAGACCTCCCCGGCCGCGTCGGCGCCGCGCACGGCGAAGGCGACGGGAGCCGGCTCGCCTGCGGCCTCGAGCGCGCGGGCGACCTTCGCCACGACGTCGTCGGCGTGGTTGCGCTGCACCAGGCCGACCGCGCAGCCTCCGAACCCGGCGCCGGTGAGGCGCGCCCCGAGCGCGCCGTGCGCCATGAGCAGGTCGACGGCACGGTCGAGCTCGGGCGTGGAGACGCCGTAGTCGTCGCGCAGGCTTGCGTGGCTGGCGACCATGAGCGGTCCGAGCGCGTCGGTCCGCCCGGCTCGCAGGGCGTCGGCGAAGGCGCGCACCCGTGCGTTCTCGGTCACGACGTGGCGCGCCCGGGGATCGTCGGCCACCTGCTCGGGGGCGGCGTCGCGCAGGGTCGCCAGACCGAGCCGGCGCGCCACCGCCTCCACCTCGGCCCGCCGCTGGGCGTACGCGCTGCCCGCGAGCGTGCGGGGCCGACCGGAATGCACCACGACGAAGCCGAGCGCGCGGGGGAGCGCGACCGGCTCGGCCGTGAGGGCGCGGCAGTCGAGCAGCAGCAGGTGGTCGGCCACGCCGTGCAGCGCGGCCATCTGGTCGAGCAGGCCGCCGGGGACGCCGGTGGCCCGCACCTCGGCGTCGAGCGCGAGCCGGGCCAGGTCGACGCGGTCGAGGGTGACCCCGGCGAGGTCGGTGAACGCGACGACGAGCGCGACCGACAGCGCCGAGCTCGACGACAGGCCCGACCCCGCCGGCACCGTCGAGGTGACCGTCAGGCCGCACGCCGGCACGGCGACCCCCCGGTCGATGCACGCGGACACTGCGCCGGCGACGAAGCGCCCCCACGCGGGCAGGACCGACGCGGGTTCGGTGGTGCCGGCGGTCGGGACCGCCACCGCGCCGGGCATCTGCGCCGAGGTCGCCGTCACCGTCTCCGGGTGGGTCGGCGGGGCGACCACCACCCGGCACTCGCGGTCGATGGCCATCGGGAGGCAGAGGCCGTCCTGGTAGTCGGTGTGGTCGCCGATGACGTTGATGCGCCCCGGCGCCCGCCAGGTGCGCGTGCCGGACGGCTCTGGTTGTGCCACCATGGTGCGGCGAACCTAGCCAGGTGGGAGGGGACATGGGTCGGATCCGACGGTCGTGGTATCTCGGGAAGCTGTCGTGGCACGTGTTGCGCAGCGACCGCACGCTCGCGGCGTTCCCCGTCATCACCGCGCTCGCCGCCCTGATCGTGTTCCTCGCCTTCGGCGGGCTGATCGCGCTCACGGGCATCGACGACGCCGGCAACGAGACGAGCCTGGCGCCGATGGGCTGGGTGCTGCTGGTGGTGATGTACCTGGTCGCCGGGATCGTGGTGACGTTCTTCCAGGCCGCGCTGGTGTGCGGTGCCAACGAGCGGCTCGACGGCCGCGACTCGAGCGTCGGCGGTGCGATCTCCCACGCCGGTCGGCACTTCCCCGCCATCGCGGCGTGGGCGATCCTCTCCACCACGGTCTCGGTCGTGCTCCAGGCGATCGAGGAGCGGCTCGGGTTCGTCGGGCAGATCGTCGTGGGGCTGTTCGGCGCCGCGTGGCGGATCGTCACCTTCCTGGCGATCCCGGTCGTCGCGCTCGAGGGGATCGGACCGTTCGCCTCCTTGAAGCGATCGGGTGTGCTGCTGAAGCAGACGTGGGGGGAGAACGTCTTCGGGCAGTTCGGCTTCGGGCTGCTCGGGCTGGTCGCGTCGATCCCGGCGTTGATCTGCATCGGCTTGGCGGTGCTGGCGTCGAGCTGGGCCGTCTCGCTCCCGCTCGGGGTGATCGCCGCGCTCTGGCTCATCGCGGTGTCGGTGGTCGTCAGCGCGATGACCGGCATCTACAAGACCGCGCTCTACCGCTATGCGGTCGACGGGAAGGCGCCCGCCGGCTTCGCGACGAGCGACCTCGCTGACGCGTTCGCCCCGCGGGGCCGCTGATCCGCCGACGCCGGAGGCCGCCGACCTCGCGGACCACTCAGGTGAAGGCGGGGAGGATCTCCTCGGCGAAGCGGTCGAGGCCGTCGGTGTCGAACGGCGCGCGCAGGGCGAGGATGACCCATTCGGCCCCGGCGTCCCGGTAGGCGCCCACCTGGTCGATCACCTGCTGGGTGCTGCCCTTGAGCGCGTTCGACGCGATGTACGGCGCGGCGTCGCCGAACTGGGTCACGAGGTCGTCCTCGTTCCAGGCGAGGGCGACGTTGACCGACCGCTCGATCGCACCGCCGTCGCGCCCCACCGCCTCGCAGTGGCGGTCGAGCACGGCGACCTTGTGCCGGAGGGTCTCGGGCGACACGAACGCGACGTTCCAGCCGTCGGCGTGCTGCGCCGCGACCCGCAGCGTGACCTTCTCGCCGCCTCCCCCCACCCAGATCGGGAACCGGGCCTGCACCGGCTTGGGGTCGCAGCGGGCGTCGGTGAGCGTGAAGTGCTCCCCGCGGAAGTCGGCGACCTCCTCGTCGAGCAGGAGCCGCACGCACTGCACCGCCTCGTCGAAGATGCGCATGCGCTCGGCCACCGGCGGGAACGGGATCCCGTAGGCGTCGTACTCACCTTGGTGCCAGCCGGCGCCGAGGCCCAGCACCGCCCGGCCGCCCGACAGCTGGTCGAGGGTGGCCATCGCGTTCGCGTACACCGCGGGATGCCGGTAGCCGGCGCAGTACACCAGGCTCCCGCAGCGCACGGTGCTGGTGGACAGCGCGAGCGCGGTGTGGGTGGTGAGGGCCTCGAGGCAGTGCGAACCCGACCGGAGCGGCCCGTCGCCCCGCACCGAGGCGTCGGCCGCGTAGAAGTGGTCCCACACGGAGATCCACTCGAACCCGTGGTCCTCGATCCGCCGCCACAGCGACCGGAGCTCGGCGGTGGTGGTGTTCTGCAGGCCTGCATGGACGCCGAAGTGCATCCCCGGAGCCTGGCACCCGCGGTCGGGGCCCGTCGAACGCCGCGTCGGGGGCGCACGCGTACAGTGGCCTCGTGCTCGAGGTGGAGACCTGGCCGGAGCTGCGCGAGCCCGTGCTCGTGGTGGCGTTGCAGGGCTGGGTCGACGCGGGCATGGCCGGCTCGGAGGCGATCGACGTGATGCGCGAGCAGCTCGACGCCGGCCGCCGCTTCGCGCGTCTCGACCTCGCCGACCTCGTCGACCTCCAGCAGACCCGTCCCGAGGTCTCGATCGCGGAAGGGACCACCCGCCGGGTGGCGTGGCCCGAGATCGAGTGCGTCGCGGGTCGCATCGGCCGCGACGTCGTGCTCGTGACCGGCCCGGAGCCGTCGCTGCAGTGGCCGTCGGTGATCGCCGCCCTCGTCGCCATGGCCGACCGGCTCGGCGTCGTCGTCGCGTACGGGCTCGGCGCGATGCCGGCGGTGACCACGCATCGTCGCCCCGTCGAGGTGCTCGCGACGGCGACCGACGAGTCGCTCGCCGAGCAGGTCGGCGCGCTGCGCACCGACTACGTGGGTGCCACCGGTCTGCAGACCGCCCTGCTCGTCGCCCTGGGCGACGTCGGCATCCCGGCGGTGGGTCTCTGGGGACAGGTGCCGCACTACCTCGCCGGGAGCCCGTCGCCGCCTGCGACCCGCGCCGTGCTCGACCGGCTCGCACGACTGAGCGGGATCGAGGTCGACCTCGGCCCGCTCGACCGACGGGTCGAGCGCTACGGCGGCAAGGTCGAGGCGGGTCTGGCCGAGCGGCCCGACGTCGCCGAGCTGGTGCAGGCCATCGAGGTCGAGCACCCGTCGATGCCGTCGGGCGACGAGCTCGTCGACCAGATCGAGCGCTACCTCCGCTCGCAGCCCGACCAGGACTGACCGGAGGCGCCGGGGACGGCAGGCCGGGGCAGGGACGGCCCGCCGGTCCCGCGGCACGGCCCAGTATGCGCCTCGGCCGCCGACGTGACCAGGGGCGATCGACATGGCTGTCGTCGGACCGGGGAGCGGCCGGTCGACCTCGGGTGGGTGGGAGCGCGCCCTGTGGGCTAGAAACGACGCCGGCAGTCGCGTACCGCACCCCCACGAGAGGACGCACCATGAGCGTGGTCAGGATCAACGCCATCACCGTTCCCACCGAGATGGCCGGCGAGCTGGAGCGACGCTTCGCCGCCCGCGCCGGTGAGGTCGCGAAGTCGCCCGGGTTCGAGGCCTTCGAGCTCCTCCGCCCCAGCGACGACAAGTCGACGTACCTCGTGTACACGCGTTGGGCCACGCAGGCGGACTTCGACGCGTGGGTGCAGAGCCCGGCGTTCGCCCACGGCCACAAGGCCCACCACGGCGAGGGTCCGGTGAGCAACCAGAGCGAGCTGTGGTCGTTCGACGTCGTGCAGTCCGAGGGCCCGGCGACCGCCTGACGCCGTCACTCCGCGTCGAAGGGACCGACCGTGCGCACCGTCGCCGCGCAGGATCTCGGCTGGCTCCTGGACTTCCACGAGGTCTGGGCCTACGTCGCGATCGTCGCCAACGCGGTCGCCGGCATCGTGCTCCTGGTCTGCTGGCGGGTGCGCAAGTGGCGGGGACGCTGGATGTGGATCCCCACGATCGCGGCCGAGGCGGCGATGATGCTGCAGGTCGTCGTCGGCGTGGCGCTGGTCGCGAGCGACGACTACGTCGTGCCGCGGTTCCACATGTTCTACGGGTTCGTGGCGTTCCTCACGGTGGGCATCGCCTACTCGTACCGCCAGCAGATGCGGGGCCGCCGTGAGCTGTTCTACGGCCTGGTCGGCCTGTTCATCATGGGGCTCGGCATCCGGGCCATCCTGCAGGTGAGCTGACGATGGCCGACCGGATCCGGGTCCTGTTGCTCTTCGGCGGGCGGTCGGCCGAGCACGACGTGTCGCGGGTGTCGGCGGTCGCGGCCGCCGCCGCGCTCGACCCGGCGCGCTACGAGGTGATCCCGGTCGGCATCACGACCGAGGGCCGCTGGGTGCTCGCGCACGAGGCCCGGGCGCTGCTCGACGGTCCTCGCGACGCGTTGCCGGCCGCCTTCGCGGTGTCCGGGGACCCGGTCGCCGAGGTGCCCGAGCCGGGCCGGCAGGCGCTGGTCCCGCTCGCGGGCGACGCCGCGGTCGAGGTGCTGCCCGCCGGTGGCCTGGAGTTCGACGTCGTGCTCCCGCTCCTGCACGGCCCCTACGGCGAGGACGGCACGGTCCAGGGCCTCTTCGAGCTCGCGGGGGTCCCGTACGTGGGCTCGGGCGTGGTCGGCTCCGCGGTGGGGATGGACAAGGTGATGATGAAGCGTGCCTTCGCCGCCGAGGGGCTGCCGATGGTCGCCCACCTGGTGTACCGCGACGGCCGCGACCGTGCGCACTTCGCCGAGCGGGTGCGGTCCGAGCTGGGGTTCCCGTGCTTCGTGAAGCCCGCGAACATGGGCTCGTCGATCGGGGTCGGCAAGGTCGCCGACCCCACCGCGCTCGACGCCGCCATCGACCGCGCCCTCGCGTACGACGAGTGGATTGTGGTCGAGGAGGGGGTGGTCGCCCGGGAGATCGAGGTGGCCGTGCTGGGCGACGACGACCCGGCGACGTCGGTGCCGGGCGAGATCGTGCCGGGCGACGAGTTCTACACCTACGCCGACAAGTACGAGGACGGCGCCGCGCAGCTCCTCGCGCCGGCGCCGATCAGCGACGAGGCCGCGACCGAGGTGCGCGCGCTGGCGGCCGCCGCCTTCGCCGCGTGCCGGCTCGAGGGCATGGCCCGGGTCGACTTCTTCTACGAGGAGCGTGCCCCCGATGGGTCGCCGGGGCGGGGCTTCCTGATCAACGAGGTCAACACGATCCCGGGCTTCACCCCGATCTCGATGTTCCCCCGGCTGTGGGCGCTGTCGGGCGTGCCGTACCCCGAGCTGCTCGACCGCCTGATCACCCACGCACGCGATCGCCACGAGCGGCGGGCGCGCCGAGCCGGCCGGCAGCGGTAGGCGGCGGCTCGCGGCGCGAGATCGCGCCGAGGGCGCCGTCGCCTAGAGGTTGACGACCGGGCAGGTGAAGGTGCGGGTGATGCCCTCGACCGCCTGGATCTGCGACACGACCATCCGGCCCAGGTCGTCGAGGGTCTCGGCCTCGGTGCGCACGATCACGTCGTAGGGACCGGTGACGTCGTCGGCCGCGACCACGCCGGCGAGGGCCCGTACGGCCGACGCCACGTGCGCGGCCTTGCCGACCTCGGTCTGGATCAGGACGTACGCGCTGATGGACATGACGACACCCCCTGGTAGGTCAGAGGAGCGTAGCGAGCGTCCTGGTGCGAACCAAGTGGACGTGCGGAGGAGTCAGCGAGCGCAGCGACCAGACATGCCGGAGCGTAGCGAGCGTCCCGCCGGAGACCGAGGCGCGCGGCCGGAACACTGAGTTCGCTCAGCGAGCGCAGCGACCAGACATGCCGGAGCGCAGCGAGCGTCCCGCCGGAGACCGGGGCGCGCGGCCGGAACACTGAGTTCGCTCAGCGAGCGCAGCGACCAGACATCGCGATCAGGCGCCGAGGTTCGACTCGAGGGTGGCGAGCTCGTCGCGCATCGCGGCGGGGAGCTTGTCGCCGAAGGTCGCGAAGTGCTCGTGGATCGTCGGGAGCTCCGCCTTCCACTCCTCGGGGTCGACCGTGAGCGCCCGGGCGATCTGCTCCGGCGTGGCGTCGATGCCCGAGAGGTCGAGGTCCTCGGCCCGGGGCACCGCGCCGATCGGGGTCTGGGTCGCGTCGGCCTCGCCCTCGAGCCGGCGGCAGATCCAGTCGAGGACCCGCGAGTTGTCGCCGAAGCCCGGCCACACGAAGGTGCCGTCCTCGTCCTTGCGGAACCAGTTGACGCCGTAGATCCGGGGCAGCTTCGACTCGTCGGTGCGCTCCGGCATCCTCAGCCAGTGCGCCATGTAGTCGCCCATGTGGTAGCCGCAGAAGGGCAGCATCGCGAAGGGGTCGCGACGCAGGTCACCGAGGCCGCCGAACGCGGCGGCGGTCTTCTCGGAGCCCATCGTGGCGGCGACGAACACGCCGTGCTGCCAGTCGCGCGCCTCGAACACCAGGGGCACCGTCGTCGCTCGGCGGCCGCCGAACAGCATGGCCGAGATCGGCACACCGTTGACATCCTCCCACTCGGGGGCGATGACCGGGCACTGTGACGCGGGGGCGCAGAACCGCGAGTTGGGGTGCGCGGCGTCGGTGCCGTGCTCGGGGGTCCAGTCCTGGCGCTTCCAGTCGATGGCGTGGGCGGGCGGCTCGCCGTCCATGCCCTCCCACCACACGTCGCCGTCGTCGGTGAGCGCGACATTGGTGAACACGGTGTTGCGGGCGACGGTCTTCATCGCGTTGGGGTTCGACGTGGCGTTGGTGCCCGGGGCGACGCCGAAGATCCCGTACTCGGGGTTGATCGCGTAGAGGCGGCCGTCGGGACCGATCTTCATCCAGGCGATGTCGTCGCCCACGGTCTCCGCGGTCCAGCCGGGGATCGTGGGGATGAGCATGGCGAGGTTGGTCTTGCCGCACGCCGACGGGAAGGCGGCCGCGACGTAGTGGACCTGGCCCGCGGGCGAGGTCAGCTTGAGGATGAGCATGTGCTCGGCCAGCCAGCCCTCGTCCCGGGCGATGACCGAGGCGATGCGCAGCGCGAAGCACTTCTTGCCGAGGAGGGCGTTGCCGCCGTAGCCCGATCCGTACGACCAGATCTCACGGGTCTCGGGGAAGTGCACGATCCACTTCTCGTCGGGGTTGCACGGCCACGCGACGTCCTCCTCGCCCTCGCCGAGCGGCGCGCCCAGCGAGTGCACGCAGGGCACGAAGTCGCCGTGCTCGCCGAGCACGTCGAGGGCGCCCTGGCCGGCGCGCGTCATGATCCGCATCGACAGGGCCACGTAGGGGGAGTCGGTCACCTCGACGCCGATGTACGAGAGGTGCGAGCCGAGGGGGCCCATGCTGAAGGGCACGACGTACATGGTGCGGCCCCGCATCGAGCCCTTGAACAGACCATGGAGGTTCTGGCGCATCTCGGCCGGGGCCATCCAGTTGTTGGTGGGCCCGGCGTCGTCCTCACGGTCGGAGCAGATGAAGGTGCGGTCCTCCACCCGGGCGACGTCGCTCGGGTCGGTGGTCGCCCAGAACGAGCCGGGGCGCCGCTCGGGGTCGAGCCGCACGAAGGTGCCGGCGTCGACGAGCTGCTGGCTCAGCCGCTCGAACTCGGCCTCGGAGCCGTCGAACCAGTGGATCTCGGCCGGTTCCGTGAGCGCGGCGATCTCCTCCACCCACTCCAGGAGCTTCTTGTTCTTCGTGGGGGCGTTCGAGGTCGACGACACAGCCTTCTCCTGCACATGCGCTCGCGCGGCATCGCCGTTGATGGGCGCGGGTCCCGAGGACAGGTCGAGTGTAATGACGGGCCGCCGGCCGCCCCTCACCGACGCGAGCGGCCGCCGCTGCCGTCGGCGAGGGTCCGAAGGGCCGGGTGCGGGGTGTGGGGGGCCTAGAGCTGGACGTGCGGCGGGAGGCCCATGTCGGCCTCGGAGCCGATGCGGACCCGTACGGCCCGACCGTCGCCGTCGACGTCGAAGTTCACCCGCTGGCCCTGGCGGAGCAACCGGAACAACGAGCCCTCGAGGGCACCGGCGGCGAGCACGTGCTCGGACCGGTCGGTGTCGGAGACCAGCACGCCCTCGCCGGTCTGCGGGTCGAACATGCGCACGACGCCCTGCACCGTGGGTCCCCGATCAGGGCTTCTGCACCTTGCCGGCCTTCAGGCAGGCGGTGCAGACGTGGAGACGCCGGGGCGCGCCGTTGACCACGGCCCGCACCTTCTGGACGTTGGGGTTCCAACGCCGCTTCGTCCGCCGATGGGAGTGGCTGAGCTGCATCCCGAAGCGGGGCTGCTTGCCGCAGATCTGGCACACGGACGCCATGAGACGCTCTTTCGATCCTTCGAGGGAGTGCCCCACCCGGCGAGTGGCGCGGGTCACGGGCGGACGGACGCAGCAGCGTAGCAGCGCGGCGTCCGGCCGGAGGATCCGGGCGGGACCCTCCGTGCGGGGGCGCGTCGGGTCGGGTGCGGCGCTCACCGGACCGGCGGCGGGGTCACGGCGCCCGCCCGCTCGCTACGCTCGGCCCGGATATGGGGGAGATCAGCGCAACCGACGGAGCCGTGCTCTCCCGCGTCGTGGGGGTCTATCGCGACGTGCTCCGCGACCACCAAGAAGAGCTCAACCGGCTCAACGTCTACCCGGTCCCCGACGGCGACACGGGCACCAACATGGCCTTGACGATCGAGTCGGTCGTTGCCGAGGTGGGCGACCTCGTGGAGCTCGAGGCGGTGTGCACGGCCATCGGCCACGGCTCGCTCATGGGCGCCCGCGGCAACTCGGGCGTCATCCTGTCGCAGATCCTGCGCGGCCTGTGCGACACCTTCCGCACCGCGGGTCGGGTGGGGCCGACCGAGGTCGCCGCGGGGCTCGCCGCCTCGAGTGACGCCGCGTACGCCGCGGTGATGCACCCCGTGGAGGGCACGATCCTCTCGGTGATCCGGGCGAGCGCGGAGGCGGC
>VGCA01000091.1 GCA_016870245.1 Actinomycetota bacterium | reverse complement strand
TCGCCGAGGATCTCGGGCCGCTGGGGGACATCAGTGCCGCGCTGCTCCCGGATCCCGGGGAGGTCACGATCGCCGACATCGTGCCCCGCGCCGCCGGGGTGCTCGCGGGGAGTGCGTGCGCGACCGAGGCCTACGCGCAGCTCGACCCGCGGGTGCGGGTCACCTGGAGCGCCACCGACGGCGACCGGGTCGCGCCCCGCGAGGCGGTCGGCCGCGTGGAGGGGCCGCTCGCCGCGCTGCTCACGGGCGAGCGCACTGCCCTCAACTTCCTGTGCCACCTCTCGGGCGTCGCCACGCTCACCCGCCGATTCGTGGATGCCGCGGCCGCCGGCGGTGGGCACGCCCGCATCGTGGATACCCGCAAGACCCTGCCCGGGCTGCGGGCGCTGGAGAAGGCCGCCGTGCGGGCCGGTGGCGGGGCCAACCACCGGGGCTCGCTGTCCGACATGGTGCTCGTGAAGGACAACCACCTCGCGGGGCTCTCGATCGCCGACGCCGTCGCCCGGGCCCGCAGCGCCTGGCCGGGGCGGGGCATCGAGATCGAGTGCGACCGGCTCGACCAGGTGGAGGAGGCCGTCGTCGCCGGGGCCCACGTGGTCATGCTCGACAACATGACGCCCGAGGCCGCGGCCGTGTGCGTCGAATGGGTTCGTGCGAGCGCCCGCCCGGAGACCATCATCGAGATCTCGGGCGGGGTCGGCCTCGACACGGTGGCCGCGTACGCCGCGACCGGAGCCGACGTGATCTCCACCAGCGCCATCACCCAGTCGGCCCCCGCCCTCGACCTGGGCCTCGACCTCGCGGCCGAGTAGCCGCACCCCGACCCGCCACGGAGAACGAGAGGAGGCCACCCCCGTGCTGCTGTGCATCGACGTGGGCAACACGCAGATGGTGATCGGGCTCTTCGACGGCCCGCAGCTCGCCGACCACTGGCGCATCGCCACCGTCGCCGAGCGCACGTCCGACGAGCTCGCCCTCATGATCCAGCAGTTCCTCGGCTTCCACGGCTTCGCGTTCGACGAGGCGGTGACCGGGGTGGCCATCTGCTCGGGCGTCCCGCGCGTGACCGCCGAGCTGCGCGAGATGACCGATCGCTACTTCGGCTACCCGGCGTTGGTGCTCGAGCCCGGAGTGCGGACCGGCATGCCGATCCTCTACGACAACCCGAAGGAGGTCGGCGCGGACCGGATCGCCAACGCGGTGGCGGCCTACGACCTCTACGGTGGCCCGTCGATCGTCGTCGACTTCGGCACGGCCAACACCATCGAGGCGATCAGCGCGAAGGGCGAGTACCTCGGCGGGGCGCTCTTCCCCGGCATCGAGATCTCGATGGACGCGTTGTTCGGGCGGGCTGCGGCGCTGCGCCGGGTGGAGCTCGTGCCGCCCCGGCACGTGATCGGCAAGTCGACCGTGGAGTCGATCCAGTCAGGCGCGGTGTACGGCTTCAGCGGCCAGGTCGACGCGCTGGTCGATCGCTTCCAGGCCGAGCTGGGGGAGTGCACGGTCATCGCCACCGGTGGCGAGGCCGAGCGGATCATCCCCCACAGCCGCACGATCCAGCACCATGAGCCCTGGCTGACGATCCAGGGTCTGCGCATCGTGTTCGAACGGAACCAGACGACGTGAGCACCGACGACACCACCCCGCCGCCGACCTCGGCCGCCGACCGCCTTGGCGGGGCCGACGGGACCGAGGCCGAGAGCCCCGCGGGCGAGCGCGACCGCCGACTCGCCAAGATCGACGCGCTGCGCGCCGCGGGCGTCGAGCCCTACCCGGTGCGGTTCGACCGCACCCACACCGCGGCCGAGGTCCTCGAGCACTGGGGTCACCTGGAGTCGGGCGTGGAGGTGGGCGACGTCGTGCGGGTGGCCGGCCGGGTCGTGCTGCTGCGCCGCCAGGGCAAGCTCACGTTCGCGACGCTGCGCGACGGCAGCGGCACGATCCAGCTGTTCGTGTCGCGCGGCGAGCTCGGCGAGGAGGCGCACTCCGCGTTCGACGACCTCGACCTGGGCGACTGGGTCGGTGCCGAGGGCGCGGTGATGAAGACGCGCCGGGGCGAGCTGTCCGTGAAGGTGACGGGCTGGACCCTGCTGTCGAAGGCGGTGCGGCCGCCGCCCGACAAGTGGCACGGCCTGTCCGACACCGACACGCGGTTCCGCCAGCGCTATGTCGACCTGATCGCCAACGAGGAGGCGCGCCGCATCTTCGCGGTCCGCTTCTCGGTCATCTCGACGATCCGCCGCTTCCTCGACGCGCGCCGCTATGTGGAGGTCGAGACGCCGGTGCTCCACGTGCAGGCCGGCGGCGCGGCGGCGCGTCCGTTCGAGACGCACCACCACGCACTCGACATGCCGCTGTCGCTGCGCATCGCCCTCGAGCTGCACCTGAAGCGGCTCGTGGTCGGCGGGATTGAGCGCGTCTACGAGATCGGTCGGGTCTTCCGCAACGAGGGCCTGTCCACGCGGCACAACCCCGAGTTCACGATGCTCGAGTGCTACGAGGCGTTCTCCGACTACACCGACATGATGACCCTCACCGAGGAGGTCGTCGCCGAGTGCGCGCGGGTCGCGACGGGCGACACCGTGGTCGAGGTCGACGGCGTGCGGGTCGACCTCACGCCGCCGTGGCCGCGGCGCACCATGATCGACCTCATCGAGGAGCACACCGGCGCGCGGGTCCACCCGTCCATGCCGCTCGCCGAGCTCGAGGCCGCGGCCGACCGGGCCGAGGTGCCGCGGGAGGCCGGCTGGGGTCCGGGCAAGCTCGTGCTCGAGCTCTACGAGAAGACGGTCGAGCCCAATCTGGTGGGGCCGATCTTCGTCCTCGACTATCCGCGCGAGGTGTCGCCCCTCGCCCGCGCCCATCGCGACGATCCCGCGCTCGTGGAGCGGTTCGAGGCGGTCGTCCTCGGCCGCGAGCTGGCCAACGCGTTCAGCGAGCTCAACGACCCGATCGACCAGCGGCAGCGGTTCGAGGCCCAGGCGGCGCTCGCGGCCGCCGGTGACGAGGAGGCCCACGGGGTCGACGACGACTACGTGCGGGCGCTGGAGTACGGGCTGCCGCCCTGTGGCGGCCTCGGGATCGGCGTCGACCGGCTGGTCATGCTCATCGCGGGGGTGCACTCGATCCGGGAGGTCATCCTCTTCCCGCACCTCCGCCCCGAATTCGGCGACGAGGACTTCTAGGCTCTGACCATGCGCGTGCTGGTCACCGGCATGGGCGGGCACCTGGGGACCCGGGTGGCCCAGCTCCTCGAAGCCCGCGACGACGTCGAGGCGGTCGCCGGGTTCGACTTCGTGCCTCCCCGGCGTCGCCTCAGCCGGTCGTTGTTCAAGCGCATCGACCCGCGTGACCGTGACCGACTCGTCGAGTTCGTGCGCGGCTTCGCGCCCACGGCGGTGGCTCACTTCGGCGTGTACGAGCCGGGGGCCCGGATGGGGGTGCGGGCCTCGGTGGAGGCGTCGGACGACTGCACGGTCAACGCGCTGGGCGCCGCGGTGCGGGCCGGCGCGCTCGACCGGGTCGTCGTGCGCAGCGGCCTCGAGGTCTACGGGCGCGGAGGTCACCGCCACGAGGTCCCCGACGAGCACGCGCCGCTCGGCCCCACCACGCCCTACGGCCGCATCTGCCTCGATGTCGAAGCGCACGCCGCCGGACTCGCGCGCCGCCACGGTGTCCCGGTCGCAGCGCTGCGGTTCGCACCGATCTCGGGCTCGCGCGCGCCGAGTCCCCTCGGCCGGCTGCTGCGCTTGCCCGCGGTGCCCGTCCCTGCCCTCGCCGACCCGCCCTTCCAGCTGCTCCATACCGACGACGCCGCCCGCGCGATGGTGGCGGCGTTGGTGCGGCAGGCCGACGGTGCGTTCAACGTGGTCGGCCCCGGAGCCGCCAGCCCCTGGCAGGCGGCCCGCCTCGGCAACCGCGTCCCCGTCCCGTTCGTCGGCCCCGGCTGGCTCGTGGCCACCCGGGTCGCAGAGCTGGCCGGCTCGCCGGTGCCGCCGCACGTGCTCGAGCTGATCCGCAAGGGTTGCGTCGCCGACGGCGGCCGGGCCGAGTCCGAGCTCGGCCTCACCGACCTCGTGCCGACCCAGGAGGTCGTGGCCGACCTCTACGCGTGGGCGAGCGTCACCGCGCTCCCGGGCTCGCCGACGGTGGCGGCCCCGCTGCGGGGAGCCGGCTGATGCCCGACGCGCTCGCGACCGTCCGACCTGCGGTGCCCAACTACGGCATCGACGCCGACCGCGTCGGCGGCCGCGACTCGGTGGTCGCCGCCGCGAAGCGCCGGTGGGAGGGTCGGTACGCGGTCGACGAGTTCGGCGGCGACCCGCACCTCCAGGACTTCCTGTTCGCCCCGGTCGTCGGTCGGATCCCGGTGCACCTCGAGGGCGCCGAGCACCTGCCGCGGGAGGGCGGGGCGTTGCTCGTCGCGAACCGGGGTCCGATGTTCACCGAGCCGTTCGTGCTGTCGGGGGCGGTCCAGCGCGCCGTCGGCCGGCGCCTCCGGCTCGTGGGGCTGCCCAACCCCCCGCTGCTCGGGGTGTTCGCGCACAAGCTGGGCGGGGTGGGCCGGCGCGCGGGCGACGCCGCCGCCGTGCTGCGGGCCGGGCACCTGGCCGCGGCTCCCCTCGCCATGCAGATCTCGTCCACGAGCGCGGGCGAGGCCCCACGGCCGGTGATCGCGGCCACCTTGGGCTTCCCGCTCCTGCCCGTGGCCGTGCGACCCGGCGGTCCGGGCGGCGTCCCGCTGCGGCCGTGGGCGGTCACCGTCGGCGCTCCGCTCCTCCCGCCCGACGACACCGAGCCCGGCGATCCGCTGGCCGCCGCCGAGCTCGCCGAGCAGGTCCGCGCCGAGATCGCCGCCATGCTCCACGGCGCGAGGGGGGAGTAGGCCGCCATGAGATACGTGACCGCGACCGACGGTGCGCTGATCGCGTACGACACGTTCGGCAAGCGTGACGGCATCCCGCTGCTGCTGATCCAGGGCCTGGGCACCGACTCGCGCGGCTGGGCGCTGCAGCGCATCGCCGCCGGCCGCCGGTACCGGTGCATCGCGGTCGACAACCGCGGCGTCGGCGGGTCGACCAACGCGCCGCACCCGTTCGACCTCGAGCAGATGGCGCGCGACGCGGTCTCGGTGCTCGACGCCGAGAACGTTGCGACCGCGCACGTGATGGGCGCGTCGATGGGCGGCGCGATCTCCCAGATCGTCGCCGTCCGCCACGGTGAGCGGGTCCGCGGACTGGTGCTCGCGTGCACCGCGTGCCGGCACCACGAGTGGCGCCGCGAGCTGCTCGCCGAGTGGGCCCAGAACGTGCGCGAGAAGGGCATGGCCGCGATGTCGGGCGAGGGCATGCGCTGGCTCGTCGGACCGCGCTTCCACCGCCGCTTCGGCCCGTGGATCAACCTCCTCGGTCGCCTCGTCATGCAGGGTGATCCCGAGCACTTCGCCGCCCAGGTCGACGCGATCCTCGCCATGCACGACGACCTCCGCTACGAGCTCGCCGACGTGAAGGCCCCCACCGTCGTGATCACCGGATCCCAGGACATGCTCACCCCGTTCGGCGACGCCGAGGAGCTCGCCGAGATGATCCCGGGCGCCACGCTCCGTGAGCTGCGCGGCGCGGCGCACGGACTCATGGTCGAGCAACCCAACGCCTTCAACACCGCCGTCCTCGACTTCCTCAAGGACGTCGACGCCAAGACCCAGATGGTCAGCGGTCGCGGGTGACGAGGGTGTCGACGAGGCGGCAGAGGCCGGTCGTCACGTCGACGGCGAGGCCGTCGGCGCCCGACAGCGCCTCGTTGGCCTTCGTGGCGTGGTCGCGGGCGACGGCGAGCGCGGCGTCGATCGCCCCGTTGCCGGCGATGATCGACCGGGCCGTGGCCAGGCGGTCGCCGTCGAGCGGGGCGCCGAGCATCGACCGCAGCTCGTTGCTGCCATCGAGCGCGTAGATCACGGGGAGGGTGTAGATCCCCTCGAGCAGGTCCTGGCCGACGTGCTTGCCGAGGGCCTCGTCGGTCGAGGTGAGGTCGAGCACGTCGTCGACGACCTGGAAGCACATCCCGAGGTGGTGGCCGAAGCGGGTGAGCGCGTCGAGGGTCGGCTCGTCGACCCCGCTGACCATGCCGCCGACCCGGCACGAGGTGGCGAACAGCGCCGCGGTCTTTCCCTCGATCGCCGACGAGTACGACTCCACCGAGCGGCCGGCGTCGAACAGGTGCTGCAGCTCGAGCACCTGGCCCCGGCAGAGCTCGCCGATGGTCGCGGCCAGGAGAGCGGCGACATCGGCGCCGAGTGACGCCGCGAGCGACGACGCCCGGGCGAGCAGGTAGTCGCCGGCGAGGATCGCCACGATGTTGCTCCACCGGGCGTTGACCGACGGCACCCCCCGGCGGGTCTCGGCCTCGTCGATCACGTCGTCGTGGTACAGCGAGCCCAGGTGGACCAGCTCGCAGGCCACGCCGCCGGTGACGGCCGCGGCCGAGGCGCTGCCCGCGCCCGACGCCGCGTAGGCCGCGCACAGCGTGAGGGCCGGCCGGAGGCGCTTGCCCCCGGCACTCACGAGATGCTGGGCGACCTCGCCGAGGAAGCGGTCGTCGTTGTCGACCGAGGCGCGCAGCTCCGTCTCGACCCGCTCCATGTCGGCAGCGAGGGGGGCGAGCTCCAGGGAGGACAGGCTGACCATGCGGCGTCCACGGTACGCACCGGGGCGGTTCCCGACAAAACCCAGGTCAGGGTGGGTGGATCTGTTCACGCGGGCCGACCCGCGGGAACAGATCGGTCCGCCGAGAGGTTCACGCGACTCCGTCCTCATCCCGACCCGTCCCGGTGCCGAAGACTCCCGTGGTCCCCGGTCCCGGCGGCCGTGGTGCCGGAGGGCCCCCCGGAACCGGGGGGTACACTCGACAGACCTGTCACACCCGTGTTCCACGCCCCCCAGAGAGGCGGTCAAGTGTTCGAACGCTTCACCGACCGAGCCCGACGAGTGGTCGTCCTGGCGCAGGAAGAGGCGCGCCTGCTCAACCACAACTACATCGGCACCGAGCACATCCTCCTCGGGCTGATCCACGAGGGCGAGGGCGTCGCCGCGAAGGCACTCGAGTCGCTCGGCATCTCCCTCGAGGCCGTGCGCGCCCAGGTGGAGGAGATCATCGGCCACGGTGGGCAGGCACCGTCGGGCCACATCCCCTTCACCCCCCGCGCCAAGAAGGTCCTCGAGCTCTCGCTGCGCGAGGCCCTCCAGCTCGGCCACAACTACATCGGCACCGAGCACATCCTCCTCGGCTTGATACGAGAAGGCGAAGGCGTCGCCGCGCAGGTCCTCGTCAAGCTCGGCGCCGACCTCTCGCGCGTCCGCCAGCAGGTCATCCAGCTCCTCTCGGGCTACGCCGGGCAGAAGGAGGGATCCGGCGGCGGCCAGCAGAGCGGCTCCGGCGAGCAGCAGCCCAGCGGTTCGCTCGTGCTCGACCAGTTCGGCCGCAACCTCACCCAGCTCGCGCGCGACAAGAAGCTCGACCCGGTCATCGGGCGCGAGAAGGAGATCGAGCGCGTCATGCAGGTGCTGTCGCGCCGCACGAAGAACAACCCGGTGCTCATCGGCGAGCCCGGCGTCGGCAAGACGGCGATCGTCGAGGGCCTCGCGTCCGACATCGTCGGCGGCAACGTGCCCGAGACCATCAAGGGCAAGCAGCTCTACACGCTCGACCTCGGCGCGCTGGTCGCGGGCTCTCGCTACCGCGGCGACTTCGAGGAGCGCCTGAAGAAGGTGCTCAAGGAGATCAAGAACCGCGGCGACGTCATCCTGTTCATCGACGAGCTCCACACCCTGGTGGGTGCGGGCGCCGCCGAGGGTGCGATCGACGCCGCGAGCATCCTCAAGCCGATGCTCGCCCGCGGTGAGCTCCAGACCATCGGCGCCACCACGCTCGACGAGTACCGGAAGCACCTCGAGAAGGACGCCGCGCTCGAGCGCCGGTTCCAGCCGATCAAGGTGGAGGAGCCGACGGTCCCCCACACGATCGAGATCCTGAAGGGCCTGCGCGACCGCTACGAGGCCCACCACCGCGTCACGATCACCGACCAGGCGATCGTGGCCGCGGCCAACATGGCCGACCGCTACATCTCCGACCGGCACCTCCCCGACAAGGCGATCGACCTGATCGACGAGGCGGGCTCCCGGCTGCGGATCCGGCGCATGGCCGCGCCGCCCGACTACAAGGAGCTCGAGGACGAGATCGCCAGCGTCCGCACCGAGAAGGAGGAGGCGATCGAGGCCCAGCAGTTCGAGCGGGCCGCGTCACTGCGCGACCGCGAGAAGGAGCTCCTCGAGCAGCGCTCAGCCAAGGAGGCCGAGTTCCAGGCCGAGGGCGTCGACCTGTTCAACGAGGTCACCGAGGAGTCGATCGCCGAGGTGCTCGCGCTGTGGACGGGCATCCCCGTCTACAAGCTCACCGAGGAGGAGACCGCCAAGCTCCTGCGCATGGAGGACGAGCTGCACAAGCGGGTCGTCGGCCAGCACGCGGCGATCAAGGCGGTGTCGCAGGCGATCCGACGCACCCGGGCCGGCCTCAAGGACCCGAAGCGCCCGTCGGGCTCGTTCATCTTCCTCGGCCCCTCGGGCGTCGGGAAGACCGAGACCGCGAAGACCCTCGCCGAGTTCCTCTTCGGCGACGAGTCCGCGCTGATCCAGCTCGACATGTCGGAGTACATGGAGAAGCACACGGTGTCGCGGCTCGTGGGCTCGCCCCCGGGCTACGTCGGCTACGACGAAGGCGGCCAGCTCACCGAGGCGGTGCGGCGCAAGCCGTTCTCCGTCGTGCTGTTCGACGAGATCGAGAAGGCCCACCCCGACGTGTTCAACACCCTCCTCCAGATCCTGGAGGACGGCCGCCTCACCGACGCCCAGGGTCGCACGGTCGACTTCAAGAACACCGTGATCATCATGACGTCCAACCTCGGCACCGCCGACCTGCGCAAGTCGTCGGTCGGCTTCGGGCCGGCCGACGATGCGGTGACCCACGAGAAGATGCAGGCCAAGGTGCACGAGGAGCTCAAGCGGCACTTCCGCCCCGAGTTCCTGAACCGCATCGACGAGGTCATCGTCTTCGCCGAGCTCACCCAGGACGAGGTCACCGAGATCGTCGACCTGATGATCAAGCGGGTGCAGACCCAGGTGGAGAGCCAGGGCCTCGGCCTCGAGCTCACCCCCGAGGCGAAGCTCCTGCTCGCCAAGAAGGGTTACGACCCCACGCTCGGGGCCCGTCCGCTGCGGCGCGCGATCCAGCGCCACATCGAGGACGCGCTGTCCGAGAAGATCCTCTGGAAGGAGTTCCGCGCCGGCGAGACCGTGCTGGTCGACACCGACGGCGACGAGTTCGTCTTCCGGGCGATCGAGGGCGTGGAGCCGCCGCCGGTCGAGATGGCGGGGAGCGGGTCGGAGGGCTGAGCCCCCCGTACAACCCATGGCGCGACGGTCACTGATCCTGTGGGTCGTCGCGCTCGCGCTCCTCGCGAGCGCGTGCTCGGTCGACACGACCGTCACGGTGAAGGTGCGCGAGGACGGCTCCGGGTTCGTCCGGGTCGACGTCGCCGCCGACGCCGAGGCGGTGCAGCAGGCGCAGGTCGGGGGTGGGACCCTGGAGGACCGGGTCCGGCTGTCCGACCTCACGGCCGCGGGTTGGACGGTCGAGCCGTGGGTCCGCAACCTCGACGGCTCGGCGTCGCTCTCGCTGAGCAAGCCGTTCACGAGCGTCGACCAGGTCTCGGGAATCCTGGCGGAGCTCAGCGGCGACGCCGGCCCGCTCCAGTCGTCGGAGTTCACCCGCGACCGGTCGGTCTTCTCCACGAAGACCGCGGCCACGGCCACGGTCGACCTCGACGCGATGACCACCGGGATCCTCGCCGACACCGATCTGGTCAACAGCCTCCAGGCCCAGGGGCTCGACGTCGCCGTCGTCGACCAGCAGCTCGCCGCCCAGCTGCGCGACGCGTTCCACCTGAAGGTCGTGCTCGAGGTGCCCGACGGTCAACGCACCGTCGTCGAGGTCGAGCCGGGAGCACCCGCCACCGTCGCGGCGTCGGCCTCGGTCCTCGACACCCGCCGCATCCTCTTCACGGTGCTGGCCCTGGTGCTGCTGGCCGGCGTCGTGGTGGTCCTGGTGTGGCCCCGGAAGCGGGTGCGCCGCCGCCGCCACGAGGCCACCGCGGCCACCTACCGGCGAGCGGCAGCCGAGCACCGTCCGCTCAGCTGGGACGAGGCCACCCGGGAGCGGACGCCCCCGCCCTCTCGGTCGCCGGGGCCCCCGCCCCGCCGCCGGCATCACTGAGCCGCGCCGACGCGGACGTGCGCCGTCGCCGGCGGCGATCGAGCGGGCGGGCTCCGCGATGAGCGTCACACCCCCGTGCGAGTGTGGGAGCCATGACGACACGCTCGCCCTCTCGCACCCGCACCACCCACCGTTGCTCCGAGTGCGGGGGCGAGTCGCCCCAGTGGCTCGGGCGCTGTCCGGCGTGCGACGCCTGGGGCACCCTCGAGGAGGTGGTGGCGCGCGCCGCGGGATCGGCGCCGCCGCGCACCAGCACCGCGCTGCCGATCGTCGAGGTCGGGGTCGCCGGCGCGCCGCGCACGCCCACCGGCATCGAGGAGCTCGACCGGGTGCTCGGCGGCGGGTTCACCGCGGGGTCCACCACGTTGCTCGGCGGCGAGCCGGGGATCGGCAAGTCCACCCTGCTGCTGCAGGCGCTGGGTCGCCTCGCCGAGCGGGGGCGCCGGTGCCTCCTCGTGGGAGCCGAGGAGTCACCGGAGCAGGTGCGGGGCCGGGCCGAGCGCCTCGGCGCCCTCCATCCCGAGCTGTACCTGGTGGCGGAGTCGTCGCTGCCGCACGTGATCGCCCACGCCGAGGACCTGCGCCCCCACGTGCTCGCCGTCGACTCGGTGCAGACCCTCCTCGACCCCGACCTGCCCGGCACGCCCGGGTCGGTGACCCAGGTGCGCGAGTGCGCGTCGCGCCTTACCCGCCTGGCCCGGGAGCAGGCGATGGCGACGATCCTGGTGGGACACGTCACCAAGGACGGCTCGCTCGCCGGGCCCCGCCAGCTCGAGCACGTCGTCGACACCGTGTGCTCGTTCGAGGGCGACCGGTACCACGGCCTGCGCTTCCTGCGGGCCCGCAAGCACCGCTTCGGCTCCACCCGGGAGGTCGGCATCTTCGAGATGACCGAGGAGGGGCTGGTGGCGGTGCCCGACGCGTCGGCCCTGTTCCTCGCCGACCGGCGCGAGGGAGGAACGGGATCGGTCGTCGCCGCGACGGTGGAAGGTGCCCGGCCCGTCCTCGTGGAGGTGCAGGCCCTGGTCGCGCCGCGCGACGACGGTGGCCGCCGGGTCGCCACCGGCGTCGACGGCAACCGCCTGTCGATGCTGCTCGCCGTGCTGGAGCGCCACACCGGCGTCGACACCCGGCGCGCCGACGTCTACGCCAGCCTCGCGGGCGGCCTGCGGGTCGCCGAGCCGGGCGTCGACCTCGCGGT
>VGCA01000090.1 GCA_016870245.1 Actinomycetota bacterium | reverse complement strand
GACCTGGGGTTAAGGCACTTCATCCACAATCCACAGGACCTATTACAGCAACGAGATGAAATACAGAGTTCTGAGGAAAGCCCTCGGGGAGGAGAACCAGTGAAGTTCCGCGCTGAGCGCGAGGCCCTGGCCGACGCGGTCGCCACCGCCCAACGTGCCGTCGCATCCCGGACCGGAGCGCTGCCCGTGCTCTCGGGTCTGCGGGTCACGCTCGGTGCGGGCTCGGTCGAGCTCGTCGGCTCCGACCTCGAGCTGACCATCCGGGTCACCACGCCCGCCCAGGGCGACGGCGAGGGGAGCGTGGTGCTCCCCGCCCGGCTGTTCGCCGACATCCTCGCCCGTCTCGATGCCGACACCGTGAGCGTCGAGCTCGTCGGGGAGGACGCACGGATCGAGGCGGGCCGGTTCGCCACCACGCTACGCACGCTGTCGGCGAGCGACTTCCCGCGCCTTCCCGAGGTGCCCACCAACGGGGTCCGGGTGGAGGCGTCGGCGCTGGCCGAGGCGCTGCGTCAGGTGGTGCCCGCCGCGTCGAAGGACGACGCCCGGCCGATCCTCACCGGGGTGCTGCTCGCCGCCCAGGGCGACGGGCTGCGTCTCGTGGCCACCGACTCGTACCGCCTGGCGATGCGCGACCTTCCCGGCGTCAGCATGCTCGCCGCCGACCAGAAGGTGCTCGTCGGGGCCAAGGGTCTCGCCGAGGTGCAGCGCCTCCTCGGCGACGGCGAGATCGAGGTCTTCCTCGCCGAGCGCGAGGTCACCTTCCGCGTGGGCTCGGCCGACGTCACGACCCGGCTGATCGAGGGCGACTTCCCCAACTACCAGCAGCTGATCCCGGCTGGGTACCCCAACAAGCTCGCGGTCGGACGCGACGCGCTGAGCGCGGCGGTGAACCGGGTGCGGCTCGTCGGCCAGAGTCGCGACACCGCGCCGATCCGGCTGCACATGACCGCCGATGGCGTCGAGCTCTCGGCGATCGCCCAGGACGTCGGCGAGGCCCACGAGTCGGTCGAGGGGAGCTTCGACGGAGGGGAGCTGGTGGTCGCGTTCAACGCCCCGTTCCTCCTCGACGGCATCGAGTCGGTCGGGGGCAGCGACATCACCCTCGAGACGATCGACCCGCTGAAGCCGGCGGTGATGCGCAACGTGGGGTCGCCCGACTTCCTGTACCTGCTGATGCCCGTCCGCATCGCCTAGGCGTCGGGCCGGCCCACGCGGCGATGCACCTGAGTGGCCTGGAGCTCCGCGACTTCCGTCGCTACGAGCACGTCGAGCTGGCCGTGGGGCCGGGCGTCACCGTCCTCGAGGGGTCCAACGGGGCCGGGAAGACCACGCTGCTCGAGGCGGTCGCGTGGGTGGCGCTCGGGCGGTCGTTCCGCGGCGTGGGTGACGCGGCGCTCGTGCGCGACGGGTGTGACCATGCGATCGTCCGGGCCATCGTGGACGACGACGGCCGCCGCCAGAACCTCGACGCCGAGCTCCGGGCGGCCGGCCGGAACCGGGTCCTCGTCAACGGGCACCCGCTCGCTCGCACCCGGGACCGGCTCGACCTGCTGCGGGTGACGGTCTTCACGCCCGACGACCTCGCGCTGGTGAAGGGCGGGCCCGCGGGCCGGCGGGACTATCTCGACGACCTGCTCGGAGTCCTCGCGCCCCGCTACGAGGCGGCCCGGGCCGACTACGAGAAGGTGCTCCGCCACCGCAACGCCCTCTTGAAGGGCGGCGCCCGGGGGGCCGACGCCGCGACGACGCTCGATGTCTTCGACGACCAGCTCGCCCGAGCCGGCGCGGAGCTGGTGCGCGGCCGCCTGCGCCTCGTGGAACGGCTCGGGCCGGAGATGGAGACGGCCTACGCGCACCTCGCGGGGCGCCCGGCGACGATCGCCGGTCGCTACGACGCCGAGTGGGCCCCCGACGGCGTCGACCCCGATGGGGCGGAGGGGGCCCTGCGCGACGCCCTGGCCCGACTCCGGTCGAAGGAGATCGACCGGGGCGTGACCCTCGCCGGACCCCACCGCGACGAGTGGCGCCTCCTGCTCGACGGGCTCGACACCCGCAGCCACGCCTCCCAGGGCGAGCAGCGGTGTCTCGCGCTCGCCCTCCGGCTCGGCGGGCACGCGGTGTGCCGGGCCACGATCGACGCGACGCCCGTGCTGCTCCTCGACGACGTGTTCTCCGAGCTCGACGACGCCCGGGCCGCCGCGCTGGCGACCGCGCTGCCGGAGGGCCAGACCCTGATCACCACGGCCTCGGCGCTGCCTCCGATCGTGGTGCCCGAGCTGCACCTGCGGGTCGTCGCCGGCACCCTGCGGCGGGAGCGCGCCGAGTGAGTCGCCCCGACCGCGATCCCCGCAAGCGACTGTCGCGACCGCGCATGCCCGGCGAGATGGTCGACCCGGTGTCGATCGGCGACGCCGCCGCGCTGGTCGGTCAGGAGCTCGGGCTCGCCGAGCCGCTCGTGTTCACGCGGCTGGTCGACGCGTGGGCCGAGCTGGTGGGCGAGGTCGTGGCCGCGCACAGCCGGGTGCGGGCCGTGCGCAACGGCGTGATCGAGGTGGCCGTCGACTCGCCGGGGTGGGCCACCGAGATCCGCTACCTCGAGTCGGACCTCGTCGGGAGGGCGTCACGGCTGGTGGGAGAGGGCGTCGTCGCCGGCATCCGGGTGACGGTCGAGGGTCCGTCGTCGGGGGCCGCGGAACCGCCCGGAAACCCCCCGCGATAGGTCCGGTTCGCGGGCCCTCGCCTGGTAGCATGGCCTTCGCTCTATTGGGCCTCTGACCTGGGCTTTTACCCTCGCGGCACCCCCGTGAACGCCCCAGACGCCCGGCCCGACCCCCGAAGTGTGGAGAGGTGGACCCGCGTGGCGTACAACGCCAAGGACATCACGGTTCTCAAGGGACTCGAACCCGTCCGCGAACGCCCCGGGATGTACATCGGAAGCACCGGTCCGGCCGGTCTCCACCACCTCGTCTACGAGGTGGTCGACAACGCCGTCGACGAGGCGATGGCGGGCTACGCGACCCGCATCGACGTCACGCTCCTCGCCGATGGGGGCTGTCGCGTCTACGACAACGGGCGGGGGATCCCCGTCGATCCACACCCCGAGTACCGGGGCAAGTCGGCGGCCGAGGTCGTGCTGACTGTGCTGCACGCCGGCGGCAAGTTCGGCGGCGAGGGCTACAAGATCTCCGGCGGTCTCCACGGCGTGGGCGTGTCGGTCGTCAACGCGCTCTCCAGCCGGCTCGACCTCGAGGTCCACCGCAGCGGCGCCAAGCACTTCCTCCGCTTCGCCAACGGCGGCAAGGTCCAGGGGAAGCTCGAGAAGAAGGGGACCATCAAGTCCACAGGCACGATCGTCACCTTCTGGCCCGACCCCACGATCTTCGAGGAGACCGAGTTCCGCGCGCAGACCCTCATCGAGCGTCTCCGCGAGATGGCGTTCCTCAACAAGGGCCTCGAGATCCGCTTCCGCGACGAGCGCGTCGACCCGGTGATCGCCCAGGACTTCAAGTTCTCCGGGGGCATCTCCGACTTCGTCAAGCACCTCAACTCGTCGAAGGACCCGTTGTTCAAGCGCGTGATCGCGTTCCAGGACATTGGCGGCGAGTACGACGTCGACATCGCGATGCAGTGGAACACCGGCTACTACGAGGGGATCCACTCGTTCGCGAACAACATCGCGACCACCGAGGGCGGGATGCACGAAGAGGGCTTCCGCAAGGCCCTGACGAACGTCGTCAACAAGTACGCCCGCGGCAAGGGCCTGCTGAAGGAGAAGGACGACAACCTCCTCGGCGAGGACATCCGTGAGGGCCTGACCGCCATCATCTCGGTGAAGCTGCGCAACCCGCAGTTCGAGGGCCAGACCAAGGCCAAGCTCGGCAACACCGAGATGCGGTCGCTGGTCGAGAAGGCCACCAACGAGAAGCTGGCCGAGTGGTTCGAGGAGCACCCGACCGAGGGTCGGGCCGCGGTGCAGAAGGCCACCCAGGCTGCCCGGGCCCGCATGGCGGCCCGCCAGGCGCGCGACCTCACCCGGCGCAAGTCGCTGCTCGAGTCGTCGGCGATGCCCGGCAAGCTCGCCGACTGCTCCTCGCGCAACCCCGAGGAGTGCGAGATCTTCATCGTCGAGGGCGACAGCGCCGGCGGCAGCGCCAAGCAGGCCCGCGACCCGCGCACGCAGGCGATCCTCCCGATCCGGGGCAAGATCCTCAACGTCGAGCGGGCCCGCGTCGACAAGATGCTGAAGAACGAGGAGATCCAGGCGCTGGTGCAGGCGATCGGTGCGGGACTCGGCGAGGAGTTCGACACCGACAAGATCCGGTACCACAAGGTCATACTTATGACTGATGCGGATGTCGACGGGAGCCACATCCGCACGCTGCTGATGACGTTCTTCTATCGGCAGCTCCCCGACCTGGTGAAGCGCGGCCACGTGTACATCGCGCAGCCGCCGCTGTTCCGGGCCGACCTCGGCAAGGAGCGCTACTACCTCAAGGACGAGGGGGCGCTGCGCGCGTTCGAGGGGGAGCACGAGGGCCGCAAGATCGAGGTCAACCGGTTCAAGGGCCTCGGCGAGATGGACTGGCACGAGCTGAAGGAGACGACGATGGACCCCGAGACCCGCACGCTGCTGCGGGTGTCGGAGGGCGACGCGGCCATCGCCGACGACATCTTCTCCCGGCTCATGGGTGACGACGTCGACTCCCGCAAGACGTTCATCCAGGAGAACGCGAAGGACGTGAGGTTCATCGATGCGTAGCGGAGCAGGCGTTCGCGTGCTGGCGATGCGGAGTGGAGCATCCGGAGGGCCCGATGCCTGACGACGGGCTGCAGGAGACGCTCGACAACGCCAACATCGAGCACATCGAGATCCAGGAGGAGATGGAGCGGTCCTTCTTGGACTACGCGATGTCGGTCATCACGGCCCGGGCGCTGCCCGACGCCCGGGACGGCCTCAAGCCCGTGCACCGCCGGATCCTGTACTCGATGTACGAGTCGGGCACCCGCCCCGACCGAAAGCACCGCAAGTCGGCCCAGACCGTCGGCGACGTGATGGGGAAGTACCACCCCCACGGTGACGCCGCGATCTACGACGCCATGGCCCGCATGGCGCAGGGCTTCTCGCTTCGCTATCCCCTGGTCGACGGGCACGGGAACTTCGGCTCGCCCGACCCCAACGACCGGCCGGCCGCGGCCCGCTACACCGAGGCCAAGCTGGCCCCGCTCGCCATGGAGCTCCTCGGCGAGATCGACGAGGACACGATCGACTTCGTCGCCACCTACGACGGTGAGAACGAGGAGCCGACGGTGCTGCCGGCCCGGTTCCCCAACCTGCTCGTCAACGGTGGCGGCGGCATCGCGGTCGGCATGGCCACCAACATCCCGCCCCACAACCTGCGGGAGGTCATCGACGCGACGATCCACCTCATCGACCACCCCGACGCACGCGTCGAGGACCTGATGGAGATCGTGACCGGTCCCGACTTCCCGACCGGCGCGCTGATCCTCGGGCGCGAGGGCATCCGCGACGCCTACCGGACGGGGCGCGGCTCGATCAAGATGCGCGCGGTCGCCGAGATCGAGGAGGCCAAGACCGGGCAGCGGATCGTCGTCACCAAGGTGCCGTACCAGACCTCGGTCGAGGTGATCGGCTCGAAGATCGCCGACCTGGTCAACGAGCGGCGGATCGAGGGCATCCGTGACATCCGCAACGAATCGGCCGGCGACCAGCACCGGCTGGTGGTCGAGCTCAAGCGCGACGCCAACGCCAACGTCGTGCTGAACCAGCTCTACAAGCTCACGCCGATGCAGACCTCGTTCGCGGCGAACATCCTCGCGTTGGTCGACGGCGTGCCTCGGCTGCTCTCGCTCGACCGCGCCCTGAGCGTCTACGTCGCCCACCAGGTCGAGGTGGTGCGGCGCCGGACCGAGTACCGCCTGCGCAAGGCCCGTGACCGGGCCCACATCCTCGAGGGGCTGGTCAAGGCCCTCGACATGATCGACGCGATCATCGCGCTGATCCGCGGCGCGGCCGACGTCGACACTGCCCGCCAGGGCCTGATCGCGAAGCCGTTCGAGTTCAGCGAGATCCAGGCCAACTACATCCTCGACATGCAGCTGCGGCGACTCACCCAGCTGGAGGGCCAGAAGCTGCGCGACGAGCTCGAGGAGCTGCGGGCGACCATCGCCGAGCTCGAGTCGATCCTCGCCGACCCGGCGAAGCTGCGCGGGGTCATCAAGACCGAGCTGAGCGAGCTGCGCGAGAAGTACGGCGACGACCGGCGCACCCTCATCACCAACGACAGCGGCGACATCGAGGATCTCGACCTCATCGACGACGAGGAGGTCGTCGTCGTCCTCACGCACCGCGGCTACATCAAGACGGTGGCGGCCGACGCGTTCCGGCGCCAGGGCCGTGGCGGGCGTGGGGTGCGGGGGAGTCGCAAGGACGACGACCACGTCGAGCACCTGCTCATGACCACGGCCCACTCGTACCTGCTGCTGTTCTCCAACCGCGGTCGTGTGTACCGCGTGCGCGCGCACGAGATCCCGATGAAGGAGCGCACCGCGCGCGGCCTCGCGTTGGTGAACCTCATCCCGTTGGCGCAGGACGAGCGCATCCAGGCCGTCATCGACACCCGCACCTACGAGGACGGCAACTACCTGTTCTTCGCCACCCGCAAGGGCACGGTCAAGAAGACCAAGCTCACCGACTACGACTCGGCGCTGCGCAACGGGCTGATCGCGATCAACCTCGCGGCCGACGACGAGCTGGTCAAGGTCGTCCAGACCAACGGGGCCAACGAGATCCTGATGGTCTCGGAGAAGGGCCAGGCCATCCGGTTCGCCGAGTCGGGGGTGCGCCCGATGGGCCGGGCCACGGCCGGCGTCCGGGGCATGAGGCTCCGCGAGGGCGACAAGGTCGTCAGCTGCGACGTCGTCGACCCGGGCACGGTGATGCTCTTCGTGAGCAGCAGCGGCCACGGGAAGCGCACGAAGGTCGACCTGTTCAACCCCCAGAACCGGGGCGGCCAGGGCGTGCGGGGCATGAAGGTGACCGCATCGCGGGGCGGGATCGTGGCAGCATTCACGGTCACGGCGGACGACGAGATTCTGGTCTTCTCGTCCGGCGGCAATATCATCCGTATGTTCGCCAAAGAGATCTCGTCCCAGGGTCGTGACGCGACGGGGGTACGCGTCGCCCGCGTGGCTCAGGGGGAGACCGTCGTAGCCGTCGCCCCCGTCCTCGAGGGTGACTCCGGAGAGGAACCCGACCGGGCATGACGACTCCCGACGACACCAACGAGTGGCGCAGCGCCTCGTCGGGGGCCACCCGGACGCCGCCGCCGCGCACGCGCCGGGGCACCCCGGCCACCCGGACGGCCTCGCCGTCGAATTCGTCGTTCGACGACCTCGACGCGCTCGACGACCTGCTCCTCCCGGAGCAGAAGGCGGCGCTGGTCGAGGAGCCGATGCCCGAGGCGCCCCCGGCGAAGCGGGGCAGCCGGAGCTCGTCGAGCACGCGTAGGTCGACGTCGTCGACCGGGACGCGGGGGGCTCCTCCGGCGAAGACCGCCGAGGGCGCCGCGGAAGCCGCCGGCGCCGGGGCCGCCACCAGATCGGGTCCGAAGCCGGCGCCGGGCACGGCGAAGACCTTCGACTGGGAGGCCGACGACGCCCCGCCGGCGCGCCCGCCCACGGGCGCACGGTCGACCACGACCAACCGCGACGCCACCGTCCTCGCCACCGCGGCGGCGGCCGAGATCTACGGCGACCCGGTGGAGCCCGAGATCGCGTTCGAGCCCACGCCGGCCCAGCGGCCCTCTCGCAAGGCGGCCAAGCGCCCGGAGCGCCGCTTCCGCCAGACCGTGCAGAAGGTCGATCTGTGGTCGGTCACGAAGATGGCCCTGTGCTTCTACGTGAGCGCGATGGGCGTGATGGTCGTGTCGATCGTGGCCCTGTGGGTCGTGGCCGACTCGGCCGGGATCATCGACAACGTCGAGAACTTCATCGGCGACCTGTTCTCGTCGGAGGACTTCCAGTTCGTCTCCGGGCAGGTGCTGCGCGGCGCCGTGCTGGTGGGCGTGGTGCTCGTGGCGCTGCTCGTTGCGTTCACGATCATCGCGGCGTCGTTCTACAACATCTTCGCCGAGCTGTTCGGCGGTGTGGAGATCGTCATCCGTGAGGAGGAGCAGCCACCCAAACGGTAGGCTGCGCGCCCCTTCGGGTACCCGGGGCTATAGCTCAGTCGGTTAGAGCGCATCCCTGATAAGGATGAGGTCGCTGGTTCGATTCCAGCTAGCCCCACCACGGTCTTCCGGGCCGCCCTGCCTAGGCTGGGCCGGGTGAAGAACCTCCGCCGCGGACTCCTCGTCGCCTTCATGGCCCTGCTGGCCGGGATCGTGGTCCGGGCGAAGGGCCGCTCCCCGGTGCCGCCGACGTCGGGTGGGTGGCGGGAGCTCGAGGGTCCGGAACTCCGGTGAGCGCCGTGCTCCTGGTGGGCACGGGGCAGGTCGGTGTGCGGGCCGCCCGCCAGCTCGTCGACACGCCCGGGCTGGACCGCATCTGGATCACTTCCCGCGACGCCTCGCGCGCCGCCGACCTTGTGGAGGCCATGGGCGAACGCGCCGCGGTGCACCCGTCGGCCCGCGGGCCGCGGCCCCAGCTGCCCGATGGCGTGACGGGGGTCGCGGCGGCGACCGGTGCCCCGGAGGCGTACCGGTGGGTGCGCGCCGCGGTCGAGGCGGGCGTGCCGGTGGCGGTGGTGGTCGACGACGGCTTCGGGGAGCTGGAGGCCACCGCGACCGAGCGGGGGGTCGCAGTCGTGACCGGTTGCGGGCTCGGCCCCGGCCTCACCGAGGTGCTGGCCCGTCACGCAGCCGACACCTTCGACGTGGTCGACGAGGTCCACGTGGCCCGGGTGGGCGCCGCCGGCCCGGCCTGCATCGAAGCGGTGAAGGACGCCCGGCGCGAGACCCCCGGCGAGTGGCGCGACGGGGCCTGGCGCACCGATCGGGCGTTCGGGCCCGAGCTGCTGTGGTTCCCCGAGCCGATGGACGCCCGGGAGTGCCAGCTCGTCCGCAACGGGGTGGCGGCCTGCATCGCGACGGTCCCCGGCGTGCGTCATGCCACCTCCCGGCTCGGCGCGCCCCCCACGGTCGGGCGCTTCCGGCGGGGCCTCGGGCGGGATCCGAAGGACCAGGGCTGGGGGGCGGCCCGGGTGGAGGTGTCGGGGTGGCGGGACGGCCGGGCCGGCTCGGTCGTGTACGGCGTGGTCGACCGCACGGCCGTGGTGGCGGGGGTGGTGCTCGCGGTGACCGCGGCCGGGCTGGTGGGCGGGGTGGACGCGGGGATCGCCGTCCGGGCGGGCGTCCGAACCCTGGGTGAGGTCACCGCCCCCGTGCCGTTCCTCACGGAGCTCGGCCGGCGGGGCGTGAAGGCCGCCGTGTTCGAGGGCGTCGTCCCCCACTGAGCCGGCCCGATCCCGTCGGGCCGCCGCGAATTTGGGTCAAGGTGGGCCATCTCGTTGCCGTTTCCTGATCCATGGCACAGATCGGCAGTCCCTCAGCCGGGTGGTACACCGACCCCTCCGGACAGCACCGGGCCCGCTACTGGGACGGCGCGAGCTGGACGGAGCAGGTCCGTGACGACCTGACCGACCCCACCGGCACGGTCGGGGCCGGAGGCGGGAACCCTGCGGCCGACACGGTCGCCGGGGTGGCCGAGGCCGTCGCGGCGGTCGCGGCCAACGACATCATCCAGCCCGGCGACGCCTTCGTCGTCGACTACGGCGCCGACGGGCCCTGGGGCTCGACGCCCGGAGGGTCGGCCCCGAGCGATCCCTTTGCGCCGGCGCCGCCGTCGGCCTACCCGACCTCCTTCCCGGCGGCGGGCGGGCGACCGTCGAGCGCGCCGATGGCGGCGCCGAGCGCCACGCCGATCGCCTCCCCGCCGATGGACGTGTCCGCGTCCCCGTTGGCGCCAGTCGTCGAGATGACCCCCATGGCCACCGACCAGTCGTCGGGCGCGTTCGCGATGCCCGCGGCCACCGGGCCGGCCGCGGCTGTCGACGTCGCGCCCGCGATGGCGCTGGTGCCCGCCCCGGTGGCGGCGCCGGTCGAGGCCCCGGTCATGCCCGGCGTCGCGGAGGGTCCGGCCCCCGGGTGGTACCCCGACCCGGCGGCGCGGCACCAGGCCCGACTCTGGGACGGCACCCGTTGGACCGAGCGCGTGGCCGACAACGGCATCGAAGGTCTCGACCCACTGCCCGGCATGTCGGTCGGCACCGCGACCGTCGACCCGAACGTCGGGGCATGGTCGGCGGAGCTCGTCGACACCGCCACCGCCGTGGGGCCCGACGGGAAGCCGCTCAGCGCCGGCCAGATCTCGTTGGCGTCGCTGCCCGAGACCGTCGAGCCCGAGACTCCCGCCGAGAAGGCACCGGGTCGTCCGACCGTGAAGGTGCGGGCGGCGGGCGCCTTCGTCCTCGGTGGGGGGGTCGCGCTCCTCGCGGGCTCGGCCATGAGCTGGATGGACGTCACCGGGCCGAAGGTCGGCGACGAGTGGTCGGCCACCGGGCTCGACCTCGGCGACGGCCGCATCACGGTGGCGCTCGCGATCGTGTTGGCGTTGTTGGGCGCGGCGATCATCACCGGGCGCCTCGCTCGTTTCGGCGGCACGAAGGTGGCGGCGATGGGTGCGCTCGTCGCCGGCGCGGCGGCACTCGCAGTGACCGCGGTCGACATCGCCGACGTGGCCGACCGGGCGTCCCGCCTCGGAGTGACGGCCGGTGCGGTCAGCAACGTGGGCACCGGTCTGTGGCTCGCGTTCCTCGGCGCGCTGTTCGCCGTGGGCGGTGGCCTCATGGCCTTCGCCAACCGCCAGTAACGCACCGGGCTCGGGCCGACCGCTCACCTACACTCGACGTCCCGCGGGGACGTAGCTCAGTTGGCTAGAGCACCTGCTTTGCAAGCAGGGGGTCGTGGGTTCGAGTCCCATCGTCTCCACCGCGAAAACCCAGGTCAGAGGGGGTGCGCCGACCCGGCCTCAGGCCAGGCGGTCAGCGACGACTTCGGCATGATGACCCAGCTCGGCGTGGTTCCCGAGATGGGTTGACCATCGTCCCACGATCCGGTTTCGACCGTTGGTGACGGGCGGCGATCCATCGTTGGGCGCGCCGCGCCGCCATGAGCTGGCGCCAGCGGCACCACGCCGATCGAGTTGACCATTCGCGGCCACGCCTGACCGCCTACGTCAGCCGCGCTGGAGGGAGTAGCCGGGTTCGTTCCCCGCGGTGGCGAGCCGGTCGGCGGCGGTGGGGTCGCCCTTCAGATACCGGTCGAAGAACGCGACCATCGCTCTGGCCACCTGCGGCTCCCAGGGCGGGGTGACGTACACCCCGAGGTGCGAGCCGCCCTGGACGGTGAGCAGGTACTTGGGCGACTGGGCCCGGGCGAACATCGAGGTGCTCGCGCTGTATGGGTTGATCTCGTCGGCGGTGCCGTGCACGAACATCACCGGCGGGGTGCCGGGTGGGAACCACTGGCCGTCGAAGCCGAAGGACCCGCCGGTGAGGATCACCGACGCCTTGATGCGGGGGTCGATGCCGATGCCGAACGGGCGCTCGCGCTGGCGGCCGGTGCACGTGATCACTCGACTCGCGACCGGGTGGTTGAGATGTTCCCGGTCTTGATCG
>VGCA01000089.1 GCA_016870245.1 Actinomycetota bacterium | reverse complement strand
GATCGGCCTGCCCGCTCGCAACCAGCGCGTCGAGCACCAGCGCGATGCTGCGGTCCACGTCGCGCAGGCAGTTCAGGTAGAACTCGAGCCCCGCGCGCCAGTGCTCGTCGTCGGCCACCGGCCCGAAGACGAGGTCGAGCATCGCAGCCTGCTCGCGCACCGCGGGCGCCGCACCCGTGAGGTCGTCGTGGAGCGACGCCGGGAGGTCGACGTCCCAACGCTGCCGGTACACGGGCACGGCGGCGGGAGGCAACGTCTTCACCGCGTGGGCCAGACCCATCGGCAGCGCCATCGAAGCGCCGGCGCCGTAGTCGAAGCTCATGATGTCGTGGGGGTTGACGAAGTTGACCGCCATGAACCACGGCTGGGTCTGCGCCACGGCCTCCGACCGGTCGCGCAGCCACTTCACCGCCTGGCCCGCGATCACCGGATCGACCCGCAGGCCCGCCCACGCGCCACCGTCGATGTCACCCCAGTCGTTCCACTCCGAGAAGCCGTAGGGCTCGAGCGCGTCGGTCGTGGGCTGCGGGTTCGTGGGATCGACGTAGGCGTTGGAGAGGTGCCACTTCCCCTGGTAGGTGCAGTGGTAGCCCCCCGCACGCAGCATCGTGCCGATGGTCCCGAGGGCCGGGTCGAGCGGCCGCACGTACGGCATGTTGTCGTTGTCGTAGATCTGGGTGATCGGCACGTGGCGACCCGTGTAGAGCACCGACCGGGCCGAGCTGCACTGGGTGGACGCCGCGTAGTAGCGGGTGAACGTCACCCCCGCCTCGCCGATCCGCTCGCGCGCCGGCACCGAGAAGCCCGCCGGCTGCGGGATGCGGAACCGCTCCTCGTCGGTGGTGATCAGCAGGATGTTGGGCGCAGCCATGGCCGGGAGCGTAGCGAGCGTCCCGGGAGCGGCACCGAGGCACGGCAGTGCGCGACGCCCGAGTTCAGCGAGCGGAGCGACCCAGACAAGCGGGAGCGTAGCGAGCGTCCCGGGAGCGGCACCGAGGCACGGCAGTGCGCGACGCCCGAGTTCAGCGAGCGGAGCGACCCAGACAAGCGGGAGCGTAGCGAGCGTCCCGGGAGCGGCACCGAGGCACGGCAGTGCGCAACGTCGGCGTTCAGCGAGCGGAGCGACCCAGAGTTGCGATCGCCCCGGGCCGGAGCCCGGGGCGATCACGGAACGGTGCGGAGGAGCGACTACTCGCCGGCCGAGGAGCCCTCGGGCAGACCGTGCTCCAGCATGATCTCGTCGATGATCTCCGACTCCTCGCCGAACCCGCCGCCCTTGCGCTTCGAGAAGGCGATGGAGGCCAGGAGGACCACCAGGGCGACGCCGGCGATCACGAACCGGACGTCGTCGTCCTTGAGGCTGATCACCGCAGGCAGGATCAGCAGGGCGACCAGGTTCATCACCTTGATCAGCGGGTTGAGCGCGGGACCGGCGGTGTCCTTGAACGGGTCGCCCACGGTGTCGCCGATGACGGCGGCCTTGTGGGACTCGGAGCCCTTGCCCCCTTCGTTGCCGTCCTCGATGTACTTCTTCGCGTTGTCCCAGGCGCCACCCGAGTTGCTGAGGAAGTTGGCCATGAGCTGGCCGGTGAGGATGACCGCGGCGAGGAACGCGCCGAGGGCGAGGTAGTTGATCCCGAACCCGATGATCACCGGGGTGAGCACCGCGAGCAGCGCAGGGGTGGCGAGCTCACGCAACGACGCCTTGGTGCAGATGTCGATGACGGGGCCGTAGTCGGGCCGCTTCTCGCCGCTCATGATCTTGCCGTCGGCGAACTGGCCGCGGACCTCCTGGACCACGGTGCCGGCCGTGCGGCCAACCGCGCGGATGGCCAGTGCGCTGAAGAGGAAGGCGATCGAGCCACCGATGAGCAGACCGATGAAGGTCTTCGGCTCGGCGACGTTGATCTGGGTCTCGGGCGCGGTGAACAGCGCCGATCCCTTCAGCAGCTTCCCGGCCTCCTCGAGCCTGAGCTCGGTGCCGATGGTCTCGATGTAGGAGGCGAACAGCGCGACGGCCGCGATGACCGCCGAGCCGATGGCGAAGCCCTTGGTGACGGCCTTGGTGGTGTTGCCCACGGCGTCGAGGCTCACCATGATCCGCTCGGGCTCACCGGTGAACTCACCCGACATCTCGGCGATGCCGGCCGCGTTGTCGGCCACCGGCCCGAAGGTGTCCTCCGAGACGATGACGCCGGTGGTGGCGAGCATGCCCATGCCGCTGAGCGCGACGAGGTAGAGCGAGAACTGGATGTTCCCGTCGCCCATCGCGATCGCGGCGCCGATCGCCACCGCGATGGCCACGATCGCCCACACGGTGGACTCGAGGCCGGAGCTGATGCCCGAGAGGATGGTCGTGGCCGGGCCGGTGCGGGACGACTCCGCGATCTCCCGGACGGGCGCCCGCTCGGTGGAGGTGAAGTACTCGGTGAGGTGGCTCACCACCTGGGCCAGGATCAGACCCACGACGACGGCGCCGAAGACCTTCCAGCCGGCGTTGGTGACCTTGCCGGCGTCGGTCTCGTTGCCCACGTAGAGCATCGCGACCGCGAAGGTGCCGATGACGGTGAGGACGCCGGCGACGATGAAGCCCCGGTTGATCGGCGCCATCGCCGACTTGTCCTTGTCGGTCGCCCGCACCGCGAACACGCCCACGATCGAGGCGAGCACGCCGATCGCCCGGGCGACGAGCGGGAAGACCAGGCCCAGGGCCGGGTTCATGCCGATCGACTGGAATGCGGCGACGCCGAGGATGATCGACGCAACGAGGGTGACCTCGTAGCTCTCGAACAGGTCGGCCGCCATCCCGGCGCAGTCCCCCACGTTGTCGCCCACGTTGTCGGCGATGGTCGCCGGGTTGCGGGGGTCGTCCTCGGGGATGCCCTGCTCCACCTTGCCCACCAGGTCGGCACCCACGTCGGCCGCCTTGGTGAAGATGCCGCCGCCGACCCGCATGAAGAGGGCGATCAGCGACCCGCCGAAGCCGAAGCCGACCAGGATCGCCGAAGCGGTGTTCTGGAAGATCATGATGATCACGGTGGCGCCGAGCAGGCCCAGACCGACCGTGAACATGCCGGCCACGCCACCGGTGCGGAAGGCGACCTTCAGCGCACCCTTGAGCGAGCCGTCGCGGGCCGCGGCAGCGGTCCGTACGTTGCCGCGGACGGCGAGCGACATGCCGATGAAGCCGACGAGCGCGGACAGGACGGCACCGGCGATGAAGGCGATCGTCCGGTAGAGGCCCGACTCACCGAACCCGAGCGCTTCGGCGCCGTCCGGCTTGAGCACCTCGACCGAGGTGGCGAACACGAGGACCGCCACCGGGACCATGATGATGGCGATCGTCTTGAACTGGCGCTTCAGGTAGGCCATCGCGCCTTCCTGGATCGCACCCGCGATCTCGATCATCTTCGGGGTGCCCTGGTCGGCGGCGAGCACGCCGCGCACCAGGAACAGTCCGACGATGAGGGCGAGCACGGCCGTGGCGGCGCTGAAGATCAGCCAGTACCACTCCGTGGAGCTCAGGTTGAACTCCTGGTACCCGCCCTCCGCCGCGAGGATGAGGCTCTGCATCCGGTGCTCGCTCCTTTACTCGGCCGCGAACGTCCGTCCGGGATCTCCGGCATGGCGTTCGGGGCCCCCTGAGGCGCGACGCGCGCGCTCTGACGCCCGGTCTGGGCGGCGGGCGCACGATAGGAGGGCGACCGCTCGAAGGTCCAATTGGACCGCACCCACGGAGGGCGGCGGCAGCCCTACTCCGTGTGGTACGGGACCGAGGTGACGACGAGACCCTTGCGGAAGAGCAGGCGGCCCTTGAGGATCAGCGCGCTCTGGTTGTGGAGGACGTGCTGCCACCAGTGGCTCACCACGAACTCCGGGATCAGCACGGTGACGATCTCGTTGTCGTAGCGGGCCTCGAGCTCGTCCACGAAGCGCAGGATCGGCCGGGTGAGCTCCCGGTACGGCGAGTACACGGTCTCGAGCTGCACGTCGAGGTCGAACTCGCGCCACTGGTCCTCGATCTTCGCCTGCTCCTCCTCGTCGGTCACGACGCTCACGGCGAGCAGGTGGGTGGGGTTGAGCGATTTGGCATAGGCGAGGGCATCGAGCACCCCGCGGTGCACCCGGCCCACGAGCACCACCACCGTGTGGTTCATCCGGCGCGGTCGGAAGCCCGGTTCCACGTACAGGCTCTTCTCCACCGACGAGTAGTGGCGCTTGATCCCCTTGAACAGGGCGATGATGGCCGGGATCACGACGATCGGGAGCCACGCCCCGCTCGAGAACTTGGTGACGGCGACGATGATCAGCACGACGAAGGTGGCACACGCGCCGACGGTGTTGATCACGGCGCTCTTGCGCCACCCCCGTTGCCGGTCGGCGAGATGGTGCCGGACCATGCCGGTCTGGGAGAGGGTGAACGAGGTGAACACGCCCACCGCGTAGAGGGGGATGAGCGCGTTCGTCACGCCTCCGAACGCCACGATCAGCGCACCGGCGGCAAGGGCCAGGAAGATCACACCGTTGGAGAACACGAGCCGGTCGCCCCGGTTCGCGAACTGCCGGGGTAGGTACCCGTCCTTGGCGATGATCGACGAGATGCGCGGGAAGTCGGCATAGGCGGTGTTCGCCGCCAGGGTGAGGATCAGCGCGGTCGCGATCTGCAGGATGAAGAACGTGGCCCCGTTGCCGAAGATCAGCAGACCCATCTGCGCGATGACGGTCTGCTCCTCGCTCGGGTAGGGATGGACGTGGCTCGCCAGCAGTGAGATCCCGAAGAACAACGTCCCGAGGATCCCGGCCATGATCACGAGGGTCGTCGCCGCGTTCTTGGACTCGGGGCGACGGAAGGCGGGCACTCCGTTCGAGATCGCCTCAACACCGGTGAGCGCGACCGCGCCCGACGAGAAGCCCTTCAGGATGAGGAAGAGGCTGAGCGAGCCTCCGGTGACGGCGAACTCCGTGTGGCCGTCGGGAAGCGGGACGGTGCCGACGTCTCCCGCGATGAGGTCGCGGTACAGCCCGTAGACCACGAGCGCGCCGATCATGACGATGTAGAGGTAGGTCGGAGCGGTGAAGAGCTTGCCCGACTCCTTGATGCCGCGCAGGTTGGCCAGGGTGACCAGCAGGATCAGACCGAGACCGAGGAGCACCCGGTGCTCGGCGAGATCGGAGAACTCGGGGATCGAGATGATGGCGGCGACACCGGCGGAGATCGACACGGCGACTGTGAGGATGTAGTCGACGAGCAGGGAGGCTCCCGCGACCAGCGAGGGCATCTCACCGAGGTTCTCGCGGCTGACGACGTAGCTCCCGCCGCCACTCGGGTAGGCGAAGATCGTCTGCCGGTACGAGAAGGAGACGATCGTCAGCAGGATCGCCACCGCGATCGCGATCGGGACGAGGGTGTCGAGCCCGAGGGCGAGGCTGGATGCCCCGAGGGCGGTGACGAACAGGATCTCCTCGGTCGCGTAGGCCGTCGACGAGATCGCGTCGGAAGAGAAGACCGCGAGCGCAACGGTCTTCGGGATGCGCTGGTGCTCCTGCTCGGTCGTCGGGATCGGACGGCCCACGAGCAGGCGCTTGACGGTTTCCAGCATTCCAGAGTCTCCCCACCCTGACCGGCGGCCTGGCGCCCGCGGCGCCCGAGTCGATGTCCGGCGCGCCCATGCTGCCACCGGCGCGGGGTCGTGCACGACACCGGCCGCGCCAGGTCTGCGTCAGATACCCGACGGCGCGGTCGCGGGACCGGGCGCCGACGGGGCTCGTTGCGGGTGCACCGGGGTTCCCCGTTAGCATCCAGGGCCTCCGAGGAGGGTGCCGTGCACGTCGTCGTCGTCGGCTGCGGCCGGGTGGGAACCGAGCTCTCGAGCCTGCTCGAGAAGTCGGGCCACACCGTGGCCATCATCGACAAGAACCCCCGAGCGTTCCGGCGGCTGCCCTCCGGGTTCGCCGGGCGGACCATCGTGGGCCTGGGCTTCGATCGCGACGACCTCGCCGAGGCCGGGATCGAGGGCGCCGGGGCCGTCGCCGCCGTCACCAGCGGCGACAACACCAACATCCTCACCGCCCGGATCGCCCGGGAGAACTTCGGCATCGAGCGGGTCGTCGCCCGCATCTACGACCCCCGCCGGGCCGTGATCTACCAGCGGCTCGGCATCCCCACGGTGGCCACGGTGTCGTGGACCACCGACCAGGTGCTGCGCCGCCTGCTGCCGAGCAGCGAGCAGCCCCACGACTGGGTCGACCCGAGCGGCAACGTGTGTCTGCTCGAGTTCAACCTCCCGTCGGCCTGGGCCGGCAAGAAGCTGGCCGGCCTCAACGAGCCGGGGCGGTTCTGGATCACCGCCGTGTCGCGGCTCGGCGAGGCCCAGATCGTGTCGCCCACGGTGATCGGCCAGGAGGGCGACGTCCTCCTGTTCGTGTCCGCCGTCGACGCCGTCGACGATCTCCGCCGCCACCTCGACCAAGGACCGGAGCACTGATGCGTGTCGCGATCGCCGGGGCCGGCAACGTCGGCTCGTTCATCGCCAACGACCTCTTCGCCGCCGGGCACGAGGTGCTGCTCATCGAGCAGCAGCCCGAGATCCGCGACCGCGCCGAGGTCGCCGACGGCGTCGAATGGTTCATCGGCGACGCCTGCGAGGTCACGTCACTGGCCGATGCCGGCCTCGACCGCTGCGACGTGGTCGTCGCCGCGACCGGTGACGACGAGGACAACCTCGTCGTGTCGCTGCTCGCCAAGCAGGAGTTCGCCGTCCCGCGCGTCATCGCTCGCGTGAACCACCCGCAGAACGAGTGGATGTTCAACGAGAACTGGGGTGTCGACCTCTCCGTCTCCACGCCGCACCTCATCACCGCACTGGTGGAGGAGGCCGTCACCGTCGGCCGCCTGGTGCGCCTGCTCCAGTTCGAGGGCGGCAACGTCCGGCTCGTCGAAGTCACCCTGGCCGACGACTCTCCCGTGATGGACAAGGCGATCCGCGAGGTCGAGATCCCCCGCGACGCGACCGTGGTCGCCGTCATCCGCGGTGAGCACGTGGTGATGCCCCGGGGCGACACCGTGTTCGAGGCCCGCGACGAGGTGCTCGCACTCGTGACCCCGGAGTCGGAGGACGCGATGCGCCGGATCCTGACCGGCGCCTGATCGCGCTCCTGATCTCTGGTCGCTGCGCTCGCTGATCGTCGACGCCGGGCTGGGATCAACGCCCCTGCCGGCCCCGGGACGCTCGCTGCGCTCCTGATCTCTGGTCGCTGCGCTCCTGATCTCTGGTCGCTGCGCTCCTGAACGGCGACGCCGGGCTGGGATCAACGCCCCGGGACGCACGCTGCGCTCCTGATCTCTGGTCGCTGCGCTCCTGATCTCTGGTCGCTGCGCTCCTGATCTCTGGTCGCTGCGCTCCTGAACGGCGACGCCGGGCTGGGATCAACGCCCCTGCCGGCCCCGGGACGTACGCTGCGCTCCTAATCTCTGGTCGCTGCGCTCCTGAACGGCGACGCCGGGCTGGGATCAACGCCCCGGGACGCACGCTGCGCTCCTAGCCGATGAAGGTGTACTCGGGGTTGTAGAGCATCAGCTGCTTGCCGTCGAGGGCGACCATGCCGGTGACGGCGAGCTTGCGTCCCGCCGCCATCCCGGCGATCTTCCGCCGCCCGAGGAACACGGCGGTGGCCGACGCGTTGCCGTCGGAGAACGTGACCTCGAGCGCCGGCGCACCCGCGCGCGGCACGATCCGCACCGAGCGCACCTCGCCACCGGTCGAGACCCGGGTGCGCGGCTCGATGGACGGGATGGGGACGAAGCCCCGGGCGCTGCAGAATGCCGCGAGGTCCTCGCGATCGAGCTCGTCGACGGGAGTGGTGAGTCGCTGCACGGCCTTGCGGAACGCCATGGATTCCACGCTATCGGGGCCGCCCCGTGACGCCCACTTCCGGGGATCGGCCCGTACCCTGACCGTCATGCCCCACCCGAACCCCCGGGCGTCGCGCGCATGGCGCGCGGCGCTTGTCACGTGCGCCACCGCCACCGCCATCGCGGTGACCGCGGTCGCCCCGCCCGCCGGCGCCGCGAAGAAGCCCAAGGCCGTGGTGAAGATGACCCCCGGCGAGGTCACCATCTACAAGACCGGCAACGGGCCCGACGCGCTCCCGCCCGACGTGCAGAGCGCGGTGATGACCACGCTCACCGGATACGTCAACGCTGCGACCGTCACGCCGCTCAGGAAGGGCGCCGCCAACGACGCCGCGCTGGGCACGGCCCTCGCCGCGCCGGTCGTCGCCCGGCTCGCCACCGACCGATCGGTGCTCGTCGATGAGGGACTGCCGAAGGCGGTCGGCCGGATCTCCGTGAAGGGGGCACCCGTCGCGCTCACCGGCCTCGCCGACGGCGGTGGCAACGTCGTCGTGGTGACGGCCGACGTCGCCACCACCGCGACGACGAAGACTGCCAAGGGCCCCCTGAAGATCACCCGGTCGGGCGAGCTCGTGCTCGAGCCCGACAACGGCACCTGGAAGATCACCGGCTACACGCTCACCGTCGACCGGGTGGGCAAGGCGATCAAGGCCCCGACCACCACCACAGTTCCCGCCGCTCCCGCGGCGCCGACCCCGACGGTTGCCCGATGAAGAACCCGATCGTCCGTCTCCTCGTCGCCATCCCGCTCACCGGGTTGCTCCTCGCCGGTGCCGTGGCCGCCGCGTGGTTCGCGGTCGGCTCGCCCCAGCCGGCGTCGGCAACCACCTGGTTCTCGGTCCACCGCGTTGGCGCCAGCGCCAGCTACGCCGAGAACCCGGGGGCGCCGTTCTACGTGCTCGTGCTCGGCAACGACAGCTTCCCGGGCAACCCCGACCGGCCGGAGCCCGGCCTCGGCGACGCGATCCACGTGGTCGGCGTGAACCCCACGACGGGTGACGCCAGCATCATCGACGTGCCGCGCGACACCGAGGCGCCCGGCGGCGGGAAGATCAACGCGTTCAACGCCACGGGCGGGCTCCCGGCGACGGTCGGCCAGCTCGAGCGCATGATGGGGATCGACATCGCCTACGCCATCACCACGGGCTTCCCCGGCTTCATCGACATGGTCGACGAGATCGGCGGCATCGACATCGAGGTCACCGAGCCGATGGTCGACCGCGACTCCGGCACCGACTTCCAGCCCGGCACGTACCGCATGACCGGCGAATCGCTCCTCGCCTACGCGCGTGACCGGAAGAGCTACCCGGCCGAAGGCGACCGCCAGCGATCGTTCAACCAGGGCAAGGCGATCATCGCCGCGCTCGCCACGTTGCGGGCCCAGAACCCCGGCGCCGCAGGCACCGCCAAGCTCATCGCCACGTTGGCCCGACACACCAAGACCGAGGGCATGGACCTCGGGGAGCTCTATGACCTCGGCCGCCTCGCGCTCACCCTCGACCCGGCCCGGGTGAAGAACGTGCTCCTCCCCACCGGCGCGTCGGGCAACGGCACCAACCTCGCCGTGGCCGCGAGCGCACAGGACCTGTTCGCAGACTTCCGCGACGACGCCATCCTCCAGAACCACTGACGCACGGCGCGTCCGTGGTCCCCGCACCGGTCAGGGTGCCGGGATCACGGGCCCGTCGACCTCGGCGCTCGCATCGACCCGGGCGACCCGCCCGAGGCCCGGCGCGTCGATCTCCACCGTGACCGTCACCCGGGGCCCGGCGCAGTCGCAGCCGACCAGGCGCGCGCCGTTGTCGGCCGCGGTCTCGGCCGCGTCGGACCGGGCGGTGGCGGCACCCCGCCCCAGTGCGAGGGCGTCGGCGGCCGCGAGCGCGGCGGCGTCGGCGGCGGTCTGGGCCCGGGCTCGGGTGAGGAGTGCCACGCCCACCCGGGCCGCGCCGACGACGAGCACCATCCCCACGACGAAGACCGCGAGCAGGACGACCGTCGACGCCCCGGAGGCACCGCGGCCGCGCCGGGGAGCACCCGATCCTGCGCTCACCGCTCGACGCGCATGACGGCGCGGGCATGCATCTCGGGGTCGGGGAAGAGCAGCCCGACGAGCGGGACGTCGGTCACGGCCCGGTAGCGGACGTCGACGGCGATCGGCTCGCCCACCGCGGGTCGGGCGCCGACGTCGACCTCGGCGCCGGGCAGGGTCCGACGGGCGGCGGCGACCGCCCGGGCCGGGTCGGGTTCGACGCTCGCGGCGCGAGCGGCCTCGCGTGCGGCGTGGACCACCGCGAGGTGGTCGCGCACGAGCAGACCCACCTGGATCAGGGCGAGCATCGCCATCACCAGCAGGGGCAGGACGAGCGCGAACTCGACCGTCGCCTGGCCGGGCTCCCCGCGGGGAGCCCGGCCGAGCGGACGGATCACGGGAGGATCTTCCCGACCACCTCGTCGAACAGCTTGCCGACCGCGTGGCTCTTGGTCGCCCACGCGATCAGCAGGGTGCCGATGGCGGCGGCGCCCAGGATGACGAGCGCGTACTCCGCGGTCGTCTGACCGCTCGCGTCGGCGACCCGGACGACCACCCGGTGGTGCAGCCCCTCGAGGGCGAGGTGGATGCGCGTGCACAGGTTGGACAGGCGGTGCATGTGAGGACCTCCTCAGGTGTGGCGCAGGCCGGCCACCAGGGCGGGGACCACGGTCAACAGGCCGAACGCCGGGAGCACGAGGAAGACGAGGGGGAAGAGGAGACGGACGGGAACCCGTCGGGCGTGGGCCTCGGCGCGCCGGCGCAGCGCGGCCCGGGCGTCGTCGGCGACGCGGGCCAGCAGGCCGGCGACCGGCGCGCCGCTGCGCTCCGCGACGACGAGGGCGTCGGTGACGGCGCGCAACGCGGGCTCCTCCCGGCCGAGCTCGTCGAGCGCCTCGACGAGCCCCGCCCCCAGGGCGCAACGCTGCTCGACCCGGACGAACGCCCCGGCGACGGGTTCCGGGCTCCACCGGGCCGCCGCGTCGAGCGCCAGGCGCGGCGTGCAGCCGGCCCGGGCGGCGAGGGTGAGCACGTCGAGCGCGAGCGGCACCCCGCGCTCGACGGCGCGGGCCCGGCGCCGACCACCGAGCCGGCGGCGCAGATCGTTCAGCACGCGCCGCACCGGCGCAGGGACCACGATCGTCGGCGCCTGACGACGTCGCGCGGTCCTTCCCGACGCGGTGGTGGATCGGCGCACCCAGTGGGGGCCGCGCGGCATCGCGGCGACCCGGCTCCGCGCGACCGATCCGACCGCACGGTGGAGCACCGGGAGCGCGCACGCCGCGCCCCACGCCACGCCGAGGAGGAGCGAGAGCGTCATGGCTCGCTCCGCACGATGCGACGCATCCAGAGAGCCCCGATCGCGTCGAGCCCGATCCCGAGGGCGAGGCAGACGCGACCCACGGGCGTGGCCACGAGCACCCGCGCCGCGCCCGGGTCGACCGCCGCCGAGAACGCGAGGTAGGCGAACGGCGCCGCCCCCACCACCACCGCGGACATCCGGGCCTGGGAGGACAGCGCCGCCGCCTCGGCCCGGGCACCGTGCTGGTCACGCAACGAGCGGGCCAGGCCTTCGAGCGCGTCGGCGGCACCACCACCGGTGGTGGTCGCGACGGCCAGCGCCCCCGCCACCGCGCGCACCGCGTCGTCGCCCCGATCGTCGGCCCACCACGCCAGCGCGGACACGACGGGCTCCCCGTGCTCGACCCGACGCAGGAGCCGGCGAGCGTCGGTCGCGACGGGGTCTCGGGCCTCGGCGGCGTCGACCAGCGCCGTGGGCAGCGTGTGCCCGCTGCGCAGACG
>VGCA01000088.1 GCA_016870245.1 Actinomycetota bacterium | reverse complement strand
TGCGGCGCAGGTCGCCGCCCTGCCCGATGCCCCGCGCGGCCCCGAGGGGTCGGGCGTCGCGATCCTGCCGGAGACCGTCAGCAAGGACGCCAAGGTGGCCCTGCTCCAGCGGGCCGACGTCGCCGCCCGGGAGCGCAGCGGCGCGATCCGCCAGGTGAGCGCGGCCTACGCCGACGGCCGCCGCCGGATCCTGGTGGCCAACTCCGACGGCGCGTTCGCCGAGGACGACCAGGTGCGCACCCGGTTCATGGTCACCGCGGTGGCCGAGGGCGACACCGGCCTGCACACCGGCACCGAGGCGCCGGGGCGCACGCTCGGCTTCGAGATCTTCGACGAGATCGACCCCGAGGAGGTCGCCCGGATCGCGGCCGACCGGGCACTCACGCTGCTGTCGGCCCGGCCCGCCCCGTCGGGTCGGCTGCCGGTGGTGCTCAAGCGCGGCGCCGGCGGGGTGCTGTTCCACGAGGCGTGCGGCCACGGGCTCGAGGCCGACCTCGTGCGCCGGGATGCGTCGGTGTTCCGGGGTCGGGTGGGCGAGCGGGTCGCGTCGCCGCTCGTCACCGTGGTCGACGACGGCTCCTACGGCCGCGAGTGGGGCACGTTCGCGATCGACGACGAGGGCACGCCGGCTCGCCGCAACGTCCTCATCGAGGACGGGGTGCTCACCGACTACATGTGGGACCTCGTGCGCGCCCGGGCCGCCGGGCGGCCGAGCAGCGGCAACGGGCGCCGGGAGACGTACCGGCACCTGCCGATGGTCCGCATGACCAACACCTACCTGCTGCCCGGTGCCGCCACGCCCGACGACATCATCGGCGACACCGAGTACGGCCTCTACTGCGTGGCGCTCGGCGGTGGGCAGGTCAACACCGCGACGGGCGACTTCGTGTTCGGCGTGACCGAGGCCTACCTCATCGAGGACGGGCAGATCACCGAGCCGGTGCGCGCCGCGCAGCTCATCGGCAACGGCTCCGATGCGCTGCGGCTCGTCGACGCGGTGGGTGACGACTTCGACACGTGGGCCGGCACCTGCGGCAAGGAGGGTCAGGGCGTGCCCGTGTCGTCGGGGCAGCCCACCCTGCGGGTGGCGGAGCTCACCGTCGGCGGCACGGCGTCGTGAGCGAGGCAACGCTGCTGGAGGTCGTGCGCGACATCGTCGAGAAGGCTGCGCCCGGCGAGCAGGTCGAGGCGTACGCATCGCACTCGGTCGACACCGACGTGAAGGTGTTCGAGGGTCGCGTGGAGGAGATGGCCGTCGCCGAGAGCGGCGGCGTGGGCGTGCGCGTCGTGGTCGACGGACGCCTCGGCTACGCGTGGGTCGGCTCGCTCGAGCCCGATCTCGTCGCCGGCGTGCTCGACGAAGCCCGCGACAACGCCCGGTTCGCCGCCCCCGACGAATGGAACGACCTGCCGACCGGTGACGACGCGCGCGCGGTGCCGGTCGCCGACCTCGACCTCTGGCGTGACGATCTCGCCGCGGTGCCCGTCACCGACAAGGTCGCGCTCGCCCTCTCCCTGGAGCAGACCGCGGCGGGACTCGACCCGCGGGTGCGCGGGGTGGAGTCGGCGCACTACGGCGACGCGGCGATGGAGTCGGCGGTCGCCAGCTCACTCGGGGTGGAGGCGGCGTCGCGGCGCACGGTCACCTCGTGCAGCGTGAGCGCGCTCGCCGGGGAGGGCGACGGGACCCGCACCGGCTACGGCTTCTCGGTGGGCCGCACGCTCGCCGACCTCGACCCGGAGACCGCCGCGCGCGATGCCGTGGAGCGCTCGACCCGGCTCCTCGGCGCCACCCCGGTGGCCTCGCGACGCCTCCCCGTCGTGTTCGACCCGCTCGTCACCCGGTCGATCCTCGGGATCCTGGGCTCGGCGCTCAACGGCGAGGCCATGACCAAGGGCCGCACGATGTTCCTCGGCCGCGACGGCGAGGAGGTCGCCGCCGCCCACGTCACGCTGGTCGACGACCCGACCGATCCCCGCGCCTACGGCGCAGCGCCCTACGACGCCGAGGGCCTGCCCACCCGCCGCAACGCCCTCATCACCGACGGCGTGCTCCGGGGCTTCCTGCACAACACGTCGACCGGGCGCCGCGCGGGGGTGGGCACCACCGGCTCGGCGGTACGGGGCGGCTACGCGTCGAAGCCGGGTGTGGGGGCGCGGGCGCTCGCGCTCACGCCGGGGGCCCGCAGCCCGGAGGACATCCTGCGCATCGCGGGAGACGGCTTCTACGTGCAGTCGGTGAGCGGCCTGCACTCGGGGACCAATCCGGTCAGCGGCGATTTCTCGCTCGGGGCGGAAGGGCTGCTGATCCGGGGTGGCGAGCTGGCCGATCCGGTGCGTGAGGTCACGATCGCGTCGACCGTGCCCCGGATGCTGCTCGACGTGGTGGAGGTGGGGTCCGACCTGACCTGGCTGCCCGGTGCTGCGGTCGGGCTCACGCTCCTCGTCGGAGAGATGGCGCTCAGCGGCGCGTGAAGGCGCCGGGGAGCCGGGCGTCCTCCGGGGGGACGAGCGCGAGGAAGAGGGTGCCGCGGGCCGATGCATCGGCGAGCGCGCCGGCGTCGGCCTCGGCGACCAGGAGCGTCACCGACTCGGGGAGGCTGCGGATGACCACCGCGCCTGCTGCCGCGAGGATCGCGCCGTCGCCGACCGTGCGTCCGGTGCCGAGCGCGTCGACGCCCGACGCGAACGACGCGGACGACGCGTAGACGTCGACCGCGCTTCCGGGTTCGGGCCGCAGTCCGCCACCGACGGTGATCTCCACCGCCCGGGTGCCGGCGGGCAGCGCGCCCGCGAGCCCGTCGCGCGTCGTGGGTGCGAGGTGCGCGGCGTGCACGTACCCGTCCCGCACCACCGGGACCTGCACCACGCGCCCCAGCGCGTCGGCGACATCGTGGAGCGCGCCGCGTGGGGCCTGCGACGCGTGCACCCGCCGGGTCGTGACATCGCCCGGGGTGATCGTCGCGCCGAGCGGCAACCAGGTGCGGGCGACCACGACCGGCTCCTCGGGGCCGAGCGATCCGGCGCGCCGGCGGAGGGTCGCCAGGTCGCCCGCGACGAGCGACCCCGTCACGAGCGCGAGCGCGATGGCCCCGGCCCACAGGCCGAGGGTGCGGGGGGAGCGTCGGAGCATGGGCCCCGCCTTTCCGAAGGGCACGGCGAGTCGCCGCGAGCGTTCGGGGAGTGCGGGGGAGTGGAGACCGGCGGCGGGGCCGCCGTGGGGAGCCCGACCGGCTCAGTTGGTCGAGGATCCCGACTTCGAGGGCGACGAGGCGGACGACGCGTCGGACTTGGTCGCGCTCGACGACGAGGACCCCGAATCCGAGGAAGATGACGAGGATCCCGACGACGACTCCGACCCCGATCCCGACGACGACTCCGACGCCGACGTGGTCGAGCGCTTGCCCGACTTGCCCGAGGCGCGGTTGTCGGTCTTGTAGAAGCCCGAGCCCTTGAGCACGATCCCGGCCGGGCTCATGACCTTCGACAGCTTGCCGCCGCACCCGCCGGCGTGGCGGGTCTTGGGCTTCTCGTCGAACGACTGCCAGATCTCCATCTCGTCGCCGCACTTGGCGCAGCGGTAGCGGTAGGTGGGCATCGGTCCTCGGTCCTCGGTGGTCCGGATCGGCTCGCTCCCGGCCGTGGGCCGGGCCACACGGACCACGCCGGGGGCCCTGGCACTCGCCGGGTTCGAGTGCTAATCGTACCCGAGCGGTGGTCCGAGGTCCCACGATGGGCCCGTCATGCCACAGAATGGGGCCGTGGCCTGGGTCCTGGCGTTGGTACTGCTGGCGTATCTCCTCGGGACGTTCCCGAGTGCCGACCTCGTCGCGCGCCGATTCGGCGTCGACGTCACCAAGGAGGGCTCGGGGAACCCGGGTGCCTCCAACGTGGTGCGGCTCCTCGGCTGGAAGGCCGGGGCGCTCGTCCTGATCCTCGACGCCGCCAAGGGTGCGATCGCGGCGGCCGTCGGCCTCGCCATCGACGGGCACCGCGGCGCCTGGATCCTCGGCGTCGCCGCGGTGATCGGCCACGTGTTCCCCGTGTGGCGCCGCTTCAAGGGGGGCCGCGGAGTCGCGACGGGTGCCGGCGTGTTCATCGTCGTGTACCCCGGGGTGACCCTGGTGCTGGCGCTCGTGTGGGTGCTCATCGCCCGGGGTCTGCACAAGGCGTCGGTCGCCTCGCTCACGGTGGCGATCCTGGCCCCGATCATCGTGATCGTGCGCGGCGGCAGCGCGCTCGACATCGCCATCGTGGTCCTCGTGGCCCTGCTCCTCGTCCTGCGCCACGCCTCGAACCTCAAGCGGCTGATCCGCGGCGAGGAGCACGGACTCGGCGGCAACGACGCCCCGACCGACGAGCGGCCCGGGGACTCGGCCTCGGCGGCCTGAGCGCGCACGCGCGGCTGCGTCGGCGGTCGACGCGCCCCACGGCGGTACGGTTCGGGCATGCAACCGGTGCGCAAGGCAGTGCTGCCCGCCGCGGGGCTGGGCACGCGGTTCCTCCCCGTCACCAAGAGCATCCCCAAGGAGATGCTCCCGCTGGTCGACAAGCCGGCGATCCAGTACGTGGTGGAGGAGGCCGTGCAGGCCGGGATCTCCGACGTGCTCGTCATCACCGGGCGGGGCAAGGGCGCGATCGAGGACCACTTCGACCGCAACGTCGAGCTCGAGCAGGTGCTCGAGCGCTCGGGCAAGACCGCCATCCTCGAGGAGGTGCAGGCCACCGACCGGCTGGCCCACGTGCACTTCATCCGTCAGCACGAGGCGCTCGGCCTCGGACACGCGGTAGCGGTGGCGGAGCCCCACGTGGGCGGGGAGCCGTTCGTCGTCATGCTCGGCGACGACATCATGGTCGACGACGCCACCCTGCTCACGCGGATGCTCGACGTGCACGCGGAGACCGGCGGGTCGGTCCTCGCGTTGATGGAGGTCACCCCCGAGGAGATCAGCGCGTACGGCGCGCTCACCGGTGAGCCGGTGCGCGAAGGGGTGATGCGGGCGCGCGGTGTGGTGGAGAAGCCGAAGCCCGAGGAGGCGCCGTCGAACCTGGCGGTCATCGGCCGCTACGTGTTCACCCCGGGGATCTTCGACGCGTTGCGCGAGACCGAGCCCGGGGTCGGCGGGGAGATCCAGCTCACCGACGCGATCGGCATCCTGCTGGAGCGGGAGCCGGTGTTCGGCGTGGTGTTCAGCGAGGGCCGCTACGACGCCGGCAAGAAGGTCGACTTCCTCCGGGCCAACATCGAGCTCGGGTTGGCGCGTGACGACCTGCGCGACGAGATCGAGCAGATGCTGCGGACGCTCGTACGCGCCCGCGGCCTCACGTAGGCGGCCCGGGATGGCCCTCGTCCCGCTCGAGGAGACCCGCGACGCGATCCTCGCCGCCGTACCCCGCCTGCCGGTGGTGTCGACGCCGATCGCCGACTCCGTGGGCCTGGTGCTCGCGGAGGACATCGTCGCGACGGAGCCCGTCCCGCCGTTCGCCAACACCGCGATGGACGGGTACGCGCTCCGTGCCGCCGACACGGTGGGCGCGTCGGCCGACGCGCCGTCGCGGCTCAGGGTCGTCGACGACCTCCCCGCCGGGCGGGCACCGGAGATCGCGGTCGGCCCGGGGGAGGCGATCCGGATCATGACCGGCGCGCCGATGCCCGACGGCGCCGACGCGATCGTCATGGTCGAGCGCACCGCGCGCGACGGCGACGACGGCGTGCTGGTGCAGGCCGAGGCGAAGGCGGGCGACCACATCCGTCGCCCGGGCGGAGATCTCGAGGCCGGGCAGACGGTGTTCACCGCCGGGACCGTGGTCGGCCCGGCGCACGTGGGGGTGCTCGCCAGCGTGGGTGCCCACGAGGTCGCGGTGTACCGCCGAGCGCGCGTCGGTGTGCTGTCGACCGGCGACGAGCTGGTGGAGCGGGGCCCGCTCGCACCCGGGCAGATCCGCGACTCCAACCGACCGATGCTCTGCGCGCTGGCCGCCGCCGCGGGCGTCGAGGTCGTCGACCTCGGCCTCGCCCGCGACGACGAGGCGTTGATCGTCGGCGTGCTCGAGGACGCGTTCGCGCGGTGCGACGCCGTGCTCACCAGCGGCGGCGTGTCGATGGGCGAGTACGACTACGTGAAGGCGGCGCTCGACCGGTTCGGCGCGCTGGAGTGGCGCCAGGTCGCGATCAAGCCCGCCAAGCCGCTGGCATTCGGCGTGGTGCAGGGCGTGCCCGTGTTCGGCCTGCCCGGCAACCCGGTGTCGTCGCTCGTGAGCTACGAGCTGTTCGCCCGTCCCGCGCTGCGCTCGATGATGGGGTACGCCGATGGTCGGCGGCCGGAGGTCGTCGCTCGCGCGGCGCACGCGTTCACCCGTCGCCCCGACGGCAAGGTCCACCTCGACCGGGTTCGGGTCACCTGGGAGGGCGACGGCTACGTCGCCGCGAGCACGGGTCGCCAGGAGTCCAACGTGCTGTCGGCCACCGCGGCCGCCAACGGCCTCGCGCTGGTCCCCGACGGCGACGGCCTCGCCGCCGGTGACCCCCTCCGGGTGATGCTCCTCACCTGACGCCCGCGGCCGGGGGTCGGGACGCGGGACGCGGGGGTTCCGGCCTGCCCCAAGTGAGGCCGGAACCCCCGCGTCCGCGGTGGGGCTCGGGTGGATCGGGCGCCGCTACGGCGCGGTGCAGCCCTCGGGGACCGGCGCGTCCGCCGGGACCCGCTCGGCCGACGCCGAGGAGGTCTGGATGCCGTCGCCGTGGTCGACGATGCCGGACTCGCAGACGACGATCTTCTCGGCCGGCGCGGGCGTCGGTGCGCGGTCGCCGCCATCGCTCTGCGCGATGGCCGGGACGGCGAGGAGCGCCGAGGCCCCCACCAGCCCGAGGGTGACGACGGCGATGCGCCGCCACCGTGGCCGGCGGGTCGGGACCACCGTGGGGGTCGGCTCCTGGTCGTGGGCCATGTGGGACCTCCGGTACTCCGGGGTCCTGGCCCCGGAAACGACACAACCGGCACCCATGTGTGGCATGGGGCCGGTTTCGCCTGGCTCCCCGCAAGCCCGAAGCGACCAGTTACGGCCTGCGGATCAGTGCCTCCCCGAAGGTGGCTCGATTGTCTCGTCGATTGGCGTGTGGGACGTGTCGCCGAATGACGACCCGTCCATTCTGCCACGCAGAGTGGTGATTCGTCAACGCTGAGAGTGACGGCCCCCGACTTCCCCGCCCCACCACGCCGCAACGGCCCGGCCGCGCGGCGGACGACGGCGAATACGCTGGGCGGTCCATGGATGGCGCCCCCGCTCCGCTGATCGACCCCTACGGCCGTCGGGTCAAGGATCTGCGGATCTCGATCACCGACCGCTGCAACTTCCGCTGCACCTACTGCATGCCGGAGGAGGGGCTCACCTGGCTCGACCGCGCCGACCTGCTCACCTACGAGGAGCAGGCCCGGTTCGCCCGGGTGTGCGTCGAGCGCTTCGGGTTCGAGTCGATCCGGATCACCGGAGGTGAGCCGACGGTGCGGGGCCAGCTGTCTCGCCTGTTCGAGCTGCTCGCCCCCATCGGGGTCGACCTCGCCCTGACCACCAACGGCGTCAAGCTCCCCGAGCTGGCCGCGGGCCTGAAGGCGGCCGGGCTCCACCGGGTCAACGTTTCTATCGACTCGCTGCGCCGCGAGACCTTCCTCGCCCTCACCCGCCGCGACGAGCTCGACCGCGTGCTCGCCGGCATCGACGCCGCGCTGGCCGCCGGGCTCACGCCGGTGAAGGTCAACGCGGTGGTGATCCGGGGCGTCAACGACGACGAGGTCGTCGACATCGCCGCGTACGGCCGCGAGAAGGGCGTCGGCGTGCGGTTCATCGAGTTCATGCCCCTCGACGCCCAGGGCGACTGGACGATGGACCAGGTGGTGTCGGCCCAGGAGATCCTCGAGCGGATCGACGCCGTGTTCCCACTCGAGTCCACCATGGCCGGTCTCGACCACCACGGCGACGAGCCCGCAGCCCGGTACCGCTACCGCGACGGGATCGGGGACGTCGGCGTGATCCCCAGCGTCACGGCTCCGTTCTGCGAGAGTTGCGACCGGGTGCGCATCACCGCGGAGGGCAAGTTCCGCACCTGCCTGTTCGCGCTCGACGAGTTCGATCTGCGGGCCGTGCTCCGGGACGGCGGGACCGACGACGACATCGCCGCCGAGATCGAGCGGGCGGTCGGCACCAAGTGGGCCGGACACCACATCGGGAAGGTCGACTTCATCCGGCCCGACCGGTCGATGAGCCAGATCGGCGGCTGAGCCCGGCACGTCACGAGCCGCGAGGCCGGGGCACCGACGGCCGAGGCGAGGGCTGGGAGGGCCGGGTCCCGAGGGCGCTCGGTAGACTGTCCCGTCGTGACCGCATCGGAGTTCACCCACCTCGATCCCCTCGGCCGAGCCCGCATGGTCGACGTCACGGCCAAGGACGCCACCCATCGACGGGCGATCGCCCGGTGCAAGGTGTTCATGGAGGCCGACACCGCCTCGCGCATCGCGAGCGGCGCGATCACCAAGGGCGACGTGCTGGCGGTGGCGCGGGTCGCAGGGATCCAGGCCGCGAAGCAGACCTCGCACCTGATCCCGTTGTGCCACCCGCTGCTGGTGGGATCGGTGTTCGTCAACTTCCAGATCGAGGAGCGCCATGTCGAGGTCGAGGCGCAGGTCGACACCGTCGACCGCACCGGGGTGGAGATGGAGGCGATGACCGCCTGCTCCATCGCGGCGCTGACGATCTACGACATGTGCAAGTCGGTCGACCGGTCGATGGTGATCGGTGAGCTGACCCTGTGGGAGAAGACCGGCGGACGCTCCGGTCAGTACCGCAGGGCTCCGGAGTCGGAGTTCGACCGCTTCGACCGCTGACGCGCACGCGCTTCGCGGAACAATCTCGAAATTCGCCGCTGACCTGGGGTGACGCGAGTCGGCCTGCTTGATCCGGGCCGTGCATCCGTTGGTAACCTGGAGGCCATCGAGCGAGGTCCCGCGGGACTTCGCTCGTGTGCTTGTGGCGGAGATCCGGTGCGCACGTGGAGCGTGGGCCCGGACCTGGGGAAACGAACGTTAGGACAGGCAACACGTGGCCATCCTCGTGATCCTGGTGCTGGTCGTTCTGTGGGCGGCGGTGCTGATCCCGCCGATCCTGCGGTCTCGCAACTCGGGTGGGCACCACGGAGTCTCCGACTTCATGGACAGCCTGCGTTCGCTGGGCCACCGCGGCAGCCACCACCGGAGCTCGTCGATGCTGGGCGGCCCGGTGCTGCACGGTCCGTTGAGCGGACCACCGCCGATGCCCCGAGGCCCCCGCCAGGCTCCCCTCGCCCCGCCGATGCACTACCGACCGATGCCCGGTGGCGTGTCGCCGATGATGCGCCGTCGCCGCAACGTCCTGTTCGGGCTCACCGCCGCGGTCGGGCTCACGTTCCTGCTCGCGCTCGGGATGCGCACGCCGTTCGCGTACCTGTTGTTCCTCGTCGCGGCCGCCGCGCTCGGCGCGTACTGCTACGCCCTGGTGCAGATCAAGAACCACGGCGCGCTCACGCGCACGCAGCCGGCGAAGCGCGCGTTCGTCACGCCGGTCGACGTCGAGGACGACGCGTCGAAGGCGGGCGACAACGTGATCGTGCTCCGCCGCAACGTCGGCTGACCGCTCCGTGAGCACCGCGCGTGCCGAGGCCATCGCCGCGGCGGGCTCGGCCGCCGCAGCGGAGCTTGCAGCGACGCACGACGCACGCGAAATCACGTTGGCCGCGTCGCGCGCGGCGATCCGGTCGTGCGCCCTGTCGATCCGCGCGGTGCAGCGGCGTGAGTTCGCCGTCGCGCGCGCACACATCGCCGACGCCGCGTCGTTGCTGGCCCAGGCCGACGCGGCGACCGCCGACCAGGGCACGGTGCGCCACGCCGGCTTCCTGCACGACGCGAAGAAGGAGTACGCCGAGGCGAACCTCACGCTTGCGTTCGTGGAGGGCACGCCGCTGCCGTCCGCGGCCGACCTCGGTGTCGACCCGCCGGCGTACCTCAACGGGATGGCCGAGGCCGCGAGTGAGCTGCGGCGCCAGGTGCTCGACCTGCTCCGCGACGGCGACCCCGATCGTGCCGAGGACCTCTTCGCGGTGATGGACGAGGTCTACGCGCTGCTGGTCACCGTCGACTATCCGGACGCGGTGACCGGCGGGCTGCGGAGGACCACCGACGCGCTCCGGGCCGTCCTCGAGCGCACCCGGGGCGACGTCACGAACGCGACGGTCGTCGCTCGCCTGCAAGCGGCCGTGGAGCAGACGCGCCGTTCGTGAGCCGGCTTCGGGCCCGAGACCCGGGCACCCCCGGTGGTACATTGACCGACCCTCGGGGGTGTAGCTCAGCCTGGTAGAGCGCTACGTTCGCAACGTAGAAGTCGTGGGTTCAAGTCCCATCACCTCCACCCAAGGCCTTGTGGGTCATTCCGACGAGCAGATCGCGGAGTCGGTCCTCGGCGAGCGGGCTGCGGTAGTCCGCAACGGAGTTCACGAGGCCGAACGCCGCGTGCACCTGGGTCCGGGCCGTCGGCTCGTCGAGGCCCGGGCGGACGCTCCGGAGCACTCGGACCCACTCTTCGGCGTACGTGCGCATCGCTCGTCGGATGCGGCGTCGATCGGCGTCCGGCAGGTGGTCGGCCTCCTGGTCGTAGACCCGGATGAGGTTCCGATTCCGCAGCGCGAACGCCACGTGGGCCTCGACGAGCGCGTCGAGCGCCTCCGCAGCACTCGGGGTCGCGTCGACGACGGCACGGGCACCCGTGAGGAGGTCGCCGACGACTCGGTCGAGGAGGGCGACGAGGAGGTCCTGCTTCGAGGCGAAGTGCCGGTAGAGCGCGGAGCCCGTGACCCCGGCGGCGGCGCCGATGTCGGTGATCGCCACTGCGTGGAATCCCCGAGCCGCGACGAGATTCGCCGTTGCCTCCAGGAGCCGCTCACGGGTGTGGCGGCCGCGTGCCGTGGAGGCCGTCGCCATCAGCGCGGCATCGAGCGACACATGGAGGCCGAACGGGGGCGCTCAGAAGACAGGACCGTTGCCTCCGGCTTGGGGAAGGACCCGGGGACTTGCGCACAGAATGTGATTGGAGAATAACATCTGTGCCGATGGCCGTCCTGACCTCGAGCATCGACCTCATGGGGGAGCCCTGCGTGCGCAACCGCGCCGGGCTCCTCGCGTTGCTCGCCGAGCACGAGGCCCAGCTCGAGCTGGTGCGGGCCGGCGGGGGGGAGCGCTACCTCGCTCGGCACCGGGCGCGGGGCAAGCTCACGGTCCGCGAGCGGATCGAGCTGCTCCTCGATCGCGACGCGCCGTTTCTCGAGCTCTCGCCCCTCGCCGCGTGGGGCACGCAGTTCCAGGTGGGGGCGAGCATCGTGACCGGGATCGGGGTGGTCTCGGGGGTCGAGTGCGTGATCATCGGTCAGGACCCGACCGTCAAGGGCGGGTCCATGAACCCGGTCACGCTGAAGAAGAACCTCCGGGCCCTCGAGATCGCTCGCGAGAACCGGCTGCCGCTCGTCAACCTCGTCGAGTCCGGCGGCGCCGATCTCCCGACGCAGGCCGACCTCTTCGTGCCGGCGGGGCAGATCTTCCGCGACCTCACCGAGCTGTCCGCGCTCGGGATCCCCACGATCGCGCTCGTCTTCGGCAACTCCACGGCGGGCGGCGCGTACGTCCCCGGGATGTGTGACTACGCCGTCCTCGTCGACGGGCAGGCCAAGGTGTTCCTCGGCGGCCCGCCCCTCGTGAAGATGGCCACCGGCGAGGAGTCCGACGACGAGGAGCTCGGCGGCGCCGCGATGCACTCGCGGGTGTCGGGCCTGTCCGACTTCTTCGCCCGCGACGAGCGCGACTGCATCCGCATCGGCCGTGAGATCG
>VGCA01000087.1 GCA_016870245.1 Actinomycetota bacterium | reverse complement strand
GGGCACCGGGCGGCGCCCGGGTTCGGCGTCTACGCCGCGATGAAGGCCGCGGTCACGAGCCTCACCAAGACGCTCAGCCTCGAGCTCGCGCCCCGGCGGATCCGGGTCAACGCCATCGCCCCCGACGCGATCCGCACCCCCGGCGACCACGCCCTGGCCGAGTCGGCCACCCAGGGCGACCCCATGGCCTACGGACGCAAGGTGCCGCTCGACTGGGGTGAGACCGACGACTGCGCCGGCGCCGCCGTCTACCTGTCCTCGCGGCTTGCCAAGTGGGTCACCGGCACCACGATCCACGTCGACGGCGGCGCGTTCGCGTCGTCGGGCTGGATCCGCCGCGAGGACGGCACCTACGAGCCGTGACCGTCCTGCACGAGCGGCGCGCTCCGTGACCGGCGCCGCCCGTCTCGGCCCGGACGAGCTCCAGGCGCGCGACGGGTTCGAGATCGCGTCACCCGAGATCGAGGCGTCGCTGCCCGGTCCCGCTCCCGGGGAGCTGATCCCCGAGCCGGGCGAACGCACCCACCCGTTCCGCGCGCTCCATCACCGCCAGTTCGCACTGCTGTTCGCGTCGTCGACGATCGGTGACATCGGGTACTGGATCTCGTTCGTCGCCCTCCAGGCCTACATGGCCGACCGCACCGACAAGTCGGCGAGCTGGCTGGGGATCCTGTTCTTCGCCAACTTCATCCCGATGATGATCTTCGCCCCGCTGGCCGGGGCGGCCGCCGACCGCATGGACCGCCGGCGCCTCCTGGTGGCGATCCGCAGCACGGTCGCGGGCATCGCCACGCTCATGGCCGTGCTCATCGCCATGGACCTCGCCACCCCGTGGGTGGTGGTCGTGATGGCCTTCGGCCTCGGCACGATGTACGGGTTCCTCGGGCCCACGCAGTCGGCGGCGGTGGCCAACACGGTTCCGGCCGAGGACCTCCTCAGCGCGGTCTCGATGGCATCGGCCGGGAACAACTTCTGCCGGGTCGCGGGACCCGCACTCGGCGCGCCGATCCTCGCGCTCGGCGGCGCGGGGTGGTCGTTCGCGGTGTACGCCGCCACGAGCGCGATCGTCGCGGTGATGCTCCTCCCGGTCCGCCTGCGCTCCACCCTCGACCACCACACCGACCGGGGCGCCTGGCGCCGCATCAAGGACGGGCTGCGGCACGCCAAGGAGCGACCGCCGGCGCTCACGGCGCTCGCCACGATGAGCGTGTTCTCGGTCTTCGGCGGTGCGCAGATCGCGCTCTACCCGCTGTTCGCCAACGAGGTGCACGACAAGCCGACGCAGGCGTTCACCGCGATCGTCGTGTGCTCCGGCATCGGCGCGGTGCTCGGCGCGATGGGCACCGCGCTGCGCCGCACGGTCCCGGGCATCCGGGCTTCCCTCGGCTGGCTCGTCGGGTTCTCGGTCATGTCGATGGGCTTCGCGCTCGCGCCGTCCTGGTACGGCGCGCTGGCCTGCGCCATCTTCGTCGGCTTCTGCTACTTCTCGATGACGACGGCGCTCAACACGATGCTCCAGCACCTGGCCGACGACGACAAGCGCGGGCGGATCATGTCGCTGTTCGTCGTCACCTGGGGTGGGCTCATCCCCGTGGGCGCGATCTGGATGGGCGCGGTCGCCGACGCGACCAGCGCGCCGTTCGTCGTGGTGCTCGGAGCGAGCGTGTGCCTCGTGTTCGCGTTGGCGATGCTGGCGCGCCCGACGACGCTCAGCACTTCGGGTCGCTCCGCTCGCTGACCCCGACCACCGCTCACCGCGGTGGGACGCTCGCTGCGCTCAGCACTCCGGGTCGCTCCGCTCGCTGACCCGACCACCGCGACGCGGGCCACCAAGTCTCGCCGCGGTGGGACGCTCGCTGCGCTCAGCTGTCGATGGAGCCGCTGAGGTACGCCGCCTCGAGCGCGCCGGCGACCTCCTCGGGCTTCCCGGTGAGCTGCACCTTGCCCGAGAGCATGATCGACGCGACGTCGGCCACGCCGAGCACCTGGTGGGCGAACTGCTCGACCACCACGATCGACAGGCCCTGGGCCGCGATCCGGCGCACGACGTCGTAGAGGTCCTCGACGATCAACGGGGCGAGCCCCATCGACAGCTCGTCGAGCAGGAGCACCGCCGGATCGGTCGCCAGCGCCCGAGCCATGGCCAGCATCTGCTGCTCACCACCCGAGAGCGTGCCCGCGAGCTGCTTGCGCCGCTCCGCGAGGCGGGGGAACTGGGCGAACGCCCGCTCGGTGACGTCCTTGAACGACGTGCCCGAGTAGGTGGCCATTCGCAGGTTCTCGGTGACCGTGAGGTTGGGGAACACGCCCCGACCCTCCGGCACCAGGCAGAGCCCCTGGCGGGCGAGTGCGTCGGGCCCGGCCTTCCCGATCGGGGTGCCGTCGAAGCGGACCTCGCCCGAGTTGGGCCGGATCTGGCCACTCGCCACCCGCAGCGTCGTCGTCTTGCCCGCACCGTTGGGCCCGAGCAGGGCGTGGACCTCGCCCTTGCGCAGGGTGAGGTCCACCCCGAACAGCACGTCGATCGTCCCGTAGCCGGCCTGGACGTCGACCAGCTCGAGCGCCGCGGGAGCGCTGCCGTCGGGCGCCACCCTGGACGGCCGGACGTGCGCGCCCGTCACGCCGTCGCGGGCCACGGCCTCCGCGAGCGTCTTGGTGTCGGCGAGCGCGTCGGCGTCGGTGATCTCGGCCTCGAGCTCCGCGTCGTGGCCCCCCAGGTAGGCGGCCCGCACGGCGCGGTCGCCCTGGATCGCCGCCGGGTCGCCCGCGGCGATGACCCGGCCGAAGTCGAGCACGTGGATGTGCGTGCAGGCACCCATCACGAAGCGCATGTCGTGCTCGACGAGGAGCACGCCCAGACCGGTGGCCGCGAGGCGGGTGAGCAGCTCGCCCAGCTCGCTCGTCTCCACCTCGTTGAGCCCCGCGGAGGGCTCGTCGAGGAGGAGGAGGCGGGGACGGGCCGCGAGCGCCCGGGCCACCTCGACGAGGCGGGAGGTGCCCGTGGGCAGGGAGTCGACCCGCTCCCCCTGCACGGCCCCCAACCCGACCAGCTCGATGATCTCGTCGGTCACGTCCTTCGGCGACGAGCCGTCGCGCGACCACGACCTGCGCATCTCGGCCGCGACGAGGACGTTCTCGCGCACGGTCAGGGTGCCGAAGGTCTCCAGGCGCTGGAACGTGCGGGCCATGCCCAGGCGGGCTCGCTTGTGGGGCCGGACGCCGGTGATGTCCCGGCCGTCGAAGGCGACCGTGCCGGAGTCGGGTGGCTGGAGGCCGGTGATCACGTTGAACAGCGTGGTCTTGCCCGCACCATTGGGACCGATGAGTCCGGTGACCGCGCCGGCCTCGACGTCGAAGTCGACACCGTCGAGGGCCTGCACGCCACCGAAGCGGAGCGTGACGTCGCGCACCTCGAGGAGGGCCACCGTCACGCACCTCCCCCGGCCACCGTGAGCGGTGGCCGATCACCCGATGGCTCCTGATCGGGCGGCTCCTCGGGTGCGACGGCTGCCGCGGCCTTCTCGGCCTTCTTGCGCTTCTTCTCGTCGAGGTCGTTCGACACCTGCACCACCACGCCGTCCGGTTCGCGGCCGATGCCGATGCCGGCGAGGCCCGGACCGATCCGCTGCCAGTAGACGAGCCACTGGTTGAGCGTCGGGTAGGTGCGGGCCGGGAACAGCTCGACCAGCCAGGCGAAGGACTGGAGAGCGAAGCCGCCGAACAGCACGCCGCTCACGAGCGACACGCCGCCGACCACTGCGAGGAGGAGGATCGGGAGACCCTTGAGCATCTCGAAGTCGGGCGTCGACGCCGAGCCGAGGTAGGCGCCGTTGAGCGCCCCGGCGAAGCCCGCGATGGCGGCCGACAGCGCGAACACCGCCAGCTTGGTGCCGAACAGGTTCACCCCGAGCGTCGCCGACGCGGCCGGGCTGTCACGCAGCGCGATGAGGCGGCGGCCGTACTGGCTGCGGCGCAGCGCGACGACGGCGAGCCCCACCACGCAGAAGCACGCGGTCGCGAACAGCAGCATCGCCGCGTCTTCGCTGAACCTGACGCCGAGCAGCGTGAAGGGCTCGTCGAGGCCGAACCCGAAGAGGCGGATCGGCGGGATGCGCTTGCCGCCGGTGCCGAACACGTCCTCCTGCTCGAAGAACAGCTGCTGGCCCAGGATGGCGAAGGCCATCGTGGCCAGGGCCAGGTACAGGCCCTGCAATCGCAGGGCCGGCAAGGCGACGAGCAACCCGAACGGGATCGCGAGCAGCGCGGCGACGATGATCCCCCACACGGCGCCGTTGCCTCCCGGGATGATCCACCATCCGTCGGGACTGCCGGCGACCTTGAACATCGCGAATGCGCCGACTCCCGCGAACGTGATCTGCGCGAGGGAGATCTGCCCCGACCAGCCGGTGAGCGGGACCAGCGACAGCATGAGCAGCGCGTAGAGGACCACGAGCGTGAGGTTCCGGACACCGATCCGATCCCAGTACGCCGCGTTGACGAGCATGAAGGCGAAGAGGACGCCCATCCCGAGCGCGGCGCGCTTCATGCTCGGGACCTTGGGTGTGATCTTGCTGCTGAGCTGGCGTCCCTCGATGCGGGCCTGCGGGATGAAGAGCAGCGCGATGAACAGGATGACCGTCGGGATCACGAAGAACGGGTCACCGGCGGTGAACTCCCCGGGCCCCACCTTGGTCCAGTCGAGGAAGTTCGACTGGAACGCGATCGCGATGCCGATGATCATGCCGCCGATGTAGGTCCACGGGAGGCTCTTGAGCCGGCCGATGATGGCGGCGGCGAACGCGTTGACGATGAAGAGCGTGAGCGTCTCCACGCTGAGGTTGCTCAGCTCCTCGGCGAGGAAGATCCCCGCGAGCGCGGCCATCGAGGTGCCGAGGGCCCAGGCGAACGACGAGGTCAGACCGGGGCGAGCGCCGTTGAGAGCGGCAAGCTCGCGCTGGTCGACCACCGCACGCATCGCGACGCCGAGGCGGGTTCGGTAGAGGACGAGCCGCATGATGACGGCCAGCAGCAGGCCCGTCACGATGGTGATGAAGCGGAACCACGGCACGAACGTGTCGCCGATGTTGAAGCCCTCGGTGCCGTAGAAGGTCGGGATGCTGCGCGAGGTGGTGGGCTCCCAGATGCTCACGGCGAGGCCCATCAGCGCCACCATGAGACCGATGGTGACCACGAGCTTGGCCACGAGCGGCGCAGTGGACAGCCGCCGCATCAGCACCCGCTCGATGAGCGCACCGAACAGCGGGGCGAAGATCAGCACCGTGACGAGGACGGCCGGGATCGCCGGCACGCCCCAGTCGACCTTGAGCGTCCAGTACACGAAGGCACAGAACATGCCCATCGCGCCCTGGGCGAAGTTGAACACGCCCGACGTCGTGTAGGTGACGACCAGCCCCGACGCCGCGATGGCGTAGATCGAGCCGATCGTCACCCCGACCACGAGCGTCCGCAGCAGGTTGTCGAACGTGATGGTGGACGTCCACGACTGGCCGGCCACCTCGCGCCACCCGCCGATGACCACCCAACCCACGAGGAGCGCGACGAGGAGCGCTCCGATCACCGTCGGAAGGTTCTGACGTGACCGGAGTCGCTCCATCGTCGTGCTCACCCGCTCGTCGCTCCTCGGACCCTGGGCGCCGGGATCAGTTCAGGTCCAGCTTGATGCTGTAGAGGTCCTTCTTGTTGCACTCGAAGGTGCCGGCCTTCTTCGGGAAGACCCGGACGAACTTGCCGCCCTTGACCTGGTTCAGCACGTAGCACTCCGAGGGCACGCGGGCACCGGCGTCACGAGGCGCCAGCATCCCGTCGGCGTCGAAGTCGCCGAGGTCCGGCGCCGCCGCGAGCAACGCGGCCCGGGTGAGCCCGTTGTTGCCCTCGGCCTCGACGACGCTGTTCACGACGTCGCGGAACTGGACGCCCGACGCCCAGGCCTGCGTCGAGAAGCCGTCGGCCTTGTCCGCACCGATGTACTTGATGAAGTTGTTCAGCATCGGGTTCGACTTCGTCTCGTCGAACGGCAGGAAGCTGGTCCAGACGTACAGCCCCTCGGTCTCGGGGGTGGCGAGGATGTCCTTGTCGTAGCACTGCAGCGAGCAGTCCCACACCTTGACGGTGTTGACCCCCTGGAGCTTCGCCTCCTTCATGAGGGCGATCATCCCGGCTTCGTTCCCGCCGTGACGCGCGTAGGTCGACTGGCTGTCCTTCATCGACTGCACGAACGGCGTGTAGGCGGACTGCTGGGCCCGCGCCGAGACGTCGAACGTCGCGTCCTGCTTGATCCCGGCTTCCTGCTGGGCCGTGAACGCCGGGATCTGGGAGTTCTTGGCCGACTTCAGGTCGGACGGGTACAGGAAGAGACCGTGGAGCGCGTTCTTCCCGAACTTCTTCAGGTAGTAGTTCGTCGCCCCGAGGGCGCCGCGGTAGGACTGCGGCTTCGCGTCCTTCGTGGCACAGTCGAGGGTCGACGGGTTGATCGGGTACGACACCGGCGAGCACTGGTGCGCGACCTCGGTGGTGGTGAACGGGAAGTCGGGGAGGCCGGTTGCGGCACCCTTCGCGTCCTTGCACCCCACCAGGTCGTCCACGTTGTTCACGAACAGCGCCGACGTCCCGATGATCGCGAAGTTCTTCTGGCACGCCTCGATGATCGCGTTGCGGGCCTTGTTGGCGTCGAGCGCGGAGTCGTAGGCGTCGATGACGATCTTGCGGCCCGCGAGCCCGCCCTCCTTCTCGTTCATGTACTTCGCCCAGGCCTGCACGCCATCGACCGAGCCCTGGAACAGACCCGGCGCCAGCGAGCTCCCGGTGTCGGCGATCACGCCGATGCGGATCTCGGTCGGCGTGATGCCGACGTCGGAGGCGGTCAGGGCTTCCTTGGCATTGCCCCCACCGCTCTGGGCCGAGGCCGTACCGACCGACACCGCACCCACCAGAGCAACCGCGCAGAGCGCGGACACCCAACCAAATCGCCTCACAGTTCCCCCCTCGGTTGACGTTCTCGGCTGACCCGAGACGAGTGCATCATCCCAGGCGCGGCCCGCGGTCTGTACGCGACGAGAACGCGTTTCAACGGATCCTTCCGGCAAGTGTCTAGCAAGGTCGCGTCGAGGTTCGCACCCTGACGCCGACGTCAGCGAACGCCCGCCGCCCCGGGCGGCTCAGACCGGGAAGAAGAGACCGAGCACGAAGGCGGCCGCGCCGACCGCCGCGGTGCCGAGGGCGACGGGGAGCAGATCGCCCGGCCGCGCCGGCCGCCGGGCGAGGCCCGGAGCCCGCCGGTGGTGGGCCTGCCAGGCGCCGAGGAGCCACACCACGCCGCCGAGCACGAGGATCACGGTCCCGATCCCGATGCGGGCGGGGATCGGATCGCCCACGGTCATGCCCCGGACGACGACGACACCGCAGCCCAGCAGCGCGAGGCCGCTGCGGTTCCAGGCCAGGTCGGTGCGCTCCGATGCGAGCCCGGGGTCGACCGAGTCGGCGTCGAACGACGCTCCCGAGCCGGCGCCGGCCACGGTCAGTCGATCCCTTCCCAGAGGACCAGCACGAACCCGACCACGGCCACCACCGACACCACGATCGCGACGAGCCGGGGCAGGAACGACGGAGGCAGCGGACGACCCCACCGCATCGCCTGCTCGTTGCGCTGCCAGTGCGTGTAGCTGAACAGCGCGATCAGGACGCCCAGGCTGATCATCGGGAGCCCGATGAGTCGGCGACCGAACGGGAGGTCGAACTTCGGGAAGAGCTGGGTGACCACCAGGCCCGCGGTGATGAGCCCGAGCGCGGTCCGGATCCACGCGAGGAATGTGCGCTCGTTCGCGTACGAGAACCGGGGGTCGGGCTCCCGTTCGACCGGCGCGGCAGCGGGGGTCGGGGTGGGATCGGTCGGCCCCTCGGCGGGATCCGACGGCTCGGGCGTCGTCATCTGTCCAAGTCTGCCTCGGCCCGATACATTTCGCACCGATGGCACGGGACGCGACCGAGACCCGCGAGCGGCTGCTGCGCGCCGGCGAGCACCTGTTCGCCCGCCACGGGATCGACGGCGTGCGCGTCCGCGAGATCAATCAGCTCGCCCGCCAGCGCAACTCGTCGGCCCTGCACTACCACTTCGGATCCCGCGACGGGCTCCTCGAGGCGATCCTCGACCTGCACCGGGCGCCGATCGAGGCCCAGCGGGCCGCGATGCTCGACGCGCTCGACGCGCAACCCGAGGCCCTCGACATCCGCGCCGTGGTCGAGACGATCGTCGTGCCCCTCACCGGCGAGCTCGCCACCGAGTCGGGGCGCGACTACCTGCGCATCCTCCCCCAGGTGAGCCCGCGCCGGAGCCTCCCCGCCGGGAAGATCCCCGACACCTTCGGCCCCGACGGAATCCGCCGGTCGCTGCGCCTCGCCCACGGTTGCCTGCCTCACCTCGACCCGGTCCGTCGCGAGGACCGGCTCGCCAACGTCATGGACTTCACGACCTACGCCGCGTCGCACCGGGCCCACGACATCGAGATGGGGGCGCCGTTGCGCCTGCCCGAGGAGCAGTTCATCGGCAACCTCGTCGACATGTCGGTCGGCGCGCTGCGGGCGCCGATCGGTGACGCCGGCACGCGCTCCCCCACGTCCCGATGACCGACCCGGCGCGGCCGGCGGGCGGGGTCGCGGACCGCGGTCGCGACGCGCACGACGAGGCCCGCGTCAACGCGCGCATCGACCAGCTCCTCGCCGAGCACACCCCGGGCGACACGGTCGCGTTCAAGGGCGCGATGTACGACCTCGGGCTCGCGAACGTGTCGTTCACGGATGGCTTCGGGGGCCTCGGCGTCGCGCCCGGGCTCCAGCGCGTCGTCACCCGGCGAGTCGTCGCGGCCGGTGGGCCATTCCCGACGGTGAGCATCGGGCTCGGCATGGGCGCGCCCACGGTCGCCGAGCACGGCACCGACGCGCAGAAGGCCAGGTGGCTGCGTCCGCTCTTCACGGGCGAGGAGGTCTGGTGCCAGCTCTTCTCGGAGCCCGGCGCGGGCTCCGACGTCGCCAGCCTGTCGACCTCGGCCGTGCGCGACGGCGACGAGTGGATCGTCAACGGCCAGAAGGTGTGGACGAGCCTCGCCCACGAGTCGCGCTGGGGGATGCTCGTGGCCCGCACCGACCCCGACGTGCCCAAGCACCGTGGCCTCACGTACTTCATCTGCGACATGCACGCGCCGGGCGTCGACGTCCGACCGCTGCGCCAGATGACCGGCCAGGCGGAGTTCAACGAGGTCTACCTGACCGACGTGCGGATCCCCGACGCCCACCGCATCGGCGACGTCGGCGACGGCTGGCGCATCTCGCTCACGACCCTGATGAACGAGCGCGTCGCCATCGGTGGTGGGTCGTTCGCCCGCAAGTCGCCCATCGACTGGGCGATCGAGTGCTACCGGGAGCGCGGCGGCGACGGGGTGGCCCGCGACGAGATCGTTCGGATGTGGGTGCTGGCCCGGGTGCTCGGGCTCACTGTCCAGCGCGCCGGCGACCTCGCCCGCGGCGGCACGCCCGGACCCGAAGGCTCCGTCGCCAAGCTGCTCGCCGCCGAGTACAACAAGGCCGCGTTCTCGCTGGCGATGAACCTCGCCGGCCCCGAGGCCACCCTGTACCCGTCGGGATACGAGATGGACCGCAGCAAGGACGCCTTCGGCTACCAGTCGGTGCAGGAGTGGTTCCTGCGCTGCCGGGCCAACTCGATCGAGGGCGGCACCTCCGAGGTGATGCGCAACATCCTCGGGGAGCGGGTGCTCGGGCTCCCGGGCGACGTGCGGGTCGACAAGGAGATCCCGTGGCGGGAGGTCCCCCGCTCCTGACGCCTGGGTTAGCGTCGTCGTCGTGACCGTGCTGGAGGTCGTCGACGAGTCGCCCGAGACGCTGGCCGCGTGGATGGACGCGCAGGGCTGGGGCGACGGACTGCCCGTGGTGGCCCCGACGGAGGCACGCGTCGACGCCATGCTCGCGGCGTGGGGCGGCGACGCCGACGAGGTCGTCGCCGTGCTCGCCCCGCGCGACGGCGAGGCCACCCCGCGCGCGATCGCGGCCAACGCGGTGATGGCGGGATGTGGCCCCGACGTGCTCCCGGTGCTGGTCGCCGCGGTGCGGGCCCTGGGCCACGAAGAGGTCAACCTGCGCGGGGTGCAGGCGACCACGCACCCGGTCGCGCCGCTGCTCGTGGTGCACGGCGACGCGGTGGCCCGCCACGGGTTCAACCCCGGGCTCGGGACCTTCGGACCCGGCAACCGGGCCAACGCGACCGTGGGCCGGGCGCTGCGCTTCGTGCTGCTCCACGTCGGGGGCGGTCGCCCGGGGGAGGGCGACGCGTCGACCCAGGGGCAGCCGTCGAAGTACACGTACTGCATCGCCGAGCACGCGGCCGCGAGCCCGTGGGGCGCGTACCACCACGCCCGGGGGCTCGACGCGCCGAGCGCGGTGACCGTGCACTGCGGCGAGAACCCGCACAACTTCCACGACATGGAGTCGGAGACGCCCGAGCCGATCCTCGCAAAGGCCGCGTCGGCGATGGCCACCCTCGGCGTCAACAACGCGCCGATCAGCCAGGGCGAGTGGTTCGTCGTGCTGTGCCCCGAGCACGCGGCGACCATCGCCGGCCGGGGCTGGACGCGCCGCGACGTGCAGCAGTTCCTCTACGACACCGCCCGTCTGCCTGCGGGGCGGCTGCGCGCCGCGTTCGCCGGCCGGGTCTGGCCGGAGTGGATGGAGGCAACCCACGACGACGCGCTCGTACCGATGACCGAGTCGGTCGACAACATCTCCGTACTGGTGGCCGGGGGCGCCGGCAAGCACTCGTGCGTCGTGCCGAGCTGGGGGATGACCCGAAGCGTCACGGTGCCGGTCGACTACCCGAGCGACGCCCGATGACGATCCGGCTGGTCTCGCCCGAGGGCCGGGTCCACGAGCCGCGTGCGCCGTTGGCCCCGGCGGTCCCGGACCTCGCCGGGCTGCGCCTCGCCGTGCTCGACAACGGCAAGCCCCACGCGGGCCGCCTCATGACCGAGATCGCTCGGCGGATCGCGGCGCGCACCGATGCCGAGCTGGCGCTCGTGGTCGCGAAGGGCACCGCGGCGACCCCGGCCGAACCCGAGATCCTCCAGCAGCTCGAGGTGGCCGACCTGGTCCTCACCGGATCGGCCGACTGAGGGTCGTGTACGTCGTGGAGTGTCCACGACCTCGTCCAGCTCGAAGCCACCGGTCGCCCGACGGTGGTGATCGCCACCACCGCCTTCGAGGTGCTCGCCCGGACGGTCGCCGCCCGCGCCCACCTGCCCGATGCCCGCATCGCGGTGATCGAACACCCGCTCGGCGCGATCACCGACGCCGAGGTGCTCGCGCGTGCCGAGTCCGTGGTCGACGACGTGATCGCGCTGTTCACCGCCGCACCGGCACCCGGCGGTGCGCCCGACGCGACAGGATGACGCCATGCAGGCAGTGAAGAGCACCGAGGACGGCGTCCGCGTCGTCGCGGTCGACGACCCCGATCCCACCGGCGACGAGGTCGTCGTCGAGATGCGCTCGGCGAGCGTGTGCGGGAGCGACCTCCACCTCGCCGGCTTCGGCCCGCTCCCCGCCGTGATGGGCCACGAGTTCGCCGGCATCCTCGCCGACGGCACGCCCGTCGCGGTCGACCCCAACGCGCCGTGCGGCGCCTGCGACCTGTGCACCGAGGGGAAGACCCATCTGTGCCGGAACCTCGCCATCCTCGGCGTCACCCGCGACGGCGGCATGGCCGAGCGGGTGCGGGTCCACCCGAGCCAGCTGGTGCGCCTCCCCGCCGGCGTGGCCCCCGAGCAGGCGTGCCTGGTCGAGCCACTCGCCGTCGCGGTGCACGGCATGGGGCTCGCCGGGGTCGGCGGAGGCTCCCGGTTGGCGGTGGTCGGTGCCGGCAGCATCGGTCTCGCCGCGGTGGCGGCCGCGACGGGCGCG
>VGCA01000086.1 GCA_016870245.1 Actinomycetota bacterium | reverse complement strand
ACCTTGGTGGCGAAGCCGGGCAGGCCCTCCACGTCGACGGTGCGGCGGGCGTGGATGACGAGATCGTCGCCGTCGGGCCCGCAGTCGAGGATCTCGAGGTCGCGGTCGCCCGCGGCCTGGTAGCGGGCCGCCACGACCTCGGGGTCGACGAAGAGCGCCGCGACGACCTCGACCGGGGCCGCGTAGGTCCGTGCACCGGAGAATGCCATCCGTGCACGCTATCGGGCGCTTCGATAGCGTGCACGAGACCCCGGATCCGGGGCGACACCAGGGGGAAGAGGGGACACATGACCACTCCCGAAGCAACCGACCGCCCGGGCGGCATCACGTTCGTCGTGGTGCTCGCCTACATCGGGTTCATCTTCGAGATCCTCGCCGGCATCCTGATCATGATCGAGGCCGACGAGGTCAGCCAGCAGCTCCGGTCGGGCATGACCGAAGACCAGATGATGGCCGCGGGCATCGTCACGGTCGTCATCGGCGTCATCGGCGTCCTGCTGACCGGCGCGCTGGCTCGTGGCAGCAACGTCGTGCGGATCCTGTTCGGCGTGTGGGTCGCGTTCCAGGTCGCCGGCGGCCTCTACGCGATGCTCAGCCACGACGGGGTGCGGCGGGGTGCCGGGATCGTGCCGGTGGTGTTCGGCATCGTGATCCTGTACCTGCTCTTCAACCAGCGGGCGCACGACTACTTCGCCAAGGACTGACCCGGCGGAGCGACTCCGGTCGCGCCCGATCGAGCAGCGGAGGGAGCAGCCATGCTGGCGAGCCGTCTCTACGGCACCGAGGACGTCCGTCTCGACGAGGTCCCCGATGTCGAGCCGGGTCCCGGCGAGGTGCGACTCAAGGTCGCCCACAACGGGATCTGCGGCAGCGACCTCCACATGTACTTCCAGGGCCAGCTCGCGCGACCCGAGCCCTTCACCATCGGGCACGAGTTCGCCGGGGTGGTCGACACGGTCGGACCGGGGGTGACGGGCATCGCGCCCGGCACCCCCGTCGCCGTGCGACCCTTCCTGCGCTGCGCCGAGTGCGACCGGTGCACCGGTGGCCTCCCGCACCTGCACGCGCCGATGCGAGTGCTCGGGTGCGGCGCGGCCGAGGGCGGCGGGCTCGCCGAGTACTGCGTGTCGGAGGCCCAGCACGTGTTCGCCCTGCCCGACGGCGTCACCCTCGAGCAGGGTGCGCTGGTCGAGCCCATGGCGGTGTCCTACAACGGCATCCGTCGCGGTGAGGTCGAGCCGGGCATGCGCACGGTGATCTTCGGGGCCGGCCCGATCGGCATCGGCGTGCTACTCGGGCTGCGGTCGCTCGGGGTCGACGACGTGGTCGTGGTGGAGCCGTCGGCCGCGCGCCGCGAGGCCATCGGCGCGCTCGGCGCCGCCGAGGTGATCGACCCGGGCGCCGCCGACGTCATCCGCACCGTGATGGCCCGCACCGGCGGCCGCGGCGCCGACGTCGTGTTCGAGTGCGCGGGGGTCGAGGCCAGCTTCGTGCAGTCGATCGTCGTGGCGGGCGCCCGCGGACGGGTGGTGATCCTGGCGATCTACGAGCAGAACGTCGCCTTCAACCCGTCGATGATGATGATGGACGAGATCGAGGTCCGCGGCGCCCTCGGCTACGAGGACGGCTGCTACGAGACGGTGATCGACCTGATGGCCAAGGGCTGCTATCCGACCGACGGCTGGGTCGAGCACATCCCGTGGAGTGGCCTCATCGACGAGGGGTTCGCCCCGTTGCGCCGGGGTGAGCGCATGAAGGTGATGGTCGACCTCCCGTAGGTGCGGCGCCCGGGGGAGCGGCTGTCGCCGCCCGGTCCCAGGGCCTAGCCTGATCCTCGTGACGGACGTGGCGGTCCTCGAGCTGCCGCGCCTGCGAGGGCGCGTGCACCAGGCGGCGTTCGTCGTGTCGTTGCTCGGCCTCGCGTGGCTCGTCGTGCTCGCCGACGGCCCCCGCGCGGTGGTGGCCGCCGCCGTGTACGGCCTGGCGATGGTGCTCCTCTACCTCGTCAGCTCCACCTACCACGTGTTCGCCCGCGGTCCCCGGATCCGGCCGTTCATGCGCCGGCTCGACCACTCGATGATCTTCGTGATGATCGCGGGCACCTACACGCCGGTGTGCCTCCTGGCGCTGCACGGCGCGTGGGGCTGGGGGATGCTCATCGCGGTGTGGGCGGGTGCGCTCATCGGCATCACGCTCAAGGTGGCCGGCCTGGAGAAGTACCGGAAGGTGTCGGCGCCGCTCTACATCGTCCTCGGGTGGCTCGCGGTGGTCGTCACCCCGCAGCTCTTCGACCGGCCCGACCTGCTCGCGCTCGCGCTCGCGGGCGGCCTCTTCTACACGGTGGGCGCGATCCTGTTCGCCGCGCAGTGGCCGGGCCGGGTCGCGCAGTGGTGGGGCTACCACGAGTGGTGGCACACGTTCACGATCGTCGCGGGGGTCTGCTTCTTCGCGATGAACGCCTGGTTGATCGCCTCGTACTAGAAGACCGCGCCGCCGGCGACCAGGGCGGCGACGGCGGCGTCGTCGAGGTCGAGCAGCTCGGCGAGGACTGCACGGGTGTGCTCGCCGGGGCGCGGGGCCGGGCCCCGCACGCCGACGTCGGCCTGGCGCGACCGGTACGCGCGACGCACGACCCGAGCGCCGGGCTCGACCTCCTCGAACACGCCCCGTGCGCCGGCCCACTCGGTCTCGGCGAGCTGCGCCACCGAGCGCACGGGCGCCACGAACATGGGGTACGGCTCCAGCAGCCGTTCGAGCGTCTCGTAGTCGGGCACCTCGGCCACCGCGGCCCGGATGACCGCAAGGGCCGCGGCGTCGTCGGTGGGGCGCGGCTGCGGTGGGGCGCCAAGCGCGGCGAGCCAGGTGTCGAAGCCCCGTACCGGGTTGCCCACGAGCGCGGCCATCGAGCCGTCGCCCAGGGTGAAGACCGGGTGGGTCCAGGTGTCGAAGAACCGCTCACGCCCGTAGCCGTGGAGGTCGGTGGAGCTCCACTCGTCGGTGAAGACGAGCGCCTCGGCGAGGGCGAGGTCGAGGTGCTGACCCCGACCCGTGCGCGCGGCCTGGAGCAGAGCGGCGAGGACCGCGCTGGTGGCGACCAGCGCGGTGTTGACGTCGCCGTGCTGGTGCACCTCCTGCTGGGGAGGCGCGTCGCGCAGTCGGGCCGCGAGCTCGATGCGGCCGGCCTCGGCGTGCACGAGCGGGGCGTAGGAGCGCCGGTCGGCCCACGGCCCGTCCTGGCCCCAGCCGCTGATCGAGCAGTACACGAGGCGCGGGTTGCGGGCGAGGAGCGCGTCGGCACCGAGGCCGCGGCGGTCGAGCACGCCGGGCCGGAAGTTCTCCACGAGCACGTCGACCTGCTCGGCCAGGCGGCCGAGGACGTCGACGCCGGCGGCGGTCGTCAGGTCGATGCCCACGCCACGCTTCCCCGCGTTGAGGTGGGTGAAGTACAGGCTCTGGCCGGCGACTGCGGGCAGCACCTCCCGGGTGCGGTCGAGCGCGGGGAACTCGACCTTGATGACGTCGGCGCCCATGTCGGCGAGCATCCGCCCGCACATCGGCCCGGCGACGACCTGCGAGCAGTCGAGGACCCGGATCCCGGCGAGCGGCGCGCCGAGGTCGCTCACGCGCGCCCCGTGGTGGTGGGAGTGGCGGTCAGGGGGTCGTCGTGGGCCATGCTGCATTCTGACCGACCGGCGGATGGAGGCGACCGTGGAGCCCGAGCGGATGCACATCGAGTTCGGCGCCGACGCGGTCGCCGACCTGCGTGATCGCCTGTCGCGTACCCGGTGGCCCGGCGACTTCGGCAACGACGACTGGCGCTACGGCGCCAACCAGGACTGGATGCAGGAGACCCTTGCCTACTGGCGCGACGGGTTCGACTTCGCCGGCCTCGAAGCCGCCCTGAACCGCTGGGAGCACTACCGGGTGGTGATCGACGACGTGCCGATCCACTACCTGCACATCCGGGGCAAGGGGCCCGACCCGATGCCGCTGGTGCTCACGCACGGGTGGCCGTGGACGTTCTGGGACTTCCAGCACGTGCTCGGGCCGCTCAGCGATCCCGCGGCGCACGGTGGCGACCCCGCCGACGCGTTCGACCTGATCGTGCCGGCGCTGCCCGGGTACCCGTACTCGGGTCCGCTCACCGACACCGGGATCAACGTGCGGGAGACCGCCGCCCGCTGGGTGCGCCTCGTGCAGGACGTGCTGGGCTACGGGCGGTTCGGCGTGCACGGCGGCGACTGGGGCGCGTCGGTCACCGCGCAGCTCGCGCACGAGTACGCCGACCGGCTGGTCGGCGCGCACCTCAGCCTTCCTGTGCTCCTCTCGATCTCGTACTACTCCGGCCTGTCGGCCGACATGTACGGCCCCGACGAGGAGGGCTGGTTCGAGAAGATGCAGCGACGGATGGCGACGGCCAACGCACACGTGGCGGTGCACACGACGGATCCGCAGACGCTGGCCTACGCGCTCAACGACTCGCCCGCCGGGCTCGCCGCGTGGATCCTGGAGCGCCGCCGGCTGTGGAGCGACCACGACGGCGACGTCTTCGACGCGATCTCGCGCGACGACCTGCTCGCGGGCCTGTCGCTCTACTGGTTCGGCGGCGCCATCGGCACGAGCATGCGCTACTACTGGGAGCAGTGGAAGAACCCGGTGCGGATCATGCACGACCGCATGCCCGAGCTCGAGGCCCCCACCGCGATCGCGGTGTTCCCGAACGACCTGATCTTCGTGCCCCGGGCCGTCGCCGAGCGGCACGCGAACCTGCATCGCTGGACGGTCATGCCCCGCGGCGGGCACTTCGCGGCGGCCGAGGAGCCCGACCTGCTCGTCGACGACCTGCGCGCCTTCTTCCGCGACCTCCGCTGAGGGACGGGTCAGTCGGTGACGTCGAACTCGTGCGACCAGAAGAACTCGAAGTCGGCGGCCCCGGCGAAGTGCTTGTCGACGTCGGTGTCGCCGATGTGCACGTAGCGTTCGGCCGGGAACTTCTCCCGCACCTCAGGCAGGTGGTGCTTCCCGCCCACGAACTGGACGTCGACGCCGTGGGCCTCCCAGAGGTTCGCCTGGTCGGAGCGGGTGCGGTCGGAGCCCGAGCCGATCACATGGCCGAGCTCGGCCATCGCCTTGGCCAACGCCACCGGGATCGGGCCCGGCGGGTCGCCGAACTCCATGGTGCCGTCGATGTCGAAGCTGACGACCGTGAGCCGGCCGTCGCCGAGGAAGCCGTCGGGGGCACGGGACAGCGGCACGGCGGACAACCTACCGGGAGCGCAGCGAGCGTCCGGTGTGGACGGACGCCGGAGTGGCGATGCGTCGGCTGTGGAGCGAGCGGAGCGACCCACAATTAGGATCGCGCACCTTCCGAGGGGGGAGCAGATGGGCCTGGACCTGACCGGCCGCCGTGCGGTGGTGAGCGGCGCGAGCGCGGGCATCGGCGCGGAGACCGTGCGGGTGCTGGCGGAGCACGGCGCCGACGTCGCGTTCTGTGCGCGCACCGCCGACGCCGTGGAGGACCTGGCCGCCGCGCTGGCCCGCACCCAGGGCAACGTCCACGGCTACGTCGCCGACATGGCCGACGCCGACGCGATCGCGGCGTTCTGCGACACCGTTGAAGCCGAGATCGGTGCACCCGACATCCTGGTCAACAACGTGGGCGCGTCGCCGTCGCGCAACTTCCTGCACATGTCGGATGACGACTGGTTCGCGTTGTTCGAGCTCAACGTCATGGCCGCGGTGCGGCTCACCCGCCGGTTCCTCCCCGCGATGCGCGCACAGCAATGGGGGCGGGTCGTGATGATGAACACCGCAGCCGCGAAGTACCCGGGCGCGGCGATCGTCGACTACTCCGCCACCAAGGGCGCGCTGGCCGTCGCCACGAAGGCCCTGGCCCGGAAGTACGCGGCCGACGGCGTGCTCATCAACTCGATCGCACCGGGCCGCATCCGGACCGAGATGTGGGAGCGCACCGCGCGCGAGGTCGCGGAGGCGAAGGGCCACGGCGACGTCGAGGCCGTGTTCACCGAGCGCTCGAAGGACATCCCGCTCGGGCGCTTCGGCCGCTCCGACGAGATCGCCAACGTCGTGCTCTTCCTCTGCTCGGACCTCGCCACCTACGTCTCCGGCGCGACCATCGACGTCGACGGCGGCCTCGGCTCGTACGTGTACTGACCGCTTCCCCTGCGTCGCCGCAGGACGATCCACCGAACCAGAAACAGGAGACCCCATGGTCCTCGAAGCCCTCGACCGAGCGGTCGGTGAGGACGCCCCCGTGGGCACCGCGATCACCGCGGCCCAGAAGGGCCAGGCCTCGCCGACGATGGTGCCGGCCGCGCGGTACACGTCGCCCGAGTTTGCCGCGCGCGAGATCGAGCGGATGTGGCCGAAGGTCTGGCAGGTCGCTTGCACGGTCGACCACGTGTCCGACCCGGGCGACTACTTCGAGTACCGCGTCGGGCCGTACTCGGTGCTGATCGTGCGCGACGACGACGGCACGCTGCGGGCGTACCAGAACGTGTGCCGCCACCGCGGCAACGCGCTGTGCACCGGCGCCGGGAAGGGCCTGTCGGAGCTGCGCTGCGGCTACCACCGGTGGAGCTGGGACCTGCGGGGCCGGCTGCGGGAGGTGCCGTCGCGCAAGGGGTTCGGCGTCCTCCGCAACGACGACTTCCCGCTGTTCGCCGCGTCGGTCGACACGTGGGGACCGCTCGTGTTCGTCAACCTCGACCCCGAGGCCATGCCGCTCCTCGAGTACCTCGAGGGGGCGCCGGCCGACCTCGAGTGGATCGGGTTCGACGACTTCCGCGGCGAGGCCCTCGTCACCATGGACGTCGAGGCCAACTGGAAGGTCGTCGCCGACGGGTTCAGCGAGACGTATCACGTCCAGGGGCTGCACCGGGAGATGATCGCCTCGATGGACGACATCGACGCGCCCCAGCGGGTGTGGGGGCACGCCAGCAAGTCGTCGCAGCGCTACGGGGTCCCGAGCCCCCGCTTCCGCGGCGGGCTCGATGACCAGACGGTGTGGGACTCGTTCGTGATCACCCAGGGCATGCGCATGGGCGTCGCCGAGGTGGGACCCGTGCCCGAGCGGGCCGAGGGTGAGTCCCTGAGCGACGTCATCGCGGCGCGCATCCGGGCGACCTCGGCGGAGAAGGGCGCCGACCTGTCGCGCTTCGACACCGACCAGATGCTCACGCTGCACCAGTACAACCTGTTCCCCAACTCGACGGTGCTCGTCACCCCCGACCTGCTGTCGGTGCTGAGCGCGAAGCCGGGGCCCGATCCCGATCACGCCGAGATGGTGGCGATCCACTTCCGGCGGGCGCCGTCGGCCGACGCGCCGCGCTCGGAGCCGATGACCGTCGCCCTCGGCGGGCAGCCGGCCGACCTCGGGTTCGTGCTCAACGCCGACGTGTCGGTCGCGCCGGCCATCCAGCGGGGGATGCACCAGCCGGGCTTCACCCACCTCGCCCTCTCGGGTGAGGAGATCCGCATCATCAACACGCACCGCAACCTGGAGCGCTACCTCGGCATCGACCCGTCGGACATGACCGGCGGACCCGCCGACGACTGACCGACGGACCGGACGGGGCGACCCGTCGAGGCACCACCGACCGCAGCGCACTGCGTTGCGCAGACCTGAGGAGGGAACGATGGGCCGCAAGTACCAGGTCATCTCGGCCGACGGGCACGTGGAGACGCCGCCGGTGTGGACGAAGTACGTGCCGGAGAAGTGGCAGGACCGCGCGCCGAGGCTCATCTCCCTGCCCGACGGCGGCGAGGGCTGGCTCATCGAGGGCCAGCCGCTGCTGAAGAACGGTCAGAACATCACGGGGCGCGGGCCGATCCGCTTCGACTACGGCTCGTACTACAAGCCCGACGGATCACCCAACGACGGCGCGGGCCCGCCGGAGCAGCGGTTGCGCGAGCAGGACGAAGACGGCATCGACGCCGAGGTGCTGTTCCCGCCGGTGTTCGCGTCGCGTTTCCTCGAGGGCATCAAGGATCCCGAGGTGTACGTCGCGATGATCCGCGCGTACAACACCTGGCTCGCCGAGGACTACTGCTCGGTCGCGCCCGACCGGCTCATCGGCAACTCGGTCACGCCGATCTCGACCATCGAGGACGCGGTCGCCGAGGTCCGCTTCGCGCACGCGCTCGGTCTGCCGTCGGTCGCGTTCTACATGTTCCCCAACGGGACCGGGTTCGCGCAGCCCGAGGACGACGCGTTCTGGGAGGCCTGCCTCGAGCTGGGCATGGCCATCTCGCCGCACTTCGGGTTCGGGGAGATCAGGGCCCCGATGGCGGGAGCGGGGCAGGGCACCGCGGGTCAGCCGTACGCGTCGGCGCTCACGCAACGGGCCGGTTCGCACGCGCCGGTCTACTGCATGGCCCAGCTGATGGCGGCCGGGGTGTTCGACCGCTTCCCCGAGATCCGCTTCTACTTCGCGGAGACCAACGCGAGCTGGCTGCCGTTCACGCTGTCGTTCATGGACGACAACCACGACATCTTCTCCACCGCGTTCGGTGGGCGGAGGATGGCGCTCACGCCGACCGAGTACGTCGCGAAGCACTGCCACTTCTCGATCATCCGCGACCCGATCGCGATCGACATGGCCGCCATGCTGCCGCTCGACAACATCATGTGGGGGACCGACTTCCCGCACTCGGTCGGCTCGTTCCCGAGCTCGCAGGAGTTCCTCGACGCGACCTTCGCGGGCAAGGACGACCTGCGCCGCAAGATCGTGCTCGAGAACCCCGCCCGCTACTTCGGCCTCGACCTCGACGCCGACCTCACCCCCACCCCCACGGCCTGAGGTGGCGCGACTCCTCGTCGTGCACCACACGCCGTCGCCGGCGTGCCAGGACCTGCTCGACGCCGTGGTCGCGGGTGCGCGGGACCCGGCGATCGAGGGGGTCGAGGTCGTGGTGCAGCCGGCGCTCGCCGCGACGCCGTCCGACGTCCTCGCCGCCGACGGCTACCTCCTGGGGACGCCGGCCAACCTCGGGTACATGTCGGGCGCGCTCAAGCACTTCTTCGACACGATCTACTACCCGTGCCTCGACGCCACCGTCGGCCGGCCGTACGGCCTCTACGTGCACGGCAACCTCGACGTCGAGGGCGCGGTCCTGTCGGTCGAGAAGGTGGTCCCCGGCCTGCGCTGGCGCCGTGCCCAACCGACGGTGACGGTCCTCGGGCCGCCGAGCGCCACCGACCTCGCGGCCGCGACCGAGCTGGGCGCCGCCGTGGCCGCAGGGCTGACGGGCTGACGGGTCAGCGGGGCGCCGCGCCCAAGGACGCGCGCTTGGCGGTGCGGCCGCGGGTGGTGGCGTCGAGCTCGACCTTGCGGATCCGCACGTTCTTCGGCGTCACCTCGACCGACTCGTCGGAGGCGATGAACTCCAGCGCCGCCTCGAGCGACAGCGGACGCGGGGGAGCGAGTCGCTCGAGCTCCTCGGCCGCCGCGGCCCGGTGGTTGGTGAGCTTCTTCTCCTTGGTGGGGTTCACGTCCATGTCGCCGATGCGGGAGTTCTCCCCGATGACCATGCCCTCGTAGGTCTCCACGCCCGGCCCCACGAACAGCTCGCCGCGCTCCTGCAGGTTCATGAGCGTGTAGCCGGTGGTGACGCCCTTGCGGTCGGAGACGAGGCTGCCGTTGCGGCGGGTGCGGAGCTCGCCGTGCCACGGCTCGTAGCGCTCGAACACGTGGTGGATGAGACCGGTGCCCCGGGTCTCGGTCATGAACTCGGTGCGGAACCCGACGAGCCCGCGGGCGGGGACGAGGAACTCCATCCGGGCCCAGCCGGTGCCGTGGTTGACGATCTGCTCCATGCGCCCCTTGCGGACGGCGAGCAGCTGGGTCACGGTGCCGAGGAACTCCTCGGGCACGTCGATGGCGACCCGGTCCACCGGCTCGTGCACCTTGCCGTCGACCATGCGGGTGACGACCTCGGGCTTGCCCACCGTGAGCTCGAAGCCCTCCCGGCGCATGGTCTCCACGAGCACGGCGAGCTGGAGCTCGCCGCGGCCCTGCACCTCCCACGCGTCGGGCCGCTCGCTCGGCAGCACCCGCAGCGACACGTTGCCCACGACCTCGGCGTCGAGCCGGTTCTTCACGAGGCGCGCGGTCATCTTGTCGCCGTCCTGGCCGGCGAGCGGCGACGTGTTGATGCCGATGGTCATCGACAGGCTCGGGTCGTCGATGTGCATGACTGGCAGGGGCCGCGGGTCGTCGACGCTCGTGAGGGTCTCGCCGATGGTGACGTCGGCGAGACCGGCGATGATGCCGATCTCCCCGGGGCCGATCTCGGCGGCCGGCACCCGCTCGAGCCCGTCGGCCACGAACAGCTCGGAGAGCCGCACCGTCTCGGTGGAGCCGTCGGCCCGGCACCACGCGATCGGCTGGTTGCGCACCAACGTGCCGTGGTGCACCCGCACCAGCGCGAGCCGGCCGAGGTAGGGCGACGCGTCGAGGTTGGTCACCAGCGCCTGGAGCGGGTGGGTCGGGTCGTGCTCGGGCGCGGGGATGTGGTCGAGCAGGATCTTGAAGAGGGTCTGCAACCCGTCGGGCGCCATCTCGCCGCCGTCCCGCAACGAAGGCTCGTCGGCGTCGAGCGACGACCGGCCGGTGCGCGCGTTGCAGTACACGATCGGGAAGTCGATCTGGTCCTCGTCGGCGTCGAGGTCGAGGAACAGCTCCTCCACCTCGTGCACGACCTCGTCGATCCGGGCGTCGGGGCGGTCGACCTTGTTGACGACCACGATCACGGGCAGCCGGGCCTCGAGCGCCTTGCGCAGCACGAACCGGGTCTGGGGGAGGGGGCCCTCGCTGGCGTCGACGAGCAGGAGCACGCCGTCGACCATGGTCAGGCCCCGCTCCACCTCGCCGCCGAAGTCGGCGTGGCCCGGCGTGTCGACGATGTTGATCTTCACGTCGCCGAGGGTCACCGCCGCGTTCTTGGCCAGGATGGTGATGCCCTTCTCCCGCTCCAGGTCCATGGAGTCCATGACCCGGTCGCTCACCTCCTGGTGGGCGCGGAACACCCCGCTCTGGCGGAGCATGGCGTCGACGAGGGTGGTCTTGCCGTGGTCGACGTGGGCCACGATGGCCACGTTGCGGATGGCCGGGTTTCGGGTGGCGGAGCGCGAAGCGATGACACGGCCTTTCGAGTGGGGCGCCGACGGATGGGCGCCACCGGGAACGGGTTATCCAGGCTACCGGGGACCGTCCCTTGTGCTCGTGCGGCGGGTCGGGAAGACTGGGCGACTCGTCCGACTCGTCCGACTCGCCCGAGTTCGACGACGAAGGGGGCACCATGTACCTGTTCACGCGCAGCCGCACCATTGACCCCGGTGAGCTCAGTGGCGCAATGGCGTTCGTCCCCGAGATCACCGAGCGAGTCCGGTCGATCACGGGAGTGGACGTGCAGGCCTGGGCCGCGGTGATGTCGCCGGAGGCGGGCCTCGTCACGTGGTCGGCCTGGTTCGAGAGCCTGAAGGCGCTCGAGGTGGCCGGCGACCAGCTGACGGCCGACTCGGGCTACATGAAGGCGGTCGAGAAGGGCGACGACTACTTCGACGGTGGCATCGTCGACGGGCTCGCCCAGGTGGTGTACGGCACCGTCGACCCCGATGCCAACCCGGCCTACGCCGCGGTTGCCTCGGCGGCGTCCACCAACGGCCGGCTCGCCGACGCGATCTCGGGTGGGATCGAGATCGCGGAGTTCGCCAGCCGGGTCTCCGGACAGAACACGCTGTTCGTCGTGGGCGCCACGGGTCCGTACGGTGGGGTGGCCTGGATCACCGGGAACCCCGACATCGAGACGTTGGAGGCCGGGGAGAGCGCGCTCATGGCCGACCCCGAGTGGCTGCAGCTCATCGACCGGGTGTCGCCGGCCTATCTGCCGGGCGCGAGCCAGACCATCTTCCGCCGCATCGCCTGAGCGACGGCCGCGCGCCGCGGCTCCCCGGGCGAACATCCAGCGGCCGGCGAGGCTGTCCACCAGGGCAGCCTCGCCGGCGCGCCGGCGCGTCGGCCCA